>CAYPSF010000178.1:0-9223 GCA_964413165.1 uncultured Bifidobacteriaceae bacterium
CCTTTCTTCATTGCTTCCAAAGACGAATCAACCAGAAAAAGATTTCTACAAAGCACGTTGAATGTTGAGCGTTGAATGTTTCTTTGTGTTCTATGCGTTCTTTGCGGTTAAATCCTTTCCGGCGTGAACAGCTCGATGAAATGTCCGTCCGGGTCGCGCAAGAAAACCTGCCACGCGCCGTCCGGCCGCTGCTTCTTCGGCCGAAACTCCGCGCCGGCCTGTTGCAAATGCTTTTCCCAGGCCGCGAGGTCGTCGGCCCGGAGCGCGAAATGGTTGTTGCCGTCGGCGGCGACAACCGGCGGGCCGCGCCGGCCGATCAGGTGCAATTCCTGGTTCGTGCCCAGCCGGAACCATGCGCCCGGAAAATCAAACGCCGGGCGCGGCATCGGCTCCAGCCGCAGAACCCCGCGATAAAAAGCGCTGCTCCGTTCCACGTCCGCGACGTGGATGGCCACATGATTGAGCTCGTGAATCTTCATCACGCTGAGGGTGACAAAACCTCCCGGCCGCCAAAAGGCTCAAATTCCCCTGGCTGGAGCGCCGGTCTGATGCCCCGTACTCGGGCTGATTTTGCTTTTGCTATTCAAATGGAATTGGCAAGTTTCCCGACAGTATGACTAAGGCCACAATTTCCGCCGCGTTTCCTGCCGCTCAGAGTTTGCGGGGCGCTGTCCGTGTCCGTCGCCTGGTTGTTCTGGCATGGGTTGCCTTTTCGGCCGGCTGTGTTACCAACCAGGTCAAGGATTTCACGCCCAAAAGTGCGATGGTTTGCGACCAGGTCCGTATCATCGGCACCTTTCATTATGATCCGGCGGATTTGTCCGGGGTCTGGTTCAACGGTGTTCCGGCCTTTGCTTCGTTCCGGCATTTTCCTGCTCCCAACGGTCCGCTGGAAATTCTGGCCATCGTGCCCGAAGGCGCGAGCAATGGCCCCATCCGGATTAAAATTTCCACTGACGAAATCACCACCTTTGGGCCGAAGAGCATGGATTATACTTTTCGTGAGCCTTTTTCCGTGACCGGCTCGCCGCCGGCGCCGGCCATCAATTCGTTTTCGGCCAGTCCGGCGTCCATCAAGCCCGGCCAGACGAGTACTCTTTCGTGGCAGGTTTCGCCGGCGGTGAAGCAACTGAGCCTCAACGGAGCCGACGTCTCCGGCACCAGCTCGCAAACGGTGTCGCCGGCCACCACCACCATTTATTATCTGGTCGCCCAGAACGAATCGTGCCTCAAGTGCAGCCAGGCCGTGGCGGTTACGGTCGAACCATCGTCCAAAATCACGGCGTCGGGCGGCCCGGTGACTCATCCCGGCGATGCTTCTGCCGTCAACGGCGGGAGCACGGCGCAAACCAACGAATCGTCGCCGGTTACGCCCGCCCCGGGAGCAACGACGGTCGCCTCGACGGTCGCACCCTCCCCTGACCAGCAACCCGCCGCGCCCGCACCCGAGCCAGCCGTTGCTCGGCCGGCCAAAGTTAAAGCGGTGGCGGGTTCAGGTGCCCACAAGACCAATCCGGTTGCCGTGGCAGCCAGGAAGAATGGACCTTTTGTTGACATCAAATCCCAAATTGGCTTTGCCAGCCAGACCTGTGGTTCCCGGCAGTTGCAGGTGTCCACCAATGTGGCGGGGTGGGCCCTGCCGGGCCTTGCCGTATTCCGGCAGGACGGCGCCATCCTCGCGCAGCATAATTTCCAGCCGGGGATCATCGGCGGTGCAGCCTTATCACCCGGTGGCGACCAGGCCATTTCTGTTACGGCTGACCCCAGTGGCTTTTCCGCATCCTACGTGGATGTGATCGAGCGATTCGCCACCCATTATAAATTCCAGTTCCCGGTCAACATCATGGAAGGCTTCAAGCCCGCGACCGGCCGCTGGCATGTTCTTTTCAGTCCGGACGATACCCTGGTGATGGTCAGTTCGGTGCCGGTGGCCGGTCCGGCCAAAATTGCCGTTCAAGTCCACGATCTGGTGCGGCAGAAAGATGTCGGGACTCTGATTCAAGCCAACTGCGCGGCCTGTGACCTGCAAGGCGAGGTGACAAACGGAAACACGGTGGTGGTTAAGCTGGACGGGGCCATCGTCGCCACATTCCCGATTCAATAGGCTTCCCGGGGCGGGCCGCGAGTCGCAAGTGACAGGCGGTTGGTTAAGGCCGGTTGGGAGTTAAAGGCAGAGGGTCGAGGGTTTGATTTCGCGATTTTGCGCCTTCGTTGTTCCATCGGTGTCCGTCTGCAACCGAAATTTCGCCGGAGACATTACTCTTTGCCTGACAGGAATTAAATTTGTGATAGTCTGCGTTTGTCCAAGGGGGACTGGAACCGATGAAATTTTTTTCTGTCTGTATCGTTTGGTCGTGGTTATGGGCCGTGCCGGTGGTTATGGCCGCCGATGCCGCGCTCCCGGCATCGCTCGAAGCGTTTGATTACGCCGAGCCCAAACAGTTCACCGGCACCCTTTATGAAATCGGGTCCAACCGCCAGAAGGTCCTCTACACCTTCCGGCGGACGGCCACCGGCTCCAACACCATCGTCCATGTCGAGCGGGAATTTCTTGGCACCAACGGCTCCGTGGCTGCCGCGGAAACTGCCGTGTACGAATCCGGCCGGCTCGTCTCCTTTCAGATGCAGGAGTTTCAGGCCCAGGTCTCTGGCGCCGTCCAGGTTGCGCCTGATCCCAAAAGCCCGGAACGACAACAGCTCTTTATCGGATACGCCAAGGGCCTGAATCCGCCGAAGGGCGACGCCCAGAAACTCCAGCCCGACACGTTGACCGATGACACCATCTATCCTTTCATGATGGTTCACTGGTCCGACTTGATGCGCGGCGACAGCGTCAAATTCCGCTTCATCTCGTTGGAATGGGAACGCACATTCATGTTCCGGTTCGTGAAAACCGGGGAATCGGTGCAGGCCGGCCGGACGGTGGAACAAATCCGGATGGAACCGACCGGCCTGATTGTTTCCCGGCTGGTGAATCCGCTCCTCTTTATCGTGGAAAAAGACAGCCCGCACCACATCCTCTCCTACATCGGACGCACCACGCCCCGGGTCAAGAAAGGGAAGACCTGGAAATACCTCGACGCCGAAACCGTCTTCGACTGGAAATAGGGAGTTGAGGGCTGAACCATTAGCCGCCCAAAGGTGCAAAAGGCACCCGCATCGCATCATCGTGTCATCCAGATTCGATTGGTGCCTGATGACAGTTCCAAACGGTGTTTGTCGACCAGAACAATCTTTACCGTGGCATTGTCGGCTAACGGCACCGAATTGCTGCTCACGTCTGTCAATATCAGGAATTGGTTCTCGATGCGCCACCTGGCCTTGTAGGTAATCGTGTGTTTGGCCGAGAATACGGACGTGTAGGTGCCGTCGGCACCCAGGGTGAGGGTGTGTATTCCCTGCGACCACGTCCCGGTGACCTGCCACTGAAGGTCATCGCTGGACCGGTTACAGGCCGTCCCCAGGAGGCTCAGTGCAATCAATGTAAACCGCAGTTTCACGGCAAACTTCAGTGTGCCAGCGGGCCAAGGTTGGGTCAGGAGCGCCGCGATATCAAGTCTCCAGGTCAAGCACCGCTTGAGCCGCAGATGGACGCAGGTTATCGCTGTTTTTTATCGGCGTTACATCCGGGTAAATCCGTGGCTGGAAACACCTGCTCCGATCCGCTTTAGCGGGTCATCCAAATTTTATTGGTGCCCAAGGCCATTTCCAGACGGTAGGAATCGACCAGAACGATCTGCACGGTGGTATCGCCCGCTATGGGCACCGCATTGCTGCTTACGTTCGTCACCACCAGGCATCCGTGCTCAATCTGCCACCGGGCTTTGTAGGTGATTGCCGGTTCGCCCGGAAAAATGGACGTGTAAGTGCCGTCTGGATCGAGGGTGAGCGTGTGCATCCCCTGGATCCAGGTCCCGGCGACCCGCCGGCGAAGGGTTTCGTTGGAAGGGTTGCACGCCGTCCCCAGGAGGCTCAGCGCAATCAATGTAAACAACAGTTTCACGGCGAACTTCGGGATGTCAGCGGCCCAAGGCTGGGCCAAGGGCGTTGCAACCGCAAGCACCGAAGCAGATCACAGGTGGCAGATGACAGGTGACATGAAAACCAAACATGCGGGTGACGGTTTCTAACCGCTTGTTCGCGTACCGGGCGCGATTCGCGGTTAAAACTCTCTGTGTTCTCTGTGTTCTCTAAGGTAAAAATCTTTCTGTGACGTTTGTTGTCATTCGTATCCGGGTTCTCAAAAACAGCGTTGACACCCTGTCCCGGCGCGGTATTTTTCCGGGCACGAGGATTGGTATTAACGGGCAATGAACTTTGAAATTTAACCTGCGCCACGCCATGAGTATATCCAGCATCTATGCCAGCGACATTTCGAATGGAACGATCACCAAACTCCATGAAGACGGGACACGGGTCGTGGTCGCCACGGGCCTGGCCGGGCCGGCGGGGATGGCGCTCGACGACCTGGGCAACCTGCTGTTTGTGGCCAATTCAACCAGCGGCACGATTGAGAAATTCAGGCCGGATGGGGTCCGGTCGGTTTTTGCCTCCGGCCTGAGCCGGCCCATGGGCCTCGCGCGGGATGCCAGCGGCCATCTGTATGTCTATTCGGCCAGCCCGGTTGCCGGAGGCGGGACCATCACGAAGTTCGGCCCGGGCGGCAACCCATCTCCTTTTGCCGCCGGATTGGATTCAAACAATCCGTACCTGGCGTTCGACAACACCGGCAGCCTGCACGCGAATACCATCCGCTCCGTCAAGAAATTCGCGGCCAATGGCGTTGCCACCGACGTCTTGACCCGCCTGGAGTTCATTTACGGCATTGCCTTGGATTCCGCCAACCAGCTTTATGTCGGTTTGCAAAACTCGGGTTCCATTCTGAATCTGCCGTACAAAGGTTACGTGTTGCCCAACGACAACGCGGTCTTCAACCCGGCCGGGCTCGGCATTGAT
The DNA here is from genome assembly GCA_964413165.1 of uncultured Bifidobacteriaceae bacterium. Classification (GTDB taxonomy): domain Bacteria; phylum Verrucomicrobiota; class Verrucomicrobiia; order Limisphaerales; family UBA11358; genus UBA11358. The sequence goes on from CAYPSF010000178.1 coordinate 4,957, forward strand.
GCCACCAGCGGCTGCCTGTACGTCGCGTTCGGGGATAGCGTCAGGAAATATCATTTGGACGGTACCGGCGCAGTCCTGGCTGCCGGATTTGGCAATACCCAGTATCTCGCTGTCTATTCGCCGCCCGCCGCCCCGACGGGATTGAGAATCGTCAGCCCCTAGCCGTCAACCGCCGCCGAAGCCGGGCCGCTGGGGTGACACGTGACTCGTGGAACGTGACGCGAGAGCTTTTTGCGGCAGGGATTCTCTGTGTTCAGAGTCCACGCTTCAGCGTGTTTGCGTCTTCTGCGCCTTTTGCGGTTGAAATTAACTTCAGCCCTCAGTCTTCAGCCTTTCCCTTTCAGCCGGTCATTTTTCCTCTGGACATGAGACCCGATGCGGAGCAATGTCAAATCATGAAAGCGAAAAATCTCCTTCGTTTTGCGTTGTTCATAACCATTTCGGTTCTATTGTCCGGTTGCGGAAAAACAGATACGAAGCTGCAATCAGAGAATGCCGACCTCAAAGCGCGGATCCAAAAGCTGGAACAGCAGCTGCAGGCGTCCAACAGCCGAACTCCGGCGCAAGAGTCACCCGCATCACCATCAGCTTCCGCCCAGGACTTAAAAAGCCAATTGGATGAAGTGCAAAAAAAGGCCGACACGGCCGCGGAGGACCTGAAGACCCTCAACAGCCAGGTCGAAGCCCAAAAGGCGAAAATTGATGAATTGACGCAGCAACTCTCCAAGGCGCAGCAGGCCAGGGAAAAAGCCGAGAAGGCCTTGCAGTTATACCAGGACAAAGCGGCCTCGGCGATCAAGCAATTCCAGGCGCTGCGCAGCGCCCTGGGCGACAGAGCAAACCTCGATGACTACCATCAAAATTACCTGGCCACGCAAACGGCCGTGTCCAAACTGGTTGGCGCACTGCCTGAGTCCAAAGTCCGGCGGGAAATATTGGGCGTTCTGGCCACGTTCACGCACGTCAACGACACCTGGGCAACGGCCGCCCTGCAAATCCAGGAACGAACCAAAGCCGCCCAGGCGGATTATGACAAGTTTGTGGACTTCGGCGGAGTCGGCCCGAACGACTATGTGGTAAAACTGGGGAAGGACAAAATCCTGGCGCCCGCCGAGCAGGAGAATGCGGCGACGGCCGCAAAGCGCGACCAACAAATGGTTTCCATGGAATCGAATATCGACCTGGGCATAAAAAATCTTCAGGCTTTGGTGAGCAGTCAAAAGACCTGAGGATCATTACGGCGAGGATGGAAGATAGAAGTTAGAAGATTGCAGAACGCGAAGCCCCGCCCTATCTGCCCAATGCGTCTTTCTATTCAAAGACGCCGCGTTCAATCACTTTCCCGCCTGAGCCGCCGTTAACTGGCGACAAGCAGCGAGCCCAGCCGTTTAATGTCGCTGCGCACCAGATGTTCCACTGCGAGCATGTCCTCGTGTTTCAGCCCGAGCAGTTCCAGCGCATGGCCGGCCTCCGGCACTTCACAGGGTTTTTCCGGCGCCGTGCCCTCGATGCAACGGGCCATGAGATTCGCCAGGCTCACAATGGCCGCCAGCCGTTCGAACGGTCCCGACCAGGACAGGTGATGATGACACAGGACCGGCACGGATACCTGCGGCGGCACACCCCAGCGGCTCAACAGCCGGGCGCCGACTTCTCCGTGGTCGAAACCAAACATCGCCTTCTCCGCATCGTTGGTGGCTGTGCCGAGCAGACCATGCTGCTGCAGCAATTCCGCGTAGCGTGTCCCTTCGGCCGATGCCAGGACAATCTTGCCCACGTCATGCAGCAGCCCGGCGGTGAACACGATGCCCTCGGATTCGCCCAGTTCCCGCGCGATCACACCACCGGCAATCGCCGTCATGGCCGAATGCAGCCACAGGACTGCCACCTCGAAGCTGTGGGCGACTTTCGCCGTGGACATGGACTGCATGCCGAACACGGCGACGGAGATGCGGTAAATTTCGTAAAACCCCAGCCGAAACACTGCCTCCCGGATATCCGTTATCGGCGCTTCATGACCGAAAAATGAGCTGTTGCACCCGCGCAACACCTCGGCCGTCAGTGACGGATCCTGCCGCATCAACCCGACAATCTCATCCACGTCGCGTTCCGGCTGCCGGAACAACTCGATCAATTTGATCATCAACGTGGGTGTGGGCGGCAGATGCTCGATGGCGTCGAGGTATCCGTCCAATTTGTCTTTTTCCGGCGAAACGAGGGTGCTCATCACAATACTCCGGCATCCTATCGGCAGAAACGGGCAAAACTTTAATTCGGAAAGCGGCGCCGGGCGGATGGCGAGTGACAGGTGGCAGGTGGCACGCGAGACGAAAAATGCAGGCGGTGAGCGAGCGCCTGCCGGGCCGAATACAGACGAAGGCCGATCCCCGCGAGCCGTCCTTAAATTCAATATTCGGCGTTGAATGTTAAATGTTCGGTGTCCACGCTTCAGCGTGTTCAGGTCAGGAACCCCGTTCGCGTATTTGGCGCATTTCGCGGTTAAGGTTGGTTGAGCGTTGAATGTTGAATGTTCCTGTTCAGCCTTCAGCCTTTTCCTTGGCACTCCGGCTGCTCTACTCAACCACTGTTTTACATCCGTCACTAGCTTTCGAAGATATGAAATTCATCAAAATCACCTGCTCGCTATTGGCGGTCTTGCTGCCAATTCTGACCGGTTGCTCGACGACGCGTTCCCCCGCTGACCGATCGGCTGGCAGGGCAACGGCTGGCAAGGAAACCGTTCTGATCACCTATCACGTGCAACCCGGCAAAGAAGCCGAATTCGGGGTGGTGCTCAACCGCGGATGGGAAGTCTATCAGAATGCGCACATGGTCTCCGTCAGCCCGCATATTATCATCCGGGAAGTGGAAGACGGAAACAAGCCGTGTTTCGTTGAGCTCTTCACCTGGGTAAAATCGCCGGACCATGCGCCGGACAGCGTGAAGGCCATTTGGAACCAGGAGCAATCCCTGTGCGAAGCCCGGGACGGTCACAGAGGCATCGAAGGCGGCGAGGTGAAGTTGATCCTTGGCCGCTAAATTGAGAGTTGAATCAGTGGCCGCCAAAAAGCGCAAAGCCGATTTTTTAACAGAAGGCTACCAGGGTAACAAAGATCGAAAATCAGTTAACCGTAATCAGTTAACGGTTATCAGTGACCACTGACCTCTGGCCACCCCCCAAACGCTTTCTGGGCTGACTACGGCTTCAGGGCTCCATTTCCTCCGCCCGCTCGCAAAAGCTTTCGGAGTTCCCTCCTGTTCAAGTTGTTTTTTTCGTTCTGTGTCTTCTGCGCCTCTTTGCGGCAAAAATCTGCGTTCATCTGCGAAATCTGCGGCAAACCCAGCTGTGAACCGGTCACGGTGCATTCGTCGCCTGAAGCTCAAAAAACGCCCGGAACTTCTCGTCCGTAATCAACTGGCGGATCGCATCCTCAGCCGTAACGGCAAAAGCCTCCCCGCATTCGGGATCAGGATAATACGGGTGCTCCTCTGACCGAAGCAAACCGTAGTAGTTAAATTCCCAGACCGGCTGGGGTTTCAGCGACCAAAACGGCTGCTTGGCCTCCGGGTCGAACAACCGATAAATGACCCAAACCGCGAGCCGGCGGGGGTGGTCGTTATCGAGAAGTGAACCGCCGGGCTTCCGGAATTGAGGCGGGACATCGTCGTAGCCGGTGGTGAGACCATACTTCTGGTACTCCGCCGGGAGCGCGACTTTGATGGGCAACCAGCCGAATCCCTGGAGTTCAGTCCGGAGCACATACCGCGGCCGGTTCGTGCCCAGAAATCCGTTTTGGCGAAGCGCGTTGCTCAACCCGTCCTGGAAAATTTCGGCCACGGGTTTTTTCGCATTATAAGATCGCCTGGCCTCCTCGAGGTACACCAGGCTGTATTTGTCTTCGGTCAACCGGAAATCCTGGACGGGGGCAAGATCAAGCGAAGCCTTGACCGGTGCCTTCAAAGGTTCGTTCACCTTGGGATCCAGGGAAACTTCGACCGTCGTAACGTTGGGCGGTCCTTCGGGCGGCATGGGTATGGACATTATCGTACAACCCGTCACCAAACCGGCAAGAACCAGACAGCCAATCGAGCGGCCGACCACGGCAAACACCAAACGATTGACTGTTTTTGAAGTCATGTCCCGGACACTATCAGCGGCAATCCCTCCAGGCAAGCTGCCCGGGCTCACCTGCAAACGTTGAACAACCGACATGCTTTGTAGAAATCTTTTTCTGGTTGATTCGTCTTTGGAAGCAATGAAGAAAGG
>CAYPSF010000179.1:0-9164 GCA_964413165.1 uncultured Bifidobacteriaceae bacterium
CCAGGCTGAGCACGATGAAGACCGCGGCGATGGCGAAGTTGAACCAGGGCGAGGAGTTCAAGGTGCCGAACTTTGCTCCGGTCAAAACCACCGCCAGGCCCAGGCTGCCGTAGGCCAGGGCCATGCCGGCGCCGTAGGCCGTGCCGAGCGCAAATCCCCGACGCCGGCTGCCGCTCCGGGCGCCGGCGCCGATGATGGCGAGGTTAATGGGAATCATGGGCAGGATGCAGGGGGTAAAATTCAGCGCCAGGCCGCCGACCAGAATGAGGCCGATCGTTGCCAGGGTGCCCAGCCCGGCGAAGGCGCCCAGGGCATTTTCAGCCGCCGCTTTGATGCTGCTGGTCCCGTTGAGAAAATCAATAAACCGCTGGCTGTTCAGGAATCCGGAAGCGCGTCCGGCGACTTGGAAGCCGCTGAGCAAGGAGCTGTTTGTGCTGGCCGCCACGGGCTCATTGGCAGCGTCCTCCACACTCGCAATGGAGTGGTTCGGATGGATGATCCATTGGCGGGTTTCCGGAAAACGGCATTCTTCATCGCTGCAACCATGGAGATCAACCGTCAGCCTCAGGTCCTGATTCAGAGCGGCGGGCAACAGGCTGGTGGCCACGAAATCCTGCAGGAACATGGGCTTGCTTTTGCCGCTGAACTTGTCCGTTACCGCCGTAGGCGCCGGCAGGTTGAAGGACACGGTTTGGCCGGCCAATTGGAAGTCCAGTTCATCGGCATAAAGATGATGGTGCTCCGGCACTTGGAAAGTGAGCGAGAGCGTCGGCTTGCCGGCGTTGGTTGTAATTGTCGGGGTGACGACAAACGGGCTGGCATCCCCGGTTTGTGCGTCACTGTGGCCTGACGAAATGACGAGTCCACAGCCAATCAAGCACGCGAGCAGCCGTGCGGGACGGAAGTCAAGGGCGCTGCCGCCCACTCGAGATGATAATTTCAGTTGCATCCGCATCCTCCTCCACCCACGCCCCGTCCGCCGGAAGCTGCCTCACGGGAGAACCACATGTGTTCGGACATGCTGTTGCCGAGGGGGTTGCCGGCGGTCATCGTGGGATCGGCCAGGTTCCCGCGTTCCCAGGGCTGGACGTTCACGCAGCCGGTCAGCAGACCGCTCGCGGCCAGCAAGGCCAGCAACAACAAGTGACGGGTTTTCATGGCTGGTTTTTGTTTGGTTACTTGAGCAGGGCTTCGATTTCCCCGATGTATTGCTTCCGCGTTTCATCGCCTTTGAAGCCCCGGTGGAAGGCATGGATTTTACCGTCGCGGTCGAGGAGAAACGAACTGGGCATGGTGGGAATTTTTACCTGGGACACGAGTTTGTTGCTGGCGTCGCGCAGGATGACAAAGCTCGCCGGATGGGTTTTCAGGAAGTCGTCCATGTCCGCTTTGTTCTTGTCGACATTGACGGCGATGATGACCAGTCCCTTGCCGGCATATTGCTTGTACAATTCCTCCATGACGGGAAACGATTCCTGGCAGGGATGGCACCAGGAAGCGAAGAAGTCCACGATCACCACCTTGCCGTGAATGTCCGGCACGACGCCTTCGAGGCCGAATTGGGTGAGGTTGGGGAAGGGGTCGCCTTCCTTGAGTGGCGCGGCCAGGGCGAGAAAGGCGCCGAGCAGTTGCACGGCCACGATGGTGATCAGTTTGGCTTGGTTATTTTTGTTGGATGAGGTGTTCATAGAATTGCGGGGTTATAAAACTGCCCTGTTCCGTCAGGATGGCGCCGGAAGCACCATGATAGCTATTGATCAGGTGGAAGCCCGCCTGCGGGCCGAGAATGAAGGCTGTGGTGGACAGGATGCCGGCGATGGTGCAGGTGGACGCGACGACATTCACGGCCAGACAACCATTGCGCACGGGATACCCCGTGCGGGGATCAATGATGTGGCCATAGCGTTGCCCCTCGTGGATAAAATGCCGGAGGTAATCGCCGGAGCTCGCCACAGCGTGCTGGGTCACCGCTACGCTGCCCCAACAGGAGCCGGGATTTTGAGGGCTTTCGAGTCCTACGTGCCAGGCGGGCCGGCCTGGCGGGCGCCCCTGCACGCGGATATCCTGGCCAAAATCAACCAGAACCTGCTCGACGCCGTATTGCGCCGCCAGAGCCACGACCATGTCCACGGCATATTCCTTGCCGATGCCACCCAGGTCCAGGCACATGCCGGATTGAGGGAGAAAGATGGCGCCGCGCCGCCGCTGGATTTTCTTCCAGCCGGTCAATTCGCGGGCCGCCAGGACGACCTCTTCGGTTGGCACGGTCGGAGGATTGGCCTTCCAGTTCCAGAGCCGGATCAGAGGCAAGGCTGTGGGATCAAATGCGCCATCGGTCAGGAAGAAAAGATCGTTGCACAAATTGAACAACCGGTCGGTCTCTTCGTCCACTTCCACCCACATTTTGCCCGCTGCTGAGTTGATGAAGCCGATCAGGCTGTCGTTGAGGAACCGTGAATACCGGGCCTCGAAATCGGCGACCCAAGTCAGCACCTGGGTAAGATATTCATTGGCCGACTGGCGCGTTGGCTCCACCAGGCAGACGCGGCAGCGAGTGCCCATCGCGTAGAACGTCAGCGTGGAAAGTCCCTGCTCTTCATTCACGATGGCGGACTGGCGCACCCGTTCGCGGACGGTCTGGTTGGAGTTTAAAACCATATAGTCAGTGCGAGGGTAAAAACGTTGGCGGTGGGGTATTGAGCGGCGGCCGTCACGCCGTCGGTGCCGTACATGGTGTAGCGTTTATAGGCCGCTTCGAGGGATAGATGTTTCTGCACCTGCACGCTCAGGCTCAAGCCGTAGGTGTAGGAATTGAGCGCCGAGAGACGGTAATCGGCCGAATAATATTGCGGTGTCGGGAACACCGTGGGATTGGTCGGATCACCAGGAAAATGCGTTCCGTAAAAAGAGGCGGCCGACTGGGTGTAATACCGGAACAACGGCGAAAGCATCACATGCTTGCCGATTTTCTGGTTCCACTGGATGGAAGCCGTGTGGGCCACGATGTCAAAGCTGTCGTGATAGAAGCGATAGGTGATTTCGGCCGCGCCGTTCGCCGGCTCGAAGTAATGTTGCAGGGACACAAACGTCACCTGGCGGAACTTGTGGTCGGGCCGATTCTCGGGGAACACGGTAAAGGGGTTGCCGGGCGTGTAGGGAAAATCGTCGAACAACACGCGTTTGTAGGGATCGCTCAAATAGCCGTCCGAATAACCGAGGGTGAGATTGGCGCCGATCACGGTATTCTGGTCGAGCACCTGTGAAAGGCCCAGCAAGCCATCCGTTGAATCCTTGTTGCGGGGAGATTTGATGGCGGGATCCTCGCCCACATTGGGCAATATCTGGTCAAAGGTATGGCTGAGGCCCCAGGAAAACGTCGTGTTCTTTTCATTGAAATCGATTGCGTCATTCAGCGAAATTCCCACGGACCGATAATCGCTTTCCTGGCTATAGGCGACCTGCGGCGAAAGGGCATGGTTTCCCAGTTTGAAAACTCCGGCAAGGGAACCGGCGTAACGCGTGTCATCCATGTTCGCCATGGCCACCGCGCTGGTCCCGGGAATGGGCGGTGCCCCGGTGGGGGTGGCACCCGAAATGGCGTCGTAAATGAAGTTGCCATTGACCGAGAACCAGGACTTTAATTCCGATTCGAAATAGAGTCCCGCGGTGCCGACGTGAATGCGTCCATCATTTTCAGCGTAGTCCTCGTAGCTAAAATCCACCCGGTCATCCGCCCGTGACCGTTGCGGCAAAGCAAAAATGAGCAGCCAGGTGGCGAGGAAGAGAGATTGGTAATGCCGGGATAAGGGAACTGATTTTGTCTCAGTGCACCTCGCATCGTGCAGTCGATTTTTGTGACAGCGAAAAGTCATTTTAATGAACCGATTACGTCTTCGAATTTCAACCAGCGCCAAGCATGCACGGTGCCAGTGGAGATAACTCGCGTGGTCCAAGTTAGTTGTGGAAAAGCGGCTGGTTTGCCGGCGTCTGAAAAAAACGCAATCTGTCTGATTAGTAAGCAAGCGGAGGGTTCGTTGGTACACAAAACCCGTGGGACGGGTGGCCGGTGCCACTGGATGATTTTTTGGCGCTCAAAATCATCCGCCGGCCCCGGCTGGCGACGAAATAATTTCAAGATTCATCTTGCACCTTTTCATTGTGCGGTGCGGTGCTACATTCCTGCTCGTGCGGCGATTGCGGCAAATTTTCTGGACGCTGTTGGTGCTGGTCATTTTTGGCGGCGGGATCTGGCTTGGTCTTAGGATCACGCGCTGGATGAAATTGGGTTCGGGCCTGCACCTGGCAAACACCGCGACGGTGGTCGAACAGGTCCAGACGCTTTCCGATCTGGTCACGGTCAAATACGTGCTCGAAAAAGTCGTCATCCTGGAAGACGTCAAGTGGTACGGTGAGAACCGCGTGCTCCTGCTCGCCCACGGCGTCGTCAAGGCGGGCATGGACCTCAAACGCATTACGACGGACGACGTGACCATTGCCGGAAAAAAAATCAGCCTGCGTTTGCCGCCGGCGCAAATCACCGACGCCTATCTCGACGAGTCCCGGAGCCAGGTGATCGACCATACGACCGGTTTGTTGCGCGCCTTTGACAAGGACCTGGAGCAGACCGCGCGGCAAAATGCGGTGGACGACATCCGCCGGGCGGCGCGGATGGATGGAATTTTGGATGAGGCGGACAAACGGGCGCGCCTGGAGTTGGAATTATTCCTGCGCCAGGCGGGCTTTGAACAGGTTGAATTTCGTTGAAGCGGAGGTCGCCGGCCGGATGGCTTCGGGTTGGGGGGTCAGCAGCTTTCAGCCGGCGAACTTTCCCGGCTGAATCAGCTTCCAATTCATTTTGACTGAAAAAGCCAGAGGAACGCTTTCACAACCCAATTCCGGGTTTTTTTCAAATAGAAGAACAAACCGACAAATGCCGAAACGAGTGTTTGCCAGGCCAGTGCTCCCATTCCAGGATCCACGTACGCGAGAATGAATATTTTCACAACTTCCCAAGTTTGAAGGTAAACATCGAATCCCTTTGCTCTATTTCGGCGATCCTTGGGCCAACTTACAAACGTCTACCAAATCACGGTTTTAACTGCACTTTTTACGTCAACGCATTCGACCCGACAACAATTCCACCGCCTGTCCAAATATTAGACAGTATGGATGATTTTTACCGGAGAAGGTACTTCCATGCCGGGTTTGACCTCTATGGTGATTTCCAATCGGCGTTTCGGGGGATAGATTCTTGTTTGCGGCTGAAACGGCACCAGATAAGGCGTCATTTGCAGTGCGGACCGACGGTTGATCACCTCGGCCTGTCTGCCAAATTCTTGCACGGGTTTCAGCGCATTCATTTTTCTAGCCATGGAATTTTTTGCCGCAATTCATGTGCCAGAAAAAACAGGTTTGGACCCTGTTTTTATTGCCGATTTCAGCCGGTCATCAAAAAGGATGTCGAATCGTCCAACCGGCGACGCGCAGTGAGCCGATCGCATGCGGTTTGCACGGCCGCTTGGGACTGAGCCGCCCAAGTTTATCGGAAAATCCGCAGCCGATTACGCGCAGGCTTTTGCCAAGGCGGGCGTTCTTATTTGGGCTCAGGTCCCTGGGTCACTTGTACGAGCCCGGCCGGGCGAAGCCACTTGGCGAAAGCGGTTTGGACATCGCGAGCGGTGAGCTTGACGTAAATGCGTCCAGCGCGGACCGGCTCGTCGAGCGGCAGTCCGAGGACGGAACGTGAAAGCCAGCCGTTGGCGATGCTATCCACGCTTGATTCGGCCAGTGGAATATCGCGGAGCAGCATCAACTTGGCCTGATGTAATTCCCGTGCGGTCACCTTTTTGGCCTGAATGTCCTTCAGGTCGTTCAAAATCATGGTGCGCGCCTTGGAAACATTCGGCGGGTCGCACGCGTAGGCCACCTGATAAACGCCGCGCGTCAGGCCAACATTGAAGGTGGAGCTGACAAAATAGACCAATCCGCTTTTTTCCCGCAGGTCGCGATACAAACGGGTCGCATAAAATCCGCCACCCAGAACGTGATTGCCCAATTGCAGGGAGTAATAATCCGCGTTGGTCCGGGTGAGCAGCAGGGTTTCTCCCAGGGTCACTTTGTCCTGCACGCGGCTCGCATCCGGCACGTGCGTCACGGAAATCGAATTGGTCGGCGCCGGCGGAAAAAGCGTGTCCGGCTTCGGTCCTCCGGCCTGCCAGTCGCCAAAATATTTTGCGATGACTGCCACGACATTCTCCGGGGTCACATTGCCGATGACGACAATGGTAGTGAGATCGGGCCGGAACGCGGAATGATAATAATTTTGCACATCCTGGATCGCAAGCGACTTGATGCTGTCGGGCGTTGTTTCGCGTCGGGCCGGGTCGGCTTTGGGGAAAAGCGCGTCGGTGAAGGCATGGCCGGCGATATGGTCCGGGCTTTGCAATTCGCCGGCGACCGAGGCGGCCAACTGGGGCTGGATAATTTTGAAGTCGCTTTCCGGCAAGGCCGGGGAAAGCTCGTTGTCGGCCAGCAATTGCACGCCGCGATCAAGCTGGTCGCTCGTGACTTGCAGGGAAAAATCCGCCCCCGCCGATTCGTTCGCGCCGATGTCATCCAGCGCTTTTTGGAAGGCCAGCCGGTCGAGCGATTTCGTCCCGTAGGAAAAAAGTTTTTCCAGCACCCGGTCCACGCCGTCCTGGCCTGCGGGCATCTGGACTTTCGCGTTGTTTTTGATCCGGCCGTAAACACTGACCGTATCGCTGACCGATTCCGGCTGCACGACGAGTTTGATTCCATTGGCCAGATTCGTGACGAACGGATTCAAAGTTGAAGCCGGGACCGGAAGCCGCTCCGTCAGTTGTTTGGCCCAGGCCGGCAGCCTGACATCGGGATTTTCCGAGGACGCAAAATTTTCCTGGCCGCCAAAGGCCTTTGAGGTAATCGGCTTGTCCGATGGCTGCGGAGTCAATATGGCATTGATGGCCTGGTCAAAATTCAGATACTTTTTTGCGACCCGATTGACGTCCGCAACGGTGACCTGCCGGAGTGCGTCGATGTCGTCGTCCGGTGATCGCCGGCCTTCGACGGCCACGGCCTGCGACCAGGCGGAGGCCAGTCCCGACACGGAATTCTTCTGCAGCTCGGCACTGATGATTTCGCGCCGCTTCGCCGCTTCAACCAGATCGGCCGTGACGCCATTGGTGATTTCGGCAGCCAGAATGCCCCGTATCTGTTCCAGCAAATTGGTTGAATCTGCGCCGGCGGGAAAACCGGCAATCGCGTAACCCAGGCCGGATTGGGGCAGGGTTTCATATGAAAATTCCGAAAACAACGCCTTCCCTTGCGGCACCAGTTCATAAAGTTTTCCCCGCTGGCTGCTCAACACATCGGACAAAATTTGCGCGGCGGCGAAATCCGGATTGCCGGCCCCGGGAAAACGAAAAATGACACCGGTCAGGCCGTACGGCAAATCCGTGTCGAGCTTCAACGTGTCCGGTTTTACCGGTGAAAAGTTATATTCCGGCCGCGCGGGAAGCGGCGTGGAGGGGATTTCACCAAAGATTTTTTTGACCTGTTCCAGGACCGGCTGCAGCTGGACGTCTCCGACGATGATCAGGATGGCGTTGTTGGGCACATACCAGGCGTTGTGGAATTTCCTCAGATCGGCGCCGGTGGTCCGGTCGAAGGAGGGCCGCGTGCCGAGGGCGTCGTGTTCGTAAGGCGAGCCGGCGAACATGGCCTGCAGCAGTTGCCGGTAGAAAACGTAGACCGGGTTCGACAAATCCTGCGCGACTTCCTGTTCGATGGCGCCGCGTTCCTTCTCCCAAAGTTTTTCGTCGATCAGCAGGTCGTGCATCCGGATGGCTTCAATGCGCAGGGCGACCTCCAGGTTCTCGGCGGGCGTGGTGAAGAAATATTGCGTGACTGCCTGCTGCGTATCGGCGTTGTCGTCACCTCCCATGGCGGCCGAGGTGGCGGCCAGTTGATCGGCAGACAAACCGGGGCTGCCGCGAAACATCATGTGCTCGGTGGCATGCGCGGTGCCGGGAAAGCCGGCGGGACAATCGTCCGAACCAACCCGATAGTTGACCATGGTGGTGACCACCGGTGCGAGCGTGTTGCGGACAATGATGACCTGCAGGCCATTGGTCAGCGTGGCGCGCAGGACGCCCGTTTCGGCGGGTGCCGCCCGGCCGGTGGCGAAAAACACCAGCGACAGGAATAAAACAAAAATGGGCAGGACGATCGGGGTTCTTGTGTTCATGGCCGTCATAGGTTCAATTTCCGACAACCATAAGCCCGCGCCGTTCAAGCGCGAGAAAAAAGTCGGTGGTAACGGTTGCCAAGGGGCCGCGCCCCCGCCAACGTTGGGCATGAACGGGAACTGGGAAAACTTGCGCGCCGCCGCCGAGGTGGAGGTTGAGGCGACCATTCTGGCGCTGCCCGAACCGCTGCGGGTGCGGGTGGCAAAGTTGCCGGTGACATTTGAGCGCCGGCCGAGCCCGGACCTGCAGGCGGATGGAATTGAACCGGACACGCTGGGGCTGTTCACCGGGGCTGAGTTTGCCGACGAGGGGAATGATCCTTTGCCGGCGCAGATCATTTTGTTTTTGGAAAACCTTTGGGATTTTGCCGAAGGAGACGGGAAGGTTTTTCGAAAAGAAGTGCGAACGACTTTTTTGCATGAGTTGGGACATTATTTAGGTTTGGACGAGGACGGCTTGACGGAGCGCGGGCTTGATTAACCCTTGTGAATAAAGGGGATTTGTGTGGTTTTGATGATCTAAAAAATAATTTAAAAAACCCTTGCATGATTTTTGTTCCTTGTTAGTCTTGTCGTCCCTTTCACGTTGAACGCAGAAAGGGCCGGCAAGGGCCGGTTGACAGGCGACGCGGATTTGGTAGTGTTCGCGTCCTCAAGCTCGAACTCTGAGATGCCGAGTTGAAAGCGATGATTCGGCGCTCGGGTTTTTTTGTCCCCTAAACGGGAAAGAAGCGAGGGCGAAATGCCCGGTGATTTTTGGGTGGAAACACCCGTTGCTCATTGAAAATTGAATTGTGCGATAAGTGAGAGCCCCTTCATTGCCGGCCGGTTAGTTGGCTGGCGTGAAGAGTTTTAAAATTGTAAATTCGTCCGATTAATCGTCGGACACGAATTAAAC
>CAYPSF010000180.1:0-8866 GCA_964413165.1 uncultured Bifidobacteriaceae bacterium
CCGTGAACCGTCTGCTCCCTTTCGATTTCGCCATTTCCCTCGGCGATGATGCCAACGGTCCTCAGTACAACGAACTTCGCTGGTTCATTGATGTCATGGACGGAAAGTTTATCACTCCGAGCTCAGGTACCAATGCCGGGGCCAACACCATCGATTATCAAAAATCCTTCCAGGCCGCCGGGCTTGACCCCGCCATCCCCTGGTATGCGGTGATCGGCAACCACGATCATTTTTGGATGGGAGGATTGCCCATCGAAGATTTCCAACCGGTCTTTACCAATGCGGATGTCCTTTATTTCGGTGGCGATTATATGGGAATCATTGATGGCAGCACGCCTTACGGTGACGTAATCGATGTGGGTTCGGCCACCAACTTCATTGTCGGCGGCGTCACCAACACGCCGAAGATTGCCCTCGATACCAACCGTTATGCGTTGACGACCAGCAACTGGATGCGTGAATTCTTCAACACCTCTTCCAAGCCAATCGGCCATGGCTTCAGTCAGAGCAACGTCACCAATGCCTTTCCCTGTTATAGCTTCGAGCCGAAGACGAACCTGCCGATCAAGGTCATTGTCATCGAAGACACCATGACGGACCAGGATTACGATTCAAAAGGACAGGGAGGTCTTGACGCCCATCAACTGGTCTGGCTGACACATGAACTGGACAAGGGCCAGGCTCATGACCAGCTCATGATCATCGCGGCGCACGAACCGATTGCCGAAATCGGCCTGCCCGGAAGCACCAACTCGGTCATATCCAGCACCAATCTGCTCACCCTGCTGCATACCTATCCGAATCTCATCCTGTGGATGTGCGGGCATGTTCATATCAACGATATCATACCGCAGCCGTCCCCTTACCCGGACCGTCCGGAATACGGTTTCTGGGAGGTCGAAACCGCTTCTTTAAGGGATTTTCCCCAGGAGTTTCGCACCTTCGAAATCCTCCGCAACACCGACAATTCCATTTCCATCCGCGTGACCGACATTGATCCGGAAGAAACAACCAATTCGCCGGCCGCGGCTTCGCGCGGATATGCCGTCGGCGCCGCTCGGATATTCATGACCCCCTGCACCTCTCTTTCCGACACGAATTCGTATGCGCACAATGCGGAGTTGCTCAAGCTGCTGACCCCGCCCATGCAGACCAAGATCGCCGGTTGCGGCGGATCGTTGGGTTATAATGTGGCCATCGATCGCATCGGGACCATGATGGCAATCAACTTCCTCGGTGAATTACAATCCGCGGACACCCTGTCCGGACCGTGGAGCGACGTGACAAATATCAGCCCCTACACGGCATCGGCTCCGAACGCTGCGAATTTCTACCGCGCAATCAAGTAATAGCGCCCGGCATCCCGCCTCGAGCGGGGGTTTTTACCCCGATCCGATTCAGAACGGATAAACCCCGTAGCGCATCCAGTAACCCAGTAATTTCACGTACTCCAGCCGGATGCGTTCGCCGATGCGGTGCGACCAATCGGCACGGGCCGCGGCAAAATAGGACGGCCGCGAATAAAATTTGATCTCCGGCGCGTAATGCCGGAAACACGCCAGCGCCCGGCGCGAATGATACCAGGAGGTGACCACGATAACGCGCTTCACCTTCTCGTCGCGCAGCAGGCTGGCAGTGAACTGCGCGTTTTCCTGCGTCGTCCGGGATTTCTTTTCCAGTTCAATCACCCGCCCCGGCACCCCCGCGGTCTCCAGCAAATGCCGGTTGATTTCGCAATCACCCGCGCCGGTGACAATGATACGCGGCGCGGCGTGCTCCTTGAACAGCTCCACGGCCCGTTCCGGCCGTTCGTGCGAACCGCCGCCCATCAGGATGATCACCTCCCCAGTCACCGGCCCGCTGTCCACGGTCAGAAACGGCTGCGGGAAAATCATCGCCACCGCGACCAGCAACAGCAGCAAGAGAAAAACGCCGAACGCCGTTCGCTTGATGATTTTTCTCACGCGCGGGGGAAATTACACCAAATGGCAGCCTTCGGCCAGCACCGGATTTTGACCAACAATCAACCTTAAGGCTGGACACCAAACAGCTATCCGCCTGTTCGGTGTACACGGTTCTGCAAGCGCTGGGTTGGGTGTACACGCTTTAGCGCGCCTGAATTCAAACCGGCACCCTGACGAGATGGACGCCGAACACTAGCCGTAAATCGGTCCGAAGTTCTGGCACGCGCGATAATCCGCCGCCTGCGGTTCCTGCGCGCCGAACAGATTCCAGGCACTCGGCCGGAAAACGTCGTCCTTGGATACGTTGTGCATCGCCACCGGGATCCGCAACATCGCGGCCAGCGAGATCAGGTCCGCGCCGATGTGGCCGTAGCTGATGCTCCCGTGGTTCGCACTCCAGTTGTTCATGACGGTGTAAACATCCCGGAACGCGCCCTTCCCCGTCAACCTCGGCGCAAACCAGGTCGTCGGCCACGTCGGGTTCGTCCGCTCGTCCAGGATTTTATGGACTTTCTCCGGCAAATCCACCGACCAGCCCTCCGCGATTTGCAGCGCCGGGCCCAGCCCCTTCACCAAGCTGATGCGGCACATCGTCATCGGCATCCCGCCGCGGGAGAGGTAGAGCGACGAGAAGCCGCCGCCGCGGAAATACTCGTAAATCGCCGCCGGCCACATGGTCGCCTGCAAGCATTCCTCCGCCTCGGCCACACTGATTTCCCAGAAGGGTTTCATCGCCGGCTTGCCCTCGCGCGATTGCCGGCCCGTGCCGTCAAGCGTCGCCGCGCCGGAATTGATGAGATGCAACAACCCGTCCTCGCCCTTGCCGCCCAACTTGTGGCCAGTGACGCGCTTGACCGCCGCCGGACTCCAGTACGTCCGCACGTCGGCAAAAATCTGCGCCGTGTTCGTGAGCAGGTAACCCGACAGCATGCAGGCGCCGTTGAGCGCGTCGTTTTCCGTGGCGAAAATCATCGGCGGGCGGATGCCGTTCCAGTCAAAAGACGAATTCAGGATCGCCTCCATGAAATCGCCGTTCGGGTAGTGGTCCGTCCAATGCCGTTGTCCCTGGAAACCGCCGGCGATGGCGTTGTGGCCGAGCGCCTCCTCGCCGAAACCAAGTTCCGCCAGCCGCGGATTGCCCACCATCAGGTCGCGCGCAATCATCGTCATCTTCACCACCATTTCCCATTCCGAGTCCTTGCGCGCCGGGTCGTGCTGCGACTTCGCCGGGTTCCAGTCCCGGCCCTCCCGGCATTTCGCCCGCGTCCAGGCATAGGCGCGCTTGAATTCCTTTTCATCGTAAATCTTCTCCTCGATGCGCCGGACAAATTCCGTCATGTCCACGCACTCGACCCGCATGCCCAGGTAACTTTCAAAAAACGATTGTTCGACGATGGACCCGGCAATGCCCATGGAAACCGCCCCGAGCGACAAATAACTTTTGCCGCGCATCAGGGCGACGGCAAGACCGGCCCGCGCGAACCGGAGAAGCTTTTCCTGCACATCGTCGGGAATGCTCGTATCACCGCCGTCCTGCACGTCGCGCCCGTAAATGCTGAACGCCGGCAGCCCTTTCACATTGTGGCCCGCGAGCACGGCCGCCAGGTAGACCGCCCCCGGCCGTTCCGTGCCGTTGAACCCCCACACCGCCTTCGGAATCAGCGGGTCCATGTCCATCGTCTCGCTGCCATAGCACCAGCACGGGGTGACGGTGAGCGACACGCCCACGCCTTCGCGCGCGAATTTTTCGGCGCACGCGGCGGCCTCGGCCACGCCGCCGATGCAGGTATCAGCAATGACACATTCCACCGGCCTGCCGTTCGGATAACGCAGGTTGGCGGACAGGAACCTCGCGGCGTTCTTGGCCATGGCCATGACCTGTTTGTCGAGCGATTCGCGGACGCCCTTGCGCCGGCCGTCAATCGCCGGGCGGATGCCAATTTTGGGCAGGGAACCGATGAGCGGAAATGGATTTTTCATAACTTGATGCTTCGCAGTCTTGCAAGCGGTGCCATGACTGTCACTGATTTTTTTGAATCCGGTCTGGACTTTTTATATCCCGGCCCGGTCAAAAAATGCCAAATCCGGAATCGAAAACCGATCACGAATGGCGTGAAAGATGTGTTTGATGCACACGCTTTAGCGCACCTGCAAACGCAAATTCACACCCTGAAGGGCGCATACCATACGGATGCCGAATGTCGGCTGTTCTGCTTTTGGATTTCTGCGCCGTTGCATTGTAAAACCCGCGCCACCCGCGATTGAAATCCCGCGCTGGCCAAAAACCGGTGATTTGTTACAGTCGCCCCCGATGTTCAGTCCTTTGGCCAACAAACGCGTGCTCGCCGTGCTCACTGAATTCGGCCAGATCACTTTGCTGGCCCGGGAAGCGGCGGTGTCACTGCTCAAATGTCGGGTCGCCTGGCGCGATCTGCTCTACCAGGTCTATTTCATCGGCATCAAGTCCCAGTCGGTCGTCCTCATCACCGGCGCCTTCACTGGCATGGTGCTCGGCGCCCAGACCTATTTCCAGTTTCACAAAGTCAAGATGGACACCGCCACGCTCGCGGTCGTGGGCGTCTCCATGTGCAGCGAACTCGGACCGGTGTTGACGGCCTTGATGGTGGCCGGTCGCGTCGGCGCGGCGATTGCCGCCGAAATCGGCACCATGCGCGTGACGGAACAGATTGACGCGCTCCGGGCGCTGGCCACTCACCCGGTGGATTATCTGGTCGTACCCCGGCTGATTGCGGCGCACATTGCTCTCCCGATACTCACCGTCGAATCCATCGTCATCGGCATCCTGGCCGGTTATTTCGTGGGCGTGAACGTGCTCGACATCGAGCCGACCTACCTCTGGGAAAATATGCTCCGTTACACGCACCAGGTGGACGTGGTCATCGGGCTGATCAAGGCGTTCACTTATGGCGGCATTATTGCCTTGATTGGCTGTTACAAGGGCCTGACGTGTGGCCTGGGGGCCGAAGGTGTCGGCCGCGCCGCGACGGAGGCGGTCGTTTATTCGTCCATCACCATCCTGATCACGAACTTTTTCCTCACGCTGGTCATGGGCAAACTGGTGGGGCTGTTATGATTGAAGTCCGGAACCTCTATAAGAGCTTCGGAGACCTCCCGGTCCTCGACGACATGAGCTTTCGGATTGAAAACGGCGAATCCGTCGTCATTATTGGGCGTAGCGGCGGCGGCAAGAGTGTCTTGCTCAAGCATCTCATCGGCCTGCTGCAGCCGGATTCGGGCGCGGTATTGATTGACGGTGAAGATATCGGGCCGATGAACGAGCGGCAATTGCTGCGGGTGCGCCGGAAGTTTGGCATGGTATTCCAGGGCGCGGCGTTGTTTGATTCCATGACCGTGGCCGAAAACGTGGCGTTCGGCCTGCGGCGGCACGAGCACCTGACCGAACGCGAGATCGCCGACCGGGTGGCCGGCATCCTGGAAATGGTGGATTTGCCGGGCACGGAAAACAAGAAGCCTGCCGAGCTGTCGGGCGGCATGCGCAAACGCGCCGGACTGGCCCGCGCCGTCATTTATGAGCCGCAAATCGTGCTGTACGACGAACCGACCACCGGGCTGGACCCGATTGTGTCCGACAGCATCGACCGGCTGATCGTGCGGGTGCGCGACCGGCTCAAGGTGACAACCGTGGTGGTGACGCACGACATGCGGACGGCCCGGCGGGTCGGGCAACGGGTGTTGATGTTGCACGACAAAAAGATTTATGCGAGCGGCACGGCGGATGAGATTTTCGCGTCGCGCGACGCGGTGGTGCGGCAGTTCATCGACGGGGTTGCCGATGCGAAGGATTGTTTGATTTAAGTCATGGATAAATCGCGATTGGAAATCAAAGTCGGCCTGTTTGTGTTCATCGGGCTGGTGCTGTTGGCAGCGTTGCTGATCCAGTTCAGTAAGGGCGCGAGCCTGCTCCACGGCACCTACGAACTGCGCCTGAGGGCCAGCAACGTCGGCGGCCTCAAACAACGCGCCGGCGTCCTCCTCGCCGGCGTCCAGGTCGGCACCGTCTCCACCATCCAGCTCGCCGACGACGGCAAGAGCGTGACCATCCTCCTCAAAATCTACAACCAGAATAAAATCTACCACGACGCGCGGTTCGTCATCGAACAGTCCGGCTTCCTCGGCGACCAGTATGTGTCCGTGATTCCCACGACGAATTCGTTGCCGCTGCTGAAGGACGGTGACGCGGTGGACTGCCAGGAGCCATTCAATTTGCAGGAGGTCGCGCGTTCGACGTCCGGGTTCATCAAGCGGATCGGCGACACCGCCAAAAAGCTGGACGACTCGGTCACGGACCTGCGGCGCGTGGTGTTGAACGAACAGACGCTGACGAATTTTTCCGTGACCCTGACCAACATGCGCTCGTTTTCGGAGCAGGCCCTGAGGACGGTCGGCAACATCAATGCCATTGTGGCGACCAATGGCGAACGGGTTGGTCTCGCCATCAGCAACCTCGTCCTCTTCTCGCAGGAGCTGATCGGGCTGTCCGATTCCGCCCAGACCCTGCTGGCCACCAATGGCACGAACATCACCGTCGCGGTAAAAAACATTGAATCTTCGACCGAGATATTGAAAAGTCTTATGAAAGATATTCAGTCCGGCAAGGGACTTGCTGGAACCGTGCTGCAGAACGAGCAACTCAGCACCAACGTGGAAGCCATCGCGAACAATCTGGCCGTTGCGTCGAGCAACTTGAACCGGCTCGGACTGTGGCATTTTCTCTGGCACAAGGAACCGGCGCCCGCACCGGCCAAAAGTGTCAAGTGACCAGTGGCCTATGACATGAACATTGAACCGACCATCGGCCTCCGTTCGCTGTCCCGGCTTCAGCCGGCCAGTGCGGTCGCCCCGCGTCACTCAACCTTCAACCCTCAACCCTCAACCACTTTAACGTGACCTCACTCTGGGCCATCCGCCTCCTGTTTCTGAGCCTCTGCATCATGGCCGGCTTCGCGATCAGCCAGGTCCGGCCGGAATTGACCGGGCTGAGCCATAGCGGCCTGATCGGCATGGCCATGGGCTTCGGTTTTGGCGGATGGATGATCGCCCTGGACGAAATGCTCAAGGGTTTCTCGCTCCGCGCGTTTTCGGCCACCACGTTCGGGCTGCTGCTCGGCACCGCCGTCGCGTGGCTCGTCGATAACTCCGGCCTCTTCGTCAACGCCGCCCCGGAAGTCCGCTGGCTCATCCGACTCGGCCTGTTCCTTGGCTTCGGTTACATCGGCATCATCCTCGCCATGCGCAGCAATAAGGAGGATTTTTCCCTCATCATCCCCTATGTCCGCTTTGCCCCGCAAAACAAGCCGGACAACCTGCTACTGCTCGACACCAGTGTCATCATCGACGGCCGCATTGCCGATTTGATCGAAACCCATTTCCTGGAAGGCCTGGTCGTCGTGCCGCGGTTTGTCCTCAAGGAAATCCAGCAGATCGCCGACTCCACCGACGCCATCAAACGCGCCCGCGGCCGGCGTGGCATGGAAATGCTCAACCGCCTCCAGCGCAATACTCATACCGAAGTCCGTATCCATGACGGCGATTTTCCCGAGGAAAAGGAAGTAGACACCAAGCTCATCCGCCTCGCCCGCAATCTCAACGCCCGGCTGTTCACTAATGATTACAACCTGTCCAAGATCGCCGAGCTGCAAAAGGTCAGTTGCGTGAACCTCCATGAAGTCTCCAAATGCCTCAAGGTCACCCTGCTGCCCGGCGAAGTCCTGCAATTGAAGATCGTCCGCGAAGGCAAGGACAAGGGCCAGGGTATCGGTTATCTGCCCGATGGCACCATGGTGGTCGTCAACAATGGCCAACCCCATATCGGCCAGCAGGTCGAAGCCCAGGTCCAGACCCTCCTCCAGACCGGCGCCGGGATCATCGTCTTTGCCGAAGTCAAAACGCAGACCATCTGAAAATCATTTCGCTTCGCACCTCCCCCATGCAACCGGTCACTGTCTTTAGCACGTTCAACCAGTCCGAGGCGCAGATCATCCGCTCCCGGCTCGAAGTCGCCGGCTTTAATCCCGTCGTCATCAACGAAAACTCCACCATCACCCTGGGTGGCTTTTCCAAATCCACCACCATCCACGTCGAAGTGCCCGAGGACGAGGCCGCCGACGTGAAGGAATTTCTCGACACGCCCGTCACGCCCGCCGAATGACTGCCGCAAAATTAAAATTGCTCCGGCGACTGAAAAAAAATCTGCCGGGCGAAATCGTCCTGGCCCCCGCCACGCTCGCCCATTACGCCGGCGACAAATGGTTCGCCTCGCACCAGCCCGACGCCGTCGCCCTGCCCCGCTCCACCCGGTCGGTTTCGGCCATCCTGCGATTTGCCCACGAGCATAATATCCCCGTGACGCCTCGTGGCGCCGGCCACGGCTACGTCGGCGGTTGCGTGCCCGTCCGCGGCGGCATTGTGCTCTCGCTCGAACGCCTCAACCGCATCCGCGACATCAATGCCGCCGATTTTGTCGCCGTCGTCCAGCCGGGCGTGAATACCAAGCATCTTCAGGACACGGTCGAGCTGCGCGGCCTGTTTTACCCGCCCGACCCGGCCAGCCGCGCGGACAATTTCATCGGCGGCAACATTGCCACCAACGCCGGCGGCCCGCGCTGCCTCAAATATGGCGTCACCCGCGATTATGTCCTCGGCCTGGAAGTTGTCCTCGCCGACGGCACCATCGTCCGCCTCGGCAGCCGCACGCACAAGAACAAGACCGGCTTCGATCTCCATCGCCTGTTTGTTGGTTCCGAAGGCTTGCTGGGCGTGGTCACCGAAGCCACGTTGAAATTGATTCCCCTGCCCCCGTTCCGCGCCAACCTGGCCGTTGGTTTCAACGCCATGCCCGCCGCCGTGCGGACGTTGCACGC
>CAYPSF010000181.1:0-8799 GCA_964413165.1 uncultured Bifidobacteriaceae bacterium
ACCAGTATCAACCGCTGACCAAGCGCGGGAACAACGACATCGGCAGCGGGTTCAACGACGACCCGCACTGGTTGATCCTCGGCGTGGCAACCTATCTCAAGGAGACCGGCGACTGGAGCATCCTTGATGAGCCGGTGACGTTTGAAAACGAGCCCGGCTCCGAGCAGCCGTTGTACGAGCATCTGCGGCGCAGTTTCAATTACACGCTCGAACGCATCGGCCCGCACGGCCTGCCGCTCATCGGCCGCGCCGACTGGAACGATTGCCTGAACCTGAATTGTTTTTCCGACACGCCGGGCCAGTCGTTCCAGACCACGACGAACAAGGACGGCAAGGTGGCGGAATCGGTGTTCATCGCCGGGCTGTTTGTGCTGGCGGCGAAGGAACTGGCGGCCATGGCCCGGAAGGGCGACCGGAACGACGAGGCGGCGCGTTTTCTGGCGGAGGCGGCGAAGATGGAGAAGGTCGTTTACAGACACGGCTGGGACGGCGCGTGGTTCGTTCGCGCCTACGACGATTTCGGCAAGCCCATCGGCTCCAAGGTCTGCAAGGAAGGGAAAATTTTTATCGAATCACAGGGCATGTGCATCATGGCCGGCATCGGGCTGAAGGATGGCAAGGCGAAGCAGGCGCTGGCCTCGGTAAACAAGCACCTGGCCACGAAGCACGGCATCGTGCTGCAACAACCGGCGTTCTCGAAATATTACATTCACATGGGGGAGATTTCATCGTATCCGCCGGGCTACAAGGAAAACGCGGGCATTTTCTGCCACAACAACCCGTGGATCATCATCTCCGAGACGATGGTGGGCAACGGCAACCGGGCGTTCGATTATTACACGCGCATCAACCCGTCGGCGCGCGAGAAGATTGGGGACCTGCACCGGTGCGAGCCGTATGTGTTTGCGCAGATGATTGCGGGCAAGGACGCGCCGACGCACGGCGAGGCGAAGAATTCATGGCTCACCGGCACGGCGGCATGGACCTATTACACCGCCACGCAATGGATCCTGGGCATCCGCACCGACTACGACGGCCTGCGGGTGGACCCGGTGATCCCGGCCAAGTGGAAAGGATTTACAGCGACCCGCCGTTTCCGCGGCAACACCTACATCATCGAAGTCCGGAACCCGAAGGGCAAACAGCGCGGGGTGAAGAAGCTGATCGTGAACGGTCGAACCATTGCCGGCAATGTTTTGCCCGTGCGCGCCTCGCATCCCGAGCCCATCCACGTGTTGGCCGTGCTGGAAGGATAGTTGAGGGTCGAGAGTTGGGTGAGCAGACATGACCGCACTTTCAAAGTGACGACGCAAAACGCTCTGCGCCTTTGCGTTTAGCTCCGGAAAAAGCGGACGGCGAGAAGGTTGGCGACAGCGCCGAAAGCCAGCAATACGGCGACCGGCGTGAGCGCGGCGCTGAACCCGCTGCCGAAGCTGATGACCTGATGCAACGCCTGCAACGCCCAACCGGTCGGCAGGCAGAGGGCGACGGTCTTGAGCGCCGGCGGCCCGATTTCCAGCGGCCACCAGCAGCCGCCCAGCGCGCCCATGAGCAGGCTCGCCAGCACGCAGACTCCCACCACGCGGTCCTCCGCCGCCAGGACCGAGCCAACCAGCACCCCGAGCGAGCCCGCCACCCAGGCAAACACCAGCAACGTCAGCATCACCGCCGGGAGGTTCTCACCCAGGTTGACGTGGAAGACAAACCGGCCCATGACCAGAAAGAACAGGACCTGGGCGGTGCCGAGCAGCATCAGGCCGTAAATTTTTCCGCCGACCAACCGGGCGCGGGTGACGGGACAGATCATGAGCCGTTTGATGACGCCGTTGCGCCGTTCGGCCGCCAGGGTGGTGCCGCCGAAGATGAGCAGGTTCATCATCAAATACATCACGAGGTTGCCCGGCAGCGAGAAATTGAACCCGGTTGGCATCGGTTTGCGCCCGGCGAACCTCGCGTCCAGGCTCACCGGGTTGGATGCGGCCATGACCGCGCGAAGTTTGTCCTCGGTCAACGGTCCGGGCGCGTTCGTCGCCGTGGCCGCTTCCAGGAGATGCCCGTTGATGGCAATCAACGCCCGGATGAGGCGCAGTTCAATGAGCGCGGCGTCGGCTTCCGCGGCGCTGTCGCGCTGGAGAAACTGCAGGCGGGTTTGCGTTCCCGCGAGCACGTTGCTCGTGAAGTCGGCCGGGATGCGGATGCTGCGCGCGGCGGATTCGCGGTTGGTGTGATTCAGCAGCCGCATGTTCTGCGCGCTGAGTTCTTCGAGGAAGATGCGGCCGAGGAAATTCGTATCCTCGTTCTCGATGAGCACAGCGGGCCGGCGATTGTACGGGTCGCCGGGTCCGCGGCTGGCGAACCCCATGAAATACACGAAGGCCAGCGGCATGAGGAACAGCCAGACGTAGGCGCTCTTGTGTTTCAGAAACAGGCGCAAGTCGTTGTGGCCGATGGCAAGGAGTTGTTTCATGCGCGCAAGCCCGTTTTGAATCGCCGGTGAAACAGGAACACAGCCAGTCCGGTCAGCACCACCCCCAATCCGATCAGTTCCAGTGTCACCGGGCCCCAGGCGACCCCGGCGACCCCCGCCTGCAGGTTGCGCGCGGTGTTGACAAACCAGTAGCTGGGCAGAAGCGGCGTGAGATGTTGGCGCATGAAAGCAGGGAGTTGGTCCGGGGGGAACGCGCAGCCGCCGGCCAGGCCCAGGAGCATGCCGGCGATGTTGTTGAGGACAGCGGCACGCCGCTCGTCCGGCATCACGGCCACCAAAAACGCAAACAGGCCCGCCGCAAAGCACGCGTAACCGATGGCCAGCGCGGCCAGCGCCAACGGCTGCTGCCAGTGAATACGGAAAATCAATCCGCCACCACCGAGCATCACCGCGCTGCACAACAACAGCATCACCACGGCAAATGCGACCTTGCCGGCCACGAAAGGCAGGAGCCGCTGTTGCAGGGTGTGATAACGCTCGAAAGTGTGCAGCCGCAGTTCGCGGTACAGGTCGGCCATGCCGTTGCCGGCCAGAAATAACAGGAACATCGCCGCCATCCCGACAAGAAGATACCCGAAAATGTTGAACGATGGTCCGCTTTTGGACGCGCCGGGCTTCGCCGGGCCACTTTTCATCTCGCCGGTTTTTGGCGCGTCACCGGCCGCGTGGTCGGAATCCGTGTCCTTGTCATACATGACGAGTGGTGGGTTCACATATTTCCTGGCGGCTTTCAACTTATCGCCCGCGCGATCGATCAACCGGGAAACCTCATGATAATCGCCATGGCCCTCAATTACCGCCTGCCAGTCCGGGAATTCAGACTGGAAATTCCGCGCGACGGCGTTCATGGCCGTCACGACCGCGCCGAGCAATTCCTCCAGCACGGCGGGATGGATGGATTCGGCCGGGTTCTTGATCAGTTCCAGGCTTACCGGCGCCCGGCCGGTCAGGTAATTCCGCATGAAATTCGTTGGGATGATGACCGCCGCGCTGAGCTTGTCGTCCAGAATCTGGCGCATGGCCTCTTCGCGGTCGAGGAGCACGGGTTCCAGGTACTTGCCGCCCTCGCGTTGATTGGCCGCGCCCCGCAGGAAATCGCTCAGCACGGTTTTGTCCTCGTCCACGACGGCAAACCGGATGCGGCCCAGGGCGCCGCTGTCGGATGTACCGCCGAACACGAGGCCGATGAGCGCGGTGATGCAGAGCGGCAGGGCCAGGTTGATGAGCCACGGCAGCGGATTGCGCCAGGCACGGCGGAGGTCTTTGGCGAGCAGGATGCGCAACATGGCTACTCCCGCAAATCCCGGCCGGTGAGCTGGAGAAACACATCATTCAAACTCGGCCGCTTGAGCATAACGTTTTCCACGCGGATGGGGAGGTTGAGCAAATCCTTGAGGCATTCGGATGGATCACGCTGGCCGATGGCCGCGACGACCAGTTGACGCTCGGATTTCTGAATGACGCGAAAGCGTTGATGAAATCCGTTCCACGCGTCCGGCGAGGCATCTTTGAAATCCGCCTCCAGCACGAACACGCGGTCGCCGCCCAGCCGCTCCTGCAACTCGCTCAACGTGCCTTCGGCCAACAACCGGCCATGGTCGATGATGCCGATACGCTGGCAGAGCGTCTCGGCTTCCTCGAGGTAATGGGTGGTGTAAAGGATGGCGGTGCCCGAGGCGCAAAGTCCGCGGATGAATTCGAGGATGTTCAATCGCGCCTGCGGGTCGATGCCGACGGTCGGCTCGTCCAGCAGCAAAAGTTGCGGACGATGCAGCAGCGCGCAGCCGAGATTGATGCGCCGTTTCATGCCGCCGGAGTAGGTTTTCACGGCGTCCTTCGCGCGGTCAGTGAGCGTGAGGGCGGACAGCAGTTCGGCGGCGCGCGATTTGGCTTCGGCCGAACTCAGGCCAGCCATGCGGCCCCAGAACTCGAGGTTTTCGCGTCCGGTCAATTCCTCGTAAATGGCCAGTTCCTGCGGCACCACGCCCATGATGCGCTTGGCGCGTTGCGGGTCGTTCCAGAAGGGTTCACCGACCACGAAGACTTCGCCCGCGTCGGACTTGAGCAGGCCGGAGATCATGGAGATGGTGGTTGTCTTGCCGGCGCCGTTGGGCCCGAGCAAACCGTAAATCTCGCCGGGCCGCACCTCAAAGCTGACGTCATCCACGGCGCGAATGGCGCCAAACGCTTTGAACAATCCCTGAACGCGCAGCAAGCTCATAGCGGTGATAATAGTGGTCTCTCAAAAAATGAAAAGACCTGATGATGGAAATCGGTTGAGGGTCGTAGGCCGGCAATTGAGGAATGAAGGTCAAGATCGAATCATTTCATCTCAGTTTGTTGTTGTGAGTTGAACTGAGACAGACAGGACGCGCCGTCGTGCTTTGTTTCCGCAGCGAGGGCGGCGTAGCTGTGGGGCGGGAGATGCGTATTCTGAAATTGAGTTTAAGGCAGCGGCGGGCCGACTTGGATGCGATAGAATTGCATCGGCAGCACGGCCGCGTTCGAGTCCGCCCATTGGAACGGCATCGCCGGCGAGTTTGTCACCCACAACGTGTTCCAATCCACCAGGTTCGTTGAAACCTGCACCGCATAATCCGGCCCCGCCTGACCATCAACCTGCAGGTTGAACTGCTCATTGCTCCAGGTGGTCGACGCCACGGATGGCGCCGTGAGCGGATTGACGGTCACGGTGAAACTCTGCGTCGCGCTGAGCTCCGGCGTGCCGTTGTCGGCGACCTTCAATGAAATCGGGTTGGCGGTATTGGCGTTGGTTACTGAGGGACGCCACGAAAACGCCCCGCTGGAGCTGTTTAATGTCGCATTGCCCGGCCCGCTCAACAGGCTGAAGGTCAAGGTCTGCGGCGGCTGATCTGTGTCCGCGGCGCTGGCGGTGAAGGCCACCGTCTGCCCCACGTTCACCGTCTGATCACCAATTGCCGCCAGCACCGGCCAGGTATTGGTCAGAGCCGGAATCACCAGGATCGTCATGCTGTACGGAGGCAGGATCACGCTGAATGAATTACCCAGGCTGGAAACCGTGTTGGAGGACGGTGCGGAGGTCGGCGTCTCCTGGGTTCCGGTGAAATTGTTGGTGCCCAGTTGATACCGGGTACCGGTGCCGGACAGGGATGCATTGGCGATCGACACGTTCACCGTCTGCGGCTGGGTACGGTTTTCGTTGAGGAGCATCAGCCCCACCTTGCCACTTTGTTGCAGCGCCGCCTGCGCCCGCACCGAGCTCGTATCCGAGGTGGTTGTGACGAAGGTGTCGCCGGGTGCGGCCATGGCATGCAACAGCTTGATGGCATAAAACGTCTCGCCGCGGTTCAGGGAACCGGCGTCGCCCAAAAACGGCGTCTTGTTCATCTCCAGGAAGCAGATGTTGGAAACGCCGTAGCTCATCCAGGTGGCATAGGAATCCGCGTCGAACAGCGCGGTGACGGGCCCGAGGATCGGCGAACCGTTGCCGGAATTGGTCACGGCCACGCTGCCGGTGTAACCGAATTCGGTGATGAAAATCGAAACGTTGGCGGGGTCGCCCGGCCGGTACTGATTGATCCAGTCCTTCAGGCCCGAGCTGACGCCGGTATGCGGGACGCTCCCGTTGATCATGGAGGGAATGGTGGCTGCCACCGACGGCAACAGGCTGCTGCCATTGTCTTTATTGCCGTTGTAAATATACCAATGGGCAATAACGAAATCGATGTTGGTCGCGCATTGCGCCAGAACCTCTGGCGTCCAGTGCTGACCGAGGCTGTCGAAATCCCAGTTGTAATCGCCCGGCGGGGTGCTGACCACGGCGCCGATTTTGATGGTCGGATCGACCGATTTCATCGCCAGGGAAAAGGCTTTGACCTGCTGGCCGTAGGTGGCGGGCGAGAGCGCCGGGTTGCCCACCCGGCTAAAATTGGTGTACGGATAGGGCACCGCATAATTCACCGAATAACCGTTGCCGCTCGTCGCGGAATAATAACCGGTGCCGAAGGTTTCGTTGCCGATTTCCCAGTATTTGATGCCAACCGGCGTGGGATGATTGATGGCCAGGAAACTGAAGGTCGCATCATAAACACCGTCGGCACTGGCCCAGGTTTGGTAGGCCGCCGGAGTTGAGGAACGCAGCCGCGCCCAGAACCCCGCCGTTCTCCAGTTGTTGCCCTGGGAGTCGGTGCCCAGGTCGATGTCGTTCACGGTGCCGTAGAGCGATGCGTCGCCGTTGGCGTAGGCGACCCAGGCGGCGGCTTCCGGCGGTTCAGCATTTGTGGAAGGAGCCACCAGTTGCGTGTGCCCGGCATTCCACAACTGGCCGGAACCAAAATTGACGGTAATGACCGCCTGCGCATGGGCGTTGTCGAGCAACCCGACAAAGTGCCCGAAGTCCGTGTTCGGCCCCTGATAGCCGTAGGTGCCATCCTGCCACGGGCTTGTCTTGTTGACCGACCAGTGAAAGACATCGGCATATCCGCCGCCGGAATAGCGCAGCGTGTTCACTCCTGATTCGATGAGGCGCGCGGGCAGATTGGCGTTTCCGTTCTGGTTGTCATACACCGACGTGTGCATGCCATACGCCGTGTCGGCCACCGGGAAAAGGGGGCTGGAGACATTGACCGTGACCGTGGCGGAAAAGCCGATGCAAGGGAAAATCAAGGCGAGGAGAATCCCTCCCGTGCGACCAAATATTAACGACATGACGGAATTATACAACAGCGCGCGGCCGGGCGGATGTCGTCAATAATCATTACAGTTCAAGGGATTATGACAAATCATGGAATTTAAAATCAAGTTCGCCACCGCGGCACGCCGACGGATCATTTCCCGGCCATGAACACGCTATAACTGTGCGGTGGAAGATGAATGTTGAAGGATGTACGGCTTTCCTCGGTGTTCCGCCAGCGGCCCCGGGCCTCGGCCGGGGGTTGGCCGGGAATCATTTCGCCGGTGACCAGGTTTTTCAATTGAGTGAAATCTCCGGTCAACGAAACCTTCATATCGGTTTCGTTCGGCAGAAACGATTCCACGATGAAGGTGTGGTTGTCGTAGGCGAACAGCGCGACCTGGGCGGGGCCGTCCAGCCGGACGGGAAACCCGCGCATCACGTAATTCTTAATGGCGCTCGTGACGCTCGGCGGCAGCGAGTAAAGGTCGGTGAAATTTTCCGGGATCGTCCAGATGTAAAGCACACCCTTGGAATAGCGGTCCATCAGCAGGAGCGGATAGCCATTGCCGTTGGCCGTGAGACGGATCACCGGCCAGGCGTCGTTGGTGAGAAAGAAAATTTCGGGGAACAGGATGTCATCGTGTTTCCCGCCGTCGAGCGGCAAGCCGTTGCCGGCGCCGAAGCCGCCGACATACTCGTGCGCGAGCACCTTGTGGTCGGTGTACCGCGCCTCGACGATGTCCTCGATGCCCCGGTGCTGGAGCGCGTGCAACAGGCCGGAGGTGATGACCACCGATTTGCCGGCGGTCAACTGGCCCTTGATTTTGGCGACGATGTCGGGGTCGAACTTCGCCGACTCGGTCAGCAGGACCAGGTCCGCGTTGGTCGGGAACTGCGGGTCCAGGTCGATGGGAATGCCGATCATCCCGAGATAATTGTGGAGGAAATCCTCGCCGGTGGATTGACAGGGTTTGTAGCTGGCGATGCCGATGGGATTCCCGAGTTTGGCAAGGAACAGGTCCACCTGTTCCAGGGCGTAACCGGCCACGCGGGCGATGGTGGGTTCCGGCGACCCGGCCGGGGCATTGTTCGTGTACGCCTGCAACAGTTGGTTGTAATCGAAGCTCGTGTGCAAATCCTGCCAGTCGGCGCGGTCACCCGGCGGGATGGGGCGGCTCATGGCCGACCATTCGAACAGCATGATTTCCGGCGCCTTGGCGAATATCGTGTCCCAGAGCTGTTCGGCGTAGCGGTCGATGTAGCGGATGCTGTAGGTGTCCACCCAGCCGCCGCCATTGCGACCTGGCGCGATATTGTCGAAATAGCGGATGATGAGGCAGCTCTCGTACGGCTGCAAATGCTGGTCGGTGATGACCGGGTCGCGGGTTTCGGTGCCGGTGTAGATGCCGTCGAACAATTTCGGTTCCCGGTCGAGGTCATAGCCCGAGCCCTGGAAATGTTCGTACCAGTTGGGGAATTTGATGACGAGTTTGACCTTCGGGTTCACGGCGCGGGCGGGTTTGATGATGAGATTTTCCGCGGCCTCATCCATCAGGCCGAGCCGGAACTGCGTCCAGCTGTTCGTGCCCTTGGCGGCGATGTCCGAATCGTTCTTGGTGGTGACGAAAAAGAAATCGTCCTGGATGATTTCGTC
>CAYPSF010000182.1:0-8692 GCA_964413165.1 uncultured Bifidobacteriaceae bacterium
TGACGAATTCATCCACGCCGTCGGAATGCGTCGGGCCGGGCAGGACGGCGTTCACCGTTACGCCCGTGCCGGCGCAGGTCTCGGCGATGCCGCGGGAGACGGC
The DNA here is from genome assembly GCA_964413165.1 of uncultured Bifidobacteriaceae bacterium. Classification (GTDB taxonomy): domain Bacteria; phylum Verrucomicrobiota; class Verrucomicrobiia; order Limisphaerales; family UBA11358; genus UBA11358. The sequence goes on from CAYPSF010000182.1 coordinate 104, forward strand.
CAGTTGAGCGGTCTTGGTCATGCCGTAATGGACCATTTCGGCGGGAATCTGGACACCACTCTCGCTGCTGATGAACACGATGCGTCCCCGGTTTTTCTGTTTCATCGCCGGCAGGTACGCGCGGCTCAGGCGGACACCGCTCAACACGTTCACCTCGAAGAACCGGCGCCAGTCGTCGTCAGGGATTTGCTCGAACGGTTTCGGTTCAAAAATACCGAGATTGTTGACGAGAATGTCCACGGCGGGGAATCGCTTTACGAGCGCAGCGGTGGTGGCGGCGTCGGACAAATCACCGGCAAAGCCCTCCGGTTTTGCGTTGGGGACGGCCGAGCGGATTTTCGCGAGCGCGTCGGTGACCGATTTCTCGGATCGGCCGTTGATGATGACTTTGGCGCCTTCGCGCGCGAGGCCGGTGGCGATGGCCAGGCCGAAGCCCTTGGTTGAGCCGGAAATGAGCGCCAGCTGGTCCGTCAATTGAAGATCCATAGTGCCGCCAAGTTCGCATGGGCCGGCCCGGTGTCAACCCCGGTTTGGAGCCCGGCGGGGCCGTTTGAACTGTAGCGTCGGTTGTCTCAACCGATCCCGCAATGAGGGACGCTGAGGACAGCGCACACTACAACAAGGGCCGGCGGGTTTATTTTTCAATGTAGGGAGCGCCCCAGCGCAGATCTCTTCGCAAGGTGCCTTTGGCCTTCACGGCGCGCATCATGTCCGATACCTGGTTCCAGTCCAGTTGCATCGTGACCTTGTCCGGCCAGTCCCGTTCCTGCGTATAAAACTCCAGTTGCAGTTCCAGGTGGCCGTTCCTCTCCGCCGGGGTCACCAGGCTGAACAATTGCGTGGCTTTCTCGAAGTCCTTTTCCGACGCCTTCGACCAGCGCCACAAAACCTCGTCGGTGATGTCCAGTGGCAGGGCCGGTGATTGCACCGCAAACAATCGCGGCTTCATGCCCTTGGAATCGTCCGGGTCCGGCGACACATAGGCCTGGTCGCCGACAAAGATCGCCACATCGCCATGGATGACTTCGTCGACACCATACAACGAAGGCCAGATCGTGGTGGTTTTGCCGTCCGGCCCCCGATGCTGGAGCGAGACCCGCTCATCGGCGGGTTTACCGGCGGTACCGTGCACGGGGTGGGCCACTTCTTCGTAACCATTGCCCAAAGGTGTAACCGGGGGAGACGCGCACCCGGCCAGGCTGAGGCAGAGGATGGCCAATGACAAATGGAGCGATTTCGAAATCCGATGGCAGCCGGATTGACGGGACTCATGATTTACGATTTGCGATTTACGATTTACGCAACTGGCAGGGATCGTGGAGAGATTCGTAAACCCCGATAAATCGCGAGCATGCGACCGGAGTCGGTGTCGTAAATAGTAAATCGTAAATTCAGAATTTCTCATCAGTTTCATCGCTTATGGGTCAATGTTTCGCCAGTTCAACAAAGTTTTTCAGCAACTGCAGCCCGATCTTCTGGCTTTTTTCCGGGTGAAATTGCGTGGCATAAACGTTGTCGCGCCAGACGGCCGACGCAAACTTCCCGCCGTATTCCGTGCGCGCGGCGACGATGCCCGCGTCTGACGGTTGCGGATAAAAGCTGTGAACAAAATAAACGTAACTGCCATCGGCCACGCCCCGGAACAGCGGGCAGTCCGGCTTCACAATTTCCAACCGGTTCCAGCCAATCTGCGGGATTTTCAGCCCCGGCTGCCCGGCAAAACGGACGACGCTGCCCTGGAAGATTCCGAGGCCGGCGGCGCAGGAATTGAACTCCTCGCTTTTGTCAAACAGCGCCTGGTAGCCGACGCAGATGCCGAGGAATGGTTTGCCGGACTGGATGAAGCTGCGCGCCGCTGCGAGCAATTCCTGTTTGCGCAGGGCGTTGATGCAGTCGTCAAACGCGCCGACGCCAGGCAGGACCATGGCCCGCGCGTCGCCAATCTGGCCCGGCGATTGCGCGATGCGCACGTCGGCGCCGACCTTGAGCAGGGCCTTATGGACGCTGCGCAGGTTGCCGGAACCGTAGTCGAGCAAAGCAATCACGCCTTCAGTCTAGCCGCAGATGGACGCGGATGAAACACGGATTTTCGGGCAAAAAACCTTTTACCCGGAAATGTATCCGTGATATTTCACGACCTTCATGGACTGCCCGCCGGAGAAAATTTCAACTGCCGCACCCGGCCGGCAATTTTGTCTCTGGCCCTGGGTGGCGGTGCTGGCGGTGCTGTTATTCGCCGGGTTTATCCGCGTGCGTTTGTTGGACCTGCCGTTGGAACGGGATGAAGGTGAATATGCCTATGCCGGCCAATTGATTCTCCAGGGCATTCCGCCTTACGAAGTGGCGTACAACATGAAGCTGCCGGGAACCTATTTTGCCTACGCCCTGGGCATGGCGGTGTTCGGGCAGACGACCGGCGGGGTGCATTTGACGTTGCTGCTGGCCAACAGCCTGACGCTGGTGTTTATTTTTTTGCTGGCGCGAAAACTATTCGGGGTGACCGCCGGTGTGGCGGCGTGTGCCACATACGGCATCATGTCGTTGAGCCCGGCGGTATGCGGGACGGCGGGCCACGCCAACCATTTTGTCGTTTTGTTTGCCGTGCCGGCGACACTGCTTTTATGGCCGGCCGGTGGATCCAGGCCGCTGGCGGCCCTGTTTTTCAGCGGGCTGCTTTACGGGCTGGCATTTTTGATGAAGCAACAGGGGATCTGGTTCTGCCTGTTTGGCTGGGCCTGCCTGGCCTCGCAGGTCTTTCCTCGAAAGGTTGTCTCCCCGCCTCAATCCATCAAGGCGGCCCTCATTTTCGGGTTGGGAATGATTTTGCCCCTGGGCCTGACGGCTCTTTACCTGGCGGTGACCGGGGTGTTCGCTCAATTCTGGTTTTGGACCGTTGATTATGCGCGTTATTATGTCTTGTCGGACGATTTGAAGCTGGGCTGGCAATATCTGAGCGAGCACCTGAAGGGGACGGCCCGGGTTTCGGCGGGGTTCTGGTTCCTGGCCATCCTGGCCCTGCCGCCGGCCCTGCTTGACCGGACCTTGCGCCGCCCAGCCACTTTCGCGGTGTACTTCTGGATTTGTTCGTTTCTCGGCACAGCCACCGGACTTATTTTCCGACAACATTATTTCATCCTCGTCCTGCCCGCATTTGCGCTGCTGGTGGGGTTGGCGGTCGGCGCCTGGCGGCAGGTTTTCCGGTCGGCAGCCCTGAAGGCCATGCCGCCGATCTTATTCGTGGCTCTGCTGGGCTGGACCATCTGGGCCCAAAGGGAACTGTTCTTCCGGCTGTCTCCGGTCCAGGCCAGCCAGGCCATCTATGCGGGCAATCCCTTTGTGGAATCCCTGGTGGTCGCCGAATACGTCCGCGAACATTCCTCTCCGGCTGACCGGCTGGCGGTCCTCGGTTCGGAACCGGAAATTTATTTTCTGGCGCAACGGCATTCGGCCACCGGTTACATATACACCTATCCGCTCATGGAGTTGCAGCCTTATGCCGGCCGGATGCAGCGCGCGATGATCAGTGAGATTGAATCCAACCGGCCGGCCAGCCTGGTGCTGGTCATGTACAAAACCTCGTGGTTGATCCGCCGCGCCTCGGACGTCAGCATCCTCCACTGGTTCGATGCTTATGCCGGGGCTTTTTACGAGCGGGTGGGGGTGGTGGGCGTGCGTCCGACCGGGGAAACGGTCGGGATTTGGGACGCCGACGTGGCGAATTTTCGTGATCCGCTCGATCAGTACATCATGGTTTACCGGCGCCGGCCCGATCCGGCCCCGCCGCATTAGCCGCCGGTCCCGCGCAGTTCCCGCTCCGTCTTCAACCGCAATTGGCCACAGGCGGCGTCGATGTCATGGCCTTTTTCGCGACGCAACGTGGCCACGACTTTCTGCTTTTCCAGCGCGGCGAGGAAGTCTTCGCAAACCGCTTCATCCGGGCGTTCCCAGGGCAGGCCCTCGACCCGGTTGTAAGGAATCAAATTCACCTTGGCGAACAGCTTTTTGGCGAGCGCGGCAAGCGGCCGGGCCTGTTCCAGCGCATCGTTCACGCCGGCGATCAAAATGTACTCGAACGTGATCATCCGGCCCTTGTGTCCCTGGTAATCCTCGCAGGCGGCGACCAGTTCCTTGAGCGGGTACTTGCGGTTCACCGGCATGATTTTGTTCCGGACCTCATCGGTCGCGCCGTGCAATGAGATGGCGAGGCGGAATTGCAGCGGTTCGGCGGCGAGCCGGCGGATTTGCGGCGCCAGGCCGCTGGTGGAGATCGTGATTTTTCGCGCGCCGATGCCGCCGCCCCACGGCGCGTTCAGGATGCGGAGCGCCGACAGCAGATGGTCGTAATTCGCCAGCGGCTCGCCCATGCCCATGACGACGATGTTGTCGATGAGTCGATGATCGAGAGACGAGGGACGAGCGACGGGATTCGACTCTCGACTCCCGGCCTTCGACTGTTGCTGATGCCATCGTTCGGTCGCGAGGACCTGTTCGACGATTTCATCCGGCGTGAGGTTGCGCTTCCAGCCGTCGAGTCCGCTGGCGCAGAATTTGCAGCCATAGGCGCAGCCGACCTGGGTGGAAAGGCAAAGAGTATGGCGGTCGCTGGTGTCGCCGTACAAGGCCGGATTGGCGGGGATCAGGACGCTTTCGATGAGCGAATGGTCGGAAAGCCGCCAGAGGAATTTTTGGGTGGTATCGCGCGCGCCCTGTTTGCGGACCAGTTCCAGCGTTTGCAGGGAAAAAGTTTCTCGCAGCTTTTCGCGCAAAGGCCGGGGCAGGTTGGTCATCGAGTCCCAACCCGTCACGCGGTGGGCGTAGAGCCATTCCAGCAATTGGCCGATGCGATAGGCCGGCTGTTTCCAGGCTGCAAACCGGGCTTCCAACTCTTCGCGGGTGAGCGATTTGATGTCCGGTGGCACAACTCAGTACGTCAGCATTTCCAGTTCGCGGACGCCGGTGTCGGTCAGCTGCCAGCGGCCGTCGCGCCGGCTCACCAGGTGGCGGCAGGGGTTGGCCCGTTCCTCATCTTCGTTGACGGAAAGCAACTGGAGCCGGCTTGAGCTGTGGATTTCCGAGGCGGCGCGCGGCATCAGGGCAAAAGCCACGCCGTTGTAATTAAAGCTGATTTCATAACCGGCCACGCCCTCTTTTTGGGCGACGGGATTGGGCAGGATGAGCATGGGATAACGTTTCAGGTAATGAAAATTCGTCGAGCGCACCAGCACGCGGCACAGTTCGGTCTGGCCGCGGATGAAATTCAGCAGGCTGAATTTGGCGACGGGATTGTGTTCGGCCAGCAGGATTTCGCGGGCATCGAGGCCGTCGAGGTTCTGGCCGTTCCAGATGCTGTGATCATTGCGCTGTTTGGGAAAAGTTTGTCGGTACCAGCTGGCAAAACCCTCGTTGACGAACAGGTTCAGTTCAAAATGCACATGGGCCCGGTCCTTGGTGATGGTTTCGCCGGTGTTGGACGTCCGGCCCATGGTGGCGATGACTTCGCCGGCCTTGACCGGTTTGCCGACGGTGAGGCCGGGCTGGATTTCGCTCAGGTGGGCGTAGAGCGAATAAATCTCGATGCTTTCGATGATATGGCGGATGACGACATATTTCCCGAAATTCGACAGTGCCGGTTTCGTGCTGAAATAAACCACCGTGCCGTCGGCGGTGGCCATGACGGGGTCGGTCGGCTCACCGTGCCGGTCGCGCTGCAGGCAGCGGATGTCGAGGCCCTCGTGCATCTGCTGCCGGTCGCTACGCACGCAACCGAAGCTGCCGGTCGTCCACGACCGGTCCGGCGCGGTGGGGGCCAAAAATTTCAACTCCTCGCCGGGTTCATAGAGGGTATGATTGGCGGTGGGGAACTGGAATGGCGATTGCGCGTACAGGCTGGCGCCCAAACCCAGGAACAAACCGACGGTGAAAACAATTGCTCGGCCGGTGACGGGGAAAATCATTTTAAGTCATGCTTGTGGATTTTCTTGTAGGCGGCATCGAGTCCGATCGCCAGCAGTTCGGCCTCATCGCGTTCACAATCGGGGGTAAATGCCAGTGAGCCAGTGCTGATGCGGCGCGAGATGACTGGTGCGGCGAGCCAGCGGTTGACCAGAACGCTTTTATGTATATTGGACAATTCCAGCGGATAAGCGTCCTCCAGCAGCAATCGGTTCAGACGCAGGAGGGAGTTTGTTTCCGAGTTCTGAGCAAGGAGCTGCTGGGTTTTCTCGCGTAAAACGACACTGGAAAAACGCTGCGTACTATAGATGGTTTGGGATTGAATAATTTTGTTGAGATCCTCTATGAGTGCTGTTTGCAGTGAAAGAACCGAGTTGGTGTTGGCACTTTGATAGTCCGTCAAACTTTCTTGCGTCGCCGCGGAGAACTGGCTCCTGAGGAAGCGGGAAACCTCATCGGTTGGCTGTTTTAACTTATCGGCCAAGGATGGCAGATTGATGATGTCGCCCGCTGAAAACGATGAGAAATCGTTATCGGTCCAGTCTCCCCAAATGACGAAATGACGTCCCTGATTGGAGGCGGAGTATTGTTCGAGCAGCCAGGTGCCGTTTTCGTCAAATTTAATCTCAAGGGCAAAACCACCCTGCGCTTCGATGATTTTGGCATGGATGATATTGGCTTCCGTCAAAGCAGGCGTCTTGCCAATGGTTACCAGCACGGGATTGGAGCGCAGCACGGAAATCTCCTGGCTGGTGCCGTTGGACTCGCCGCCCACCTCGATGTGGATGCGCAGGGCGGCGGTGATTTTCTTCTTGTTGCCGATGGTCTGGCAGCCGCAGGCCAGTCCGAGCAAGACGGTCAGGGCCAAATAGATGTTGAATCGCCGCCTCAAAACTTTCATAGTGCACACCACACAATCGCAACACGCGAGCAAAGTAAAGACACTTATGGGCAGACAATACAATAAAGTTGAAAAACGCAAACGCCGGACCAGCTACCTCAAACGCAAAAAGACCGAGGCCAAGGTGAAGAAGCCCGCCGCGGCGAAGGCGTCCTGACGCAGCATCCGGGAAAATTGAAAAGGCCGCCCTCCGGGGCGGCTTTTTTGTTTTCGGCGCCGGATTTTTTAATTTCCGGACGGGAGAACTTTTTCACAACCCCATTCCGCCCGGCAAAAAACCGGTGAATAATTCGTGCGGGTGAAACACCGAAGGCGTTGATTTTGTTGGTTCTCCGGGGTTGCTCACACGATTTTCACCGGCCGATTCCGGTGAACAAGGTGTGCATATCAATTCATTGTCGGTTGGACGATTTGCGGTATGATGTTCGCAGTTCATTGAAAGAACGGAGCGGGCAGTGAAGGTCGAAAGATTGAGTTGTCCGTTCCAGGATAATCCCAGGTGACTGGGGAAAAGTCGGGTCAGGCTGGTTGGCCCGGCTCCTCTGAAACCGGCTCGCAAGAGACGGAGGAGGCAGAATTCACCAGTTCCTCTGGCACGTTCGCGCGTGCCATACGCGAATGAGGGACTTGGCGGCGAGGGGCGATGAGAAGCTGCTCCGAGCCGGGTCAAGTAGTTCAGGCCGGTTTCGAGCCTGGGCGAATCGCAGTTACCCAGAGGGTATCCGGTTGTTACTGCGCATCAGCACGGTGCGAACGACTCTGGCGGATTCATAAAAAACATGAGACCGCCCAGCGAAAACCGCCGAAAGGCGGACAAAAAGAGCGGGCGCGCCGGGAAGGACACGGGGACTCGGCAGGTTCCGTGAAAACCTTCCAAGCGCCGGCGATGTTAAAAACGACACCGCTGGGCTGTGAGCGAAAAGCAACCTGAGAGTGAAGAGGCGAGACCCGTGGCATCGGGCGAACGCGCTGTCAAAAGCGGTGGCTGACCCGGTGCCAAGTGGTGGAGACGCGAAGAGCAAATCACAGACGTGTCTTCATCTGGTTTGCAGGCTGGTGGCGCAACCATCAGTCGAGCAGGCTGAAAAGCCTCACTCGAAATCCAGTGGCCGCAAGGCGCTGGACGGCCCTGCCACGAGGCCGAAGACTCCGCTTGCCGTGGAGAATGGCGTCGGGAAGCTGACAGCCTCCGAAAGGGGCGCGCCTAATGTCGGCACGGGAAAGAGAGCTTGGCGCACTCCCATCCCCCATTTGTCCCCGTTCGACCGAAAGGTCGGGCGGGGACTTATGTTTTTGGGAAAGGCAGAAAACATCGAACATTCAACGCACAACGTCCAATTTGTAGAAACGCAGTCGAACGACATCCCATTGGATGTTCGAAGTTGAATGGGCCGCACCGCCGTGAAGAGCGCCCGCCTGAAGCGAATGAGGATGGCCCGATCGGTTCGGGCGCGAGGACGAGAATGAAAGAGGAGGAAAAAATTCCGCTTGCGCTCGTTTCAAACTCATCCCAAGCTTGGCCCACAAGATCAAGTAAACCGAGTTCGAAAGGATTGTTATGGGCCACATCTACAACAACATAGTCGAGACCGTCGGGCGTACCCCACTGGTCAAATTGAACAAAGTCACCGCCGGCGTGCCGGCCACCATCCTCCTCAAGTGCGAGTTCTTCAACCCGCTCGGCAGCGTCAAGGACCGTATCGGCATGTCCATGATCGAGGACGCCGAAAAGCGCG
>CAYPSF010000183.1:0-8673 GCA_964413165.1 uncultured Bifidobacteriaceae bacterium
GTTCCTGCGTGGCGCGGCCCAGGATGATGTGGTCGAGCACCTCGATCTTCAACAGTTGCCCGGCCCGGATCAAGTCGCGCGTCACCTTGATGTCCGCCTCGCTCGGCGTCGGGTCGCCGCTCGGATGATTGTGCGCCAGGATGATCGCCGCGGCGCCGGCGGCGATGGCCGGCCGGAACACCTCGCGCGGATGCACCAGGATCGTGTCGAGCGTGCCCTGCGAAATCGGTTCGATGCGGATGAGCCGGCGGCGCGTGTTCAGCAAAATCACCTGGAACGTCTCCACCTGCCGGACGCGATTGTCCTCCCGCAGCAACTCCACGATGGCTTCCGGCGTTTCGAGCACGGGCGATTCGCGCTGCAAATCCTTCGCCATGGTGCGCGCCAGCGCAAACGCCGCCACCAGCGTCACCGCTTTGTCGCGCCCGATGCCCTTGACGCTCCGCAAGTCATCCACCGACGTGCGTGCCAGCGCCTGAAGCGTGCCGAATTTTTGTAGTAGTTGGCCGCCGACTTCCACCGCGTTGGCGCCCTTCAAGCCGGTGCGCAGCAGGATGGCGATCAATTCCGCGTGGCTCAACGCGTCCGGCCCGTGTTCGGCCAGCCGTTCGCGGGGACGTTGGCTGGCGGGCTGGTCCTTGAGTCGCAAACTCGAGATCATGAATAGTATTTATCCTTAATGCCTCACAAAATCACAAATAAAAATTTAATACCGCTTTGAAGGCCGAAGTTTGAAAAAAGTCGCCGTGCCGTTGAATGACCTTCGGGTTTCGGAATTTGGGCTTCTTTCGGATTTCGGATTTCGCGTTTCGGATTTATGCTCGCCCTGACAATATGCCATCTTCGCGCCCTCCAGCCGATGATCGCCTGACGCCGTCGCAACGGCAGGCCGTTACCGCGCGCGGCAACGTGCTCGTCATGGCCGGCGCGGGAACGGGCAAAACCCACACGCTCATCGAGCGCTGCCTGTACTGCCTTTCGGCGGAACCGTCCCCCGCCTCGTTGGAAGAAATTCTCGTCGTCACGTTCACTGAGGCCGCCGCCGCCGAAATGCGCCGCCGGCTGCGCGAACAACTGGAGGAAAAACTCCGTGCCGCGCCGGAAGAACCGCGCTGGGCGGAACAACTGGCGCTCTTCGATACCGCACACATCGGCACGCTCCATAGCTTTTGCTTCCAGCTCGTGCGCGAGCATTTCCATGAACTCGGCCTTGACCCGCAGCCGGCCGTGCTCGACGCGGGCGGGGCGCGCCTGCTGGCCGAGGAAACGTTGGAGGAGGAATTGCAGGATCATTATGCCGGAGCAGACGAACTCGCCGGGGCGGTCCGGAATTTGATCCAGATTTACGGCAACGGCCGCGACCAGGCGATTCGCCGGCTGGTTTTCCACGTCCATCGCTACGCCCAAACCCGGCCCGACGCCAGTGGCTGGCTCGCCGGTCAGGTGGAAAGGTTCGCGGCCGCCGCGCCGGAGGAATGGCGCAAGTGGCTGCTCGACGCTCTGCATCACTGGCGTGACGAATGGCTGCCCGCGCTGGAAAACCTCGGAACGCCGGGCAATAACGAAAAGGCTGCCGAATTGGCAGGCATCCTCCGGCGGTTGCCGTCGGATTTTTCCCGCGCAACCGCCGCCGAAGCTTTGGCGCAAATCATTTCCGCCGACGGCAACTGGCCGGCCAGACGCAAGACCGCCCTTCGCAAACCGTTGGAGAAATTTTTTGCCGACGCGGCGTTTTTGCAATCGCTGGCGCCGGTCAAAAACGGCCGGGACCCGCTGGCGGAAGATTGGGACTGGGTCCGCGGCCACATGCACGCCTTGCTCCGGCTGACGCAGAAGTTCTCCGCCCGGTTCGCCGCACGCAAACGCGACGACGGGGTCCTGGATTTCCACGATCTGGAACAGTTCGCGTTAAAATTGCTCTGGGATTTCGGCGCGGGCCAACCCACCCCCGTCGCCGGCCGCTGGCGCGAAAAGATCCGCTTCGTGCTGGTGGACGAATACCAGGACATCAACGCCGCGCAGGACAAAATCATTCAGGCGCTCAGCCGCGAAGGCACCGGGGCGAACCGCTTTCTCGTCGGCGACGTCAAACAGAGCATCTACCGTTTCCGGCTGGCCGACCCGAAAATTTTCCGCGATTACGCCCGGGACTGGCAGGGAAGAACCGGCCAGACTGTCCCCCTCGCCGAAAATTTCCGCAGCCGAGAAGGTTTGCTTGGGTTCGTCAATTCCGTCTTCGCCTCGCTCCTGCGCGAGGAAATCGGCGGCGTACGTTACGACGCCGACGCCCGGCTGCAATTCGGTGCGCCGGGGCAACGCACGGAACTGAGCGTGGCCGCCGACCCTTCGCCGCGAACCGAATTGCTGTTGCAGCTCAAGCCGGGCCGCAACGACGCGGAAACGGACGATGAATCCGGCGATCCGGAAATGGTGGATTTGCCGGAAACGGAACGGGAAGCCCGGCTGCTCGCGCTGGGCCTGAAGCGGCTGGCCAGCGGGAAACATGACATCTGGGACGCGGAGAAAAAGTGTCTTCGCCCGGCTGAATGGCGCGACATGGCGGTTTTGCTGCGGGCGCCGGCGGGCAAGTCGGAAATTTACGCCAAGGAATTTCTGCGGGCCGACGTGCCGCTCGTGGTCGAACGCAGTGGGTTTTACGACGGCAGTGAAATCCTGGATTTGCTGAGCCTGTTGCAGCTGCTGGACAATCCCTTGCAGGATGTGCCAGCCATAGCCGTCCTGCGTTCGCCGCTCGTCGGCCTGTCCCTCGACGAACTGGCCCAGGTCCGGCTGGCGGCCCGGGGCGTGCATTTTTGGACGGCACTCAACCGAACGCAGCAGGCGGAAGGCGGCCTGCCGAATGAGACGATCCAAAAAATTGGTGGATTTTTAAGGCGATTCGCCGGCTGGCGGCAACTGGCGCGGCAGGTCTCGCTGTCGCAATGCCTGGAAAATGTGCTGGCCGAAACGCACTACGCCGATTGGCTTTTCACCCGCCCGCGTGGCGCGCAGCGACACGCCAATGTCACGCGATTCCTGGGCCTCGCGCAAAAGTTCGACCAGTTCCAGCGGCAGGGGTTGTTCCGGTTCCTGAAATTCATTGAGGCGCAACGCGAAGCAGAGATTGAGCCGGACGTCGCGGCGGCCGCCGATGAGAATGCCGTGCGGCTCATGAGCATTCACCAGAGCAAAGGACTGGAATTCCCTGTCGTCGCCGTGGCCGACCTGGCCAAGGCATTCAATACGCAGGACCTGCGCGGGGAAATCATTCTGGACGAGGTCTTCGGCCTTTGCCCGCAGGTCAAGCCCCCGCACACCGGCCGGCGCTATCCCAGCCTGCCCCACTGGCTCGCGCAATCGCATCAGCGCCGCGAACAATGGGGCGAGGAATTGCGCCTGCTTTACGTCGCCCTGACCCGCGCGTGCGACACATTGATTTTGACCGCCGCCATCACGGAAAAACAATGGGAATCGTTCCAGGCCCGGCCGGGCGACATCACCACCCAGGCCATAGTCTCGGCCGGCAGTTGTGCCGACTGGCTGGGATTGTGGTTTGCGCAGAACGCGGGCGAAAGCGGGACCGCGGCCGCCGAAGGCGCGTTGCCGCATTTGCGCTGGCGCCTGACGGACGAGGCGGAACTGGCAGACAAACCTGCGGCCGGACCGGCAGAAAAGGAATTGCCGGCGCTGGACGATAAAACCCGGCGGCGACTTCGTGAAACACTCACCTGGGAATATTCCTTTGGCGCGGCCACGCAGCGGGCGGCCAAATCGTCGGTCACCGCCCTGCGGCGGCAGGCGGCGGATGAACAGGAGGACGAGTCGGAACCGGTTTTCGGGTTTCAGTTTTCGGCGGAACGGCTCGCGAGGACGCTCGCCCCACCAGCTGGAAATCCGAAATTGAATGCGACGGATACCGGCACGGCCCATCACAAGTTTCTCCAGTTCGTGGCCCTGGAAAGGGCGGACAATGTCCAGACGCTCAAATTGGAATCACAGCGGCTGGAACAGGAAAAGGTGTTGTCCGCGGATGAGTGCATGGCCCTGAACCTGGAGGACATCGCGGCATTTTGGAATTCAGAGCCGGGAGGAAAAATCCGCGCCCAGGCGGCGAGCGTCCGGCGTGAACTGCCCTTCACCGCGCGCTTCAGCCCGCCGGAGCTGGAGGCCATCACCGGGGTGAAATCAGCCCCGGGCCTGGAAGACGAATTTGTGGTCGTGCAAGGCGTGGCGGATCTGGTGGTGCTGTTGCCAAAGGAAATCTGGGTGGTGGATTTCAAGACCGACGCCGTCGGCCCCGCCGGGTTGCCGGACAAGATCAAAGCCTACGCGCCGCAATTGAAACTTTACGCTCAGGCACTGGAAAAAATCTATGCGCGGCCGGTCACCGCCTGCTGGTTGCATTTCCTTGCGGCCCGGCGGACGAAGAAAATTTAATCCGGCGGTTCGAGCGTAAACTGGTCTTCCGCCTTCGGCTTGGTGGGTGGAGCAGGAGCCGGCGGCGCTGCTGATTTTGGGACCGGCGCGTGTGCCGCAATCGGTGCGGGTTTTCCCGCCGCAGGAGCTGCCGGTGCGGCGGGTGCCGCCGGTGCCGCCGGTGCGGGTTTTTCGGTTTTGGCCTTCGCCGGCGCGTTCCCATCGCGGAGCCGCACGAGCGCAGGGCGCAGCAGTTTCCCCTGAAAGGTGTACCCCGGGCCGACCGTTTCGGCCACGAACGCGCCCGCTGGCGGCTTTTCCGTGCTGCCCGCGACCTGATGGCGTTCGCTGTTGAACGGTTCATCGGGCCGGGCGGCAAAGGGCACCAGGCCGATGCGCCGGGCAGTATCGTGGCAGGCATTCTGGAAATTGGTGATGGGGCCGGCGAACTTTGCGTCGCCGGAACGAGTGGCGGCCCCTTGCAGCGCGAACATGTGATCGAGAATGTTCACGAGCACCTGCAGCCATTCGGCTTCGCCGCGCCGCATTTTTTCGACCTCGAGCCGGAGCGTGGCCTTCTCGCTGTCGTTCATCTTTTTCATGAAGTCACTGAACTCAATGACCTCCGTGGTCATCCGGTCGGCGATGGCCTTGGCCGAAAGGGCGGTTTTTTCCGATTGCCCGTGGACCGATTCCTGCACGTCCGCCCATTGCTTCGTAGCTGCGGAAATCTGCCCGGCGAGGTTTTCCAGGCTTTCGATCTTTTCGGCGACCGTCCCCAGCGCATTGACCTCCAGCGCCTTGCCCGCAACGCGGTAATCGAGGATAAAAGGGATGATTCCCAGAACGGCGCCGATCACCACACAACCGGCGGCGATTTCCCAGTGGCGGATCGGCAGAGGCGAAACGGAAACAAAGAAAAAACCGAAAGCAATCAATGCGATGTCGCCGACGAGAAACGGGATCTTCGATTTCCAGCTCGTAGGATCGTTCATAACGCCAGTTTCGGCAAAACCCGCGGCGAGTCAAGCAAACGCCAATGCTTTCTCCTCGACTAATGGCAGCGGCCCGAAATCATGGGCCGGTGCGTACCTGCGTGATTTTCAACCCGGCCGCCCGCGGCAACAAGGCCCGGCACTTTCGCCATCACCTGGATGCCATCGGCGGACAGTCCGCGTTGAAGGCCACCACCGCTCCCGGGGACGCCCGTCGGCTTGCCGCGGAGGCCGTGGGCGAAGGTTTCGAGGTGATTGTCGCCGCCGGCGGCGATGGCACGGTGAACGAGGTGCTCAACGGCCTGGGCGATGCCCCGGAAGGTTTTGCCCGCGTGCGGCTCGGCATCCTGCCGCTCGGCACGATCAACGTTTTTGCCCGGGAACTAAAAATTCCACTGCGCATCGAGCGCGCCTGGGACGTTCTGCAACGCGGCCGCGATTTGCTCATCGACCTGCCGCGCGCCGAATTTTCGGCCAATGGCGACCGCCGCCGGCAATATTTCGTCCAGCTGGCCGGGGCCGGGATGGATGCCCGCGCGATCGAGCTGGTGGACTGGGGTCATAAGAAAAAAATCGGCCCGCTGGCCTACGTCATCGCCGGACTCAAAGCCTTGCGGGAACAAAAACCGAAAATCAGCGTCCGCGCGGATGGACGGGAGGTCGCGGGCGAACTCGTTCTGATCGGCAACGGCCGTCTTTACGGCGGGACATTTGGGATTTTCCCGGCGGCGGATTTGCGTGATGGGTTGCTGGACGTTTGCGCTTTCCCACGGGTCAACTGGCGGATGCTGTTCCGTTGCGCGCCCGGCCTGCTGGTGCGGCGAAGATTACCGGAACGCGCCGTGCAACGCATGCGCGCAACGACCTTCGAATTGACGGGCGGCCCTGAGGCGGCTTTTGAACTGGACGGCGAGTGGGCCGGCTGGTTGCCGGCGACCTTCTCCATTGAACGCGAAAAGCTCCGCATCATCGCACCGTAGCCGCCAACGTAAGGACGCGGACACTTTATTCCTTAATCCCAGATGCGGAAGGGCAGGGCGCCTGGTTCCATAAAATTTCCGCACTTCGGGCACTTGTCCGGCTGTTTCCAGGAGCGGACGCGATGCCGGGGTGAAATCGGGCAGGCCGGTTTGAATTTCCACCAGGGTCGCGCGCCGCGCGGCGGCAGCCGATTCAACATGGCGGCGAACGGGGGCGCCGCCGGGGGCGGGTTTTCCTCCTGCCGCAGTGAAGGTTTGAAGTGGACCACCGCGTCATGGAGCGCCCGGCAATCGGCACAGGCAATGGTTTGAACGGCAAAATGTTCGCCCGCGCCCGCGCCGCCGGCGACGCGGACCTGATAACCGCACTTGCAACACTCGAACGAATAGGTGCGGCCCATACGTGGCGTTCATTGGACTAAGCTCCCGGGAGAAAATCCAGCCTGAAAACACCGGTGCAGTTCCGAGCGAAGTCAGGTCTTCCAAGATTGTGTGACCTGGGTTTTAACCATCATTCCATCTGGATATTTTGATTTAAGATAATCGTCCCCCCAAAAGTATAAGTTGAATGTAACCGATGCCTTATGATATACGTCTCCTACATTCGATGAAAACTTGCATGAACATAGCAGTCACGAGTTGGCCGACCATGTCGGCCCCGAAGGCTTTCGGGGCCCGTCATAGCCGGAATAACCAGGGCTGTGCGTTCAGCCTTGGATTATCCATCGCTCCGATCGGGAGAACGCCCGTAGGTAATTTGGATAAACTTGGAGTAAGCAGGTAAAGAATCGAAATAGACTTTCTCTCACCCTGCTTACTGAAACGTAAGCGGGGTTTTTTATTTCCCTGCGGAACTGACAGTGTGAACGGCAGTTAACGAAAGATGAACAATCTGTGAACAGGAAAAGCACGACGTCTAGATGATGTCTTCTGGCGACAAGTTGAATTTGGCGAGGACGAGCTTTGAATCGTCACCGGTGTGGTGTGCCCACGAACGGGAGATCGCGCCGCTGGAAAGAGCGAAACGAATTTTACATATTAAGGGCTTCGGAGGAGGTGTGCCCCTAAACACCGAAACAGCCGCCGTGAAACCGCGGGTTGGGATCGAATAGATCACCAAGAGGTGTTTGTTCTTTGTTGAAATGGCATGGGCCGGGAGTGCAATGACGCTTCCGGCCCTTTTAATTTCCGCGGTTGTGATTTAACAGCAGAATGGCTCCCCGCCACGGAGCATGTCCGGGTGCGATTCCCGGCAACCGCACCATTCCATTTACGATTTGGGATTTACGATTGACGACTTCAAAACAGGCTGCGCGTCAGCACGCGGCAGAGTCTCCAAAACTCCGCTCACTCCGGGCAGCACGGAGGCAGCCTGCCAAATCGTAAATCTAAAATCGTAAATCGTAAATCCATTCGGGGTCGTGGCAGACAAGCAATGCACTTGCCCTGCAAGCAAGCTGATGTGGGAGCGTTACCCACCGACTCCACCATTTCACTGCGGGAAACTCGACCAAGGCACAGAGGGAAGCCTCATAAACTTCTTCAGGTGGGTGTGACTCCCACTCCCGCTACCAGCCTTCGCTCGCAGCGAAGCAAGGGTGAAGGCTGCCGCGCCGAAGTTCCTGTTGTTCAGGAGCGAAGGCAGGCCAATCTCAGGGAAATGATCCGGTTGCCCGACTGTAAATCGGGTGTCTTCAAATAAATCCGGAAGTGACGACTGGAGCGTTACCAGCACTTCCCACCATTTCTGCTTCCGTAGCTGAATAGAAAAGCAACCCGTTGTCTGCGGGAAGAGTGTGGGTGCAAGTCCCACCGGAAGCGCCATTTTTGATCTTACGGCGAGGCCGATTCCCAGGGTTTCGGCGTCGCGTTTCTCCCGCCCCGATTACTTCAAATCATCGGGGCGAATCAGCGCGTGGTGTAGTAGCAACATGCTCGGCTTGGAACCGAGGGATCGCAGGTGCAAGTCCTGCCGCGCTGACCAATTTTCAATTGCTGCCGTGGTCGAATACATGAGGCATCCGCCTTCTAAGCGGAACGATGCAGGTGGAAATCCTGCCGGCAGCGCCATTGCCAGGTGGTGTCAAAGTAGCACGACGGTTTGTTAAACCGCACGGTGTTGGTGCAAGTCCAACCCTGGCAGCCAATTTCAGGGTGTAATGTCAGCAGCAGACGGCCTTGTTCGGAACGAGGAGGTCGCAGGAGCAACTCCTGCCACCCTGACCAATTAACGGAAGGCAGGCAGATATAAGCTGGCTGCACCTGTCCCGAAAACAGGATCG
>CAYPSF010000184.1:0-8667 GCA_964413165.1 uncultured Bifidobacteriaceae bacterium
ACATGAAGAAAAACCTGGGCCTGAGCCTGGGCATGTGGAATTCCCAGACCGTCCTCCTGGCGCTCATCAAAAAGGGCCTGACTCGCGAGCAGGCCTACGATCTCGTCCAGCGCAACGCAATGAAGACCTGGGAGGTGAAGCATGCGGGCCGCGACGATGCCGACTTTGTGGAGCAGCTCAAGTCCGATCCGGCCGTGGCGAAGCATTTCAAACCGGGCGAGCTGGAGAAACTCTGCTCGCTGGAGTTCCATTTCAAGGAAGTCAACAGCCGGTTCAAGAAATTGGGACTTTGAATAAAAGGTTTCCCGGCAACTTTTCTGTCAATGTTTGCCAAGACAACCCTTCGTTTCGCCGTGGTGCTGGTCGTCGGTGTCATGGCAGTTGGCGTTGCGCAAACTCCATCACCCGATATCGACCCGCTGGCGGGCTTGCAGCCGGGACATCCGCGCCTGCTGGTGAAGCCTGCCGGAAACCAGGCAACACTGCGCCAGAATGGCAAAGCCTTGCAAGCCCGCCTGCTTTCACCCCCGAAGGCAATTTTTTCGGTCTTTCCCGCCAATCCACCGGACGACGGGTTCAACGAGCCCAACCCGAATACGCGAATTCTGGTTGTGAACGTGACTGCGCCGGTGTCAGGCCGGATCCAACTGGAGGTTGCCCTGCGCCCGGGCGCGTCCGCGTGGTGAACGGGTTTTGCTTGCATCCCGGTTCAGGTGGTACAAGTTTCAAACTTCCAATCGTGAAAACCAATGAACCGAACGGGGTTCAGATTATTCCGGCAACTGAAGAACATCTGCCGGCCATTGCCGAACTGGCTGATATCATCTGGCGCGCGTGTTATCCGGGCATCATTGACCAGGCGCAGATTGATTACATGCTGGCACAGATGTATGCGTTCGATGTTCTGTGTGACGAACTCCATTCCCAGGGGATCCGCTACGACCGCTTGCTGGTGGCTGGCAAACTGGCCGGTTTTGCGTCCTATGGCCCGGGATCCGAGCCGGGAGTGATGAAGCTGCATCGGCTTTACCTGTTGCCGGAAATGCAGGGTCGCGGACTGGGCAGCCGACTGTTACAGCACGTTGAAGGCGAAGTCAGCGCCCGGGGAGCGCGCCGGTTGATTCTTTCCGTCAACAAGCGCAACGCCAAAGCCATCGCGACTTACCAAAGAAACGGTTTTGTCATTGCCGAATCCGTCGTCACGGACATCGGCGGTGGATTTATCATGGACGATTACACCATGACGAAGAATTGTTCCGCTTGAAAATCCGGAGCGGGGCGGACTACGTGCCTCGTTTCTGCCCTTGATACGCTGTCAGGAAATAAACGAGCACTGCCGCCACCGCCGCCGCCAGGCCGCCCCAGAACAACGGCCATCGGGTGCCGGCCGGCCGGGCACACGCAGCAAACCACCAGCCGGTGCCGAGATAGCCAATCAGGCTGCCCACACCATTGCCCATCAAAGACAACAACGCCTGCGCCCGGGTGCGCCACGCCGCATCCACGCGCTGGCCGAGGTAAATCTGGGCGGTGATGTACACGAGTGCGAACGAGGCGCCATGCAGCGCCACGCCCGCCAGCAGCCAGTATTTTTCGTTCATGGCGCTCAAGGCGAACCGCAGCACGCCGAACCCCAGGCCGCAGGCAAAAACCCATTTCAATCGCCAGTTTAACAGCAGCCAGCCGAGGCTGAACGTGGCCATGAGTTCCGTGACCTGGGCGAGGCTCATCCATGCGCTGGTGTGTGTCAGGCCGAGGTCGCGCAAATGGGTCGGTGCATACGGATAAAATGCCGCCAGGGGAATGTTAAAAAGCGCGGCGGTGATGAAGACCACCCGATGGTCACGGTTTTTCAGGAGCGTGAGCGCGTCGAGGCCGAGCCGTTCGTGCCAGGTGAGGTTGGCGACCGAAGGTGGCACTTCCAGGGCGGGCAGGAAAAAGGTGCAGATAGCGACCGCCAGCCAGGCGGCGGCGCCGCTGTAACCCGCCAGCGACGACGCGTCCGCGCTCAATGCGCTGACCAGCCAGCAACCGACCATCCAGCCGAACGTGGCCAGGGCGCGGATGGGGGCAAATTCCTTCCGGGCGTCTTCCAGCCGTGCCAGGATGAGCGCCGACGAAATGCTGAACATGGGTGCGTAAGACAGGTAAAACGTCTGAATCAGGATCAGAATCAGCCAGGGACCGCAGTTGAACTTTATGGCCGTGCTGACGGCGGCCATGCTGACGGCGGTGGCCAGGGCGAGTCCGCGCAGCACTTTTGCCGGTGTCGCATGGCGGTCGGCCATCGCGCCGAAGATGAGCGGCGAAACAAACGCCGCGAGCGCGGAGCCGGCGAAGGCAATCGGCTTGATGGCTTGCAGGCCGTGCGCGTCGAGGATGGGCCCCAGCGGCACGAACCACATGCTCATGGCCGCGCCCTGGACGAAAAATAACACCAACAACTCGAAATATTCGGCTTTGCGAAGCGTCGTCAGCACGTCAGTCAGGCCTTTCGGAGACGCGCTGGATCTTCACCGCTTTCCCGCTGGCATCGTCAATTTCGATCACTGCGCCGTGCAGCCGGACACGGTCTTTTGCCACTTCGAATCGTTGCGGCATGTTGGTGAGAAAGCGCCTGAGGACGGGCTCGATTTCGCGCCCCAGGACGCTTTCATGCGGCCCGGTGAAGCCGGCGTCGGTCAGGTAGGCCGTGCCGCCGGGGAAAATCTGTTCGTCCGCCGTTTGCACGTGCGTATGCGTGCCCACAACCGCACTCACCTGGCCGTCGAGCATCCGCGCGAACGCAATTTTTTCCGAGGTCGCCTCGGCATGAAAATCCACGAAGATGATTTTTGTCTGTTCCCGCAACCGCTTGACCTCGGCTTGCGCGGCCTGAAACGGGTTTTCCAGGTCGGGCATGAACGTGCGCCCCTGGGCGTTCAACACAGCAATGGAAATCGAGCTTTGGCCTTTGGACTTTGGACCCTGGACTTCAAATATGGCGCTGCCCCGACCGGGCGTGCCCGCCGGATAATTCAGCGGGCGCAGAAAACGCTTTTCGTTCACGAGCAATTCCATGACCTCCTTCTGATCCCACAGATGGTCGCCGGTGGTGATGACGTCCACGCCGGCGGAGAAGATTTCCTCGGCGATTCGGGGGGTGATGCCGGAGCCGCCCGCGGAATTTTCGCCGTTGGCAATGACGAAGTCGAGGTGGTGTTCCGGCCGCAGCCTGGGGAGCAATTCCGCGACCGCGCGCCGGCCGGGTTGTCCCACGATGTCGCCGATGAAGAGCAGTTTCACCGGGCAATTTTAACGGTGAACCCGGTGAAAGACACGCAAGAAAGCGACCGGACGGGCTAGAGCCACCCGGCGATGGAACCGATAATGGCGGCAGCGAACCAGATGAACAGGACGGCGCGGGTGCGGCTCAGACCCAAGCGGACTAGTCGGTGCGAGAGGTGATTGGTGTCGCCGATCCAGAACGGCTTGCCGGCGCACGTCCGCAGGATGACGACCCATGCCAGGTCCGCCAGCGGCACGGCGAGTACCAGCAAGGGTGACAGCACCGCCAGCGGATGGGGATTTTGTTTTGTGTAAAAGTGCGGCAGGATGGCCATTACTGCCAGCAGGTAGCCAACGAGGTGGCTGCCTGAGTCGCCGAGAAAGGCGCGAGCATTCGGAAAATTCCAGGGTAAAAAACCGGCCAGGGCACCGCACATCAGAAATCCGGCGATGGCTACGAGATATTCTCCGTGGGCCGCGGCAATAATGGCGAACAGGAACGCGCCGATGGCGCCCAGCCCGGCGCCCAGGCCATTCATGTTGTCCATGAAGTTGAAGGCGTTGACCACGGTGAGCACCCACAGGATGGTGATGACATAGCTGAAAGGGACGCTGGGCACGAAGAGGGTGATGCGTTTGCAGGCGGCGGCGACGAGCACGGCGATCAACAACTGGCCGATGAACTTGGGCAGCGGCTTCAATTCGTGTCTATCATCCAGTATGCCGAGTATGACCATGGCCAGGGCGCCGAAGGCAATGGCCGCCAGTTCCAGGGCGCGGCGCTCCAAACCATGGGCGATCGGAAAGGTCTGGGCCGCGACATTCACGCCGAAGCCGAGCACGGTGGCGCCGGCGGCGAGTGGCAATAACATGCCGGTCAGCACGGCGAGTCCGCCCGCGAGCGGCACGGGCGCGTCGTGGATTTTGCGTTGGCCAGGGTCGTCCACGAGGTTTGTGCGCAAACACCATTTGCGCCAGAGCGGCAGTGCCAGCAGCGTGGTGAGGAACGCGCTGACAAAGGCGGCCAGGAAAAAATTAAAGGGAAAGCTCACATCAGGTGGCGGCCCCGAAAGCGCTCGGGGCCAGATTCCGGTAAAGATTATAAAGGTTCTCCACCATGTGTTCGACGGCAAAATTTTCGCTGACAAATTGCCGTCCCCGCCGGCCGAACTGTTCCCGCAGCGGCGCATCGCCGGCCAACTGGAGCAGGCGTTGGGTGACAACGGCGATGTCACCGGTGCGAACCAAAAAGCCGGTTTCCCCATCGCGACAGACCTCGTCCGCACCGTCAAAATCATAGGCCACCACCGGTTTGCCTGCCGCCAGCGCCTGCGGCAGAGCCCGGGAAAGCGCCTCGCGCGCCGAGAGGTGAGCCAGGCAATCCATGATGCCGACATAACGCGGCACCTCGCCGGGCGGCACCAATCCAGTGAAAACCGTCTGGTCGGACAGGCCCATTGCGCGGGCGCGGGTTTCCAAATGCGCGCGCAGCCGGCCGTCACCCACCAGCAAGAGCCGGGCGTTTGGGCGTTGCGGCAGCAGGGCTTTAAAGGCGACAAACAAATCCTCGTGGCCCTTAAGCGGGGCGAGGCGGGCGATTTTCCCGATCACAAAAGCATCCGGAGCCAGGCCGAGGCGGGACCGGAGAGCGGGGTCATTGGTGGCAGTCGCAAACGGTTCTATCGGGAAACCGCTGAAAATACGGGTGAACATTTCCGGCCGGCCGATTCCGGCGGCGAGGTAAACCCGCGCCATGGCCTGGGCCGAACAGATGAAATGCGTGGTGACCCGGGCGGCATGACGTTCCGCGGCGGTAAAAATCCAGTTGGCCGCCGCGCCTTGAAAGGGACCGAAAGACGGGCCGTGGATGTGATGAATGATGACCGGCACTCCGGCGCGCCGGGCTGCCAGGCGACCGAGAATTCCCGCCTTGCCGCTGTGGGTATGCACGATGTCAGGTTTTTGCTGGCGCAGGATCTTTTCCAGCCGGCGCATCGCGAGCCAGTCTTTCAACGGATGAATCGGGCGGACAAGTTCCGGGACGCGCGTGAGAATTTCCGGTATGCGGCTGAGGGCCGGTTCCAACGAGCCTTCGGGCCCGGCCGTCGGGCCGGAGATCAAATGGACTTCGACACCGGGTTTTTGGCGCAAGCCGAGCACGGACGCGACGGTGTTTTCCTGCGCACCGCCAATGACCAGCCGGGTGATGATGTGCGTGACGCGCATCGGCGCGCTTCAGGGTAAACGGCCTTTGAGTTCGCGGAGCCGCCGGATCACATTGGTGGCTTCGTCCGTGTTGGTATTCGCGTTGGCCAGATAAAGTTCGTAGTTCTTGATCGCCTCGTTGGTTTCCTGTTTGCGCCAGGCGATTTCGCCCAGCCCGTAGGGGATCTGGTACGAGTTGGTGACCGAGTGCGCCAATGCCTTGTAATCGGCCCGCGCGTCGTCGAGCCGGCCGCTGTTGAGATAAGCCACGGCGCGGTCAAAGAGCGCGATGTCGTTTGTTTGGATCGAAAGCGCCCGGCTCAAGGCATCGATGGCGTCATCATAGGCTTTGAGCTGGATCGAAATATATCCTTTATTGAACAGCCAAACCGGGTCATCGGGCGTGCGCCGGAGTTTGCGGTCAACGATCGTGAGGGCATTGGTCAGCAACCCATTGGCCACATAAGTCTGCATGGCCGCCTTGAGCAAATTATCGTCGGTCGGATGACGGGCGATTTCAGCTTCGAGCAATTGGGTGCCCCGGGTCAGGTCGCCCTTTTGGAACCAGGCGGTGGCGACGATAAGGTTCAGCTGGGTTCCATCGTCCTGGAGGAATGAAAATTTATCGAGATGTTCGAGCGGGTCACGCAAGGCCTTGAGCGCCCGGTCGGGTTGGCGGGAAAGAATGTAAACTTGTGCCAGCCAGAATCGCACCGCCAGATTGTCTGGCGCAAGTTCGCGGGCACGCTCGAATTGTGCCGCGGCCTGCCGTAATAACTTGTTTTGCGCCGCCAGTTCCCGGCCATAAACAAAACAGAAGCTGGGTTCGTCGAAGGGCCCGTTGCCGTTGAGCACTTCGTCCCAATTGTGGAATTTGCCGAACCGATCCGAGGTGGTTTTGGCTAAGTCTATCGGCGCGCTATTGCCGGCGCGGAGATCCCGGTTGAATTCGAGATTGATGCTGGCGACGAAATTGTTGGGATTAACTTTTATTGCCCAGTCGAAACCGGCGGCGGCCTTTTCCAGTTCATTGGCGCGCTGCAATTGGACGCTCCAAAAATCCAGGCTGCGCGAATAAAGGGTTCCCGTCATGGCGGCATTTTGATCGGGTTCGCGGGACACGTGGAATTTCATCAGCAATCGTTCGCCCCAACTGCGCGGCGCATTCTGGTCCGGCGGCCTGACCGTGCGTTCAATGGGAGGGAAGGCTTGTGTTTCCAGGCCGGACCAGAACGCCTCGTTTTGGGAGATTTGGTCTTTGTCCGGCAACAGCGGCAACCCTGTATCGTCCGGCAATGTTTTTAGTTTGTAAACCAACCCGTGGGGCTCCAGATAGAATTGCTCGAAATAATAGCCGAAGCTCGGTTGCAGGTAATAAAGCTCATTGGTTCGGGCCAGCATGGTCAGGACGGTGATGAGCCCGAGTGGATTCACCAGTCTGGTTTCCGTGGCCGACACCATCTCCGGCCATTTTTGCGGGAATTTGTCGTGCAGGAACCGGAGGTAGGCGGGCCAGTACAGGGAGCGTGTGTCCACCGGCACAAAATCCTTCGCCCGGCCATCGCGCACCAGCGCCGCCTCGACGAGATACAAGCGGAACAAATCATCGCTCAACAAAATGCCGCCGGAAGGCGGTAAATCCTTTTCCATAAACGACGCATATTTCCGGAAAGTATCACCGTTGGCGTCCCGGATTTGCGGCACGTTTCGGTAGAGCAGTCCGGCGACGGCCACCATGGCGAACATCCAGACGCCCACCACCACGAAAGGATTCAAAAATTGGAACGGTTCCGGTCGGGGCACCTGCAAACGGCTGCTGGGTTCCTTGCCAAAAATGAGCAGGAAATATCCGCTGAAGTAACCGACGCACAAGGCGCCGAGATAATACAGGGTCAACAGCGGGAATCCCGAGCCGATCCGGCGCGGGCTGAACGGTGGGTCAAAGGCCATCCAGACAAGGAGGAACAAAAAGGCAGCACACACGAGATGGAACAGGAAATTCGTCAACATCATGCCCAGGGGACTATGATCGCCGAAGGATGGTTTCCAACGAATGGCCATGGCGACCACCGGTATCAGGTAGGCCAGGACCAATGCGGCTAATTCCAAGCGTCCTTGCGGATGCAGGCAGAAGAGGAAAAGTGCTTTCAACAAGCCATATTGTGACGCCAGGTTGGATTTCAGCACCTCCCAGAAAGAAAAGGTCAACGCTTTGCCCGGAAACACAGCCAGCGATGGCAGCAAAAGGTAAAACAGCATCCCCAACAGACCGCATAAGAGCATTCGCCGGAGGAAGCGCAACCGGAAGAAACTCAGGCCGCGAACCCACACAATCGCTGCGACGAAGGCCGGAATCCATCCCACCGTGGCCCAATTGTTGGCCAGGCTGGCCCCAAACACGATGGCAGCCAGGAACAAACGCCCTTCCCGCTGGTCCATCCGGTATTCGAGCAATGACCAGATCACAAACGCCAACGGCAAAAGGTCAAACATTTCACCCGTGTAATTCGTCGCATTTTCCCAAAACGTCATTTGCAAACCGCAGACCAACACGGCCAGGACCGGTGGCAGCCACGCGCTGCGCAGGGTCAAAAATGAAAAATCACTGTGTTCCCGCCGACGTTGCGCGTCCGTCCGGTCGTGCGGCAGCAGCGCGACCGACCGCGCCAGCAGTCCGAGAGTCAAAGCCGCGCACGCGGCGGCAAACAGGTTCAGCGCCAGCGGGATTTGTGGTGCCGGGAGCCAGCGGAACGGACCGGTCACCAGAAAAGCGAGTGGACTGAAAACCTGCGGTTGCCAGTTCCAACCGGCAATATTTGCCATGAACAGCAAACTGTTCACAGAAGTCGGCGGGTTGAATGATTCGACCCCCAGGGGAAAGGGCGACACCCAGCGGTTCAGGGTGAGCCAATAAAAGGCAAACGCCGCCACGGTCAAAAGCCAGGGTAAAAAACGCGGCGTGAAATTTTTTCGCGGGTCGGTTCGCATTCGGGTCGTCATCAGGTCCGTCCAGTTGAATTCATGCCATCCGTCTTGGCAAGACTTTGTGCGAAGCGCAAATCCGCCACGCACTCGACATGCTGCGTTTGTGGAAACATATCCAATGGCTGCACGCGCGCCAGTTCAAAGACACCGTTGCCGCACAAAATGTTCAAGTCCCGCGCCATCGTCGCCGGATGGCACGAAACATAAACC
>CAYPSF010000185.1:0-8591 GCA_964413165.1 uncultured Bifidobacteriaceae bacterium
TGATTTCCTGCAATTTCTGGTTGATCACGTCGCGTTGCGAGAGCAGGTCGTCCAGGGACGCCTGGCCGAGCACGCTGCGCAGCGTCGTTTGCGCGATGAGGGAGGTCGCTTTCCAGAAATTTTCCACCTTTACCACCGCGGCATTCGGATCTACCACGCGGAAGTAAACCACCGCGTCCACCGTGGCCGGCACATTGTCGCGGGTCATCACTTCCTGTTTGGAAACGTCGATGGTCACGACGCGTAAGTCCATCCTCACCATTTTGTCCACGACCGGAATCAGGAGAATCAACCCCGGCCCTTTGGCCCCCTGTAATTTGCCAAGGCGAAAGATAACACCGCGTTCGTATTCGCGCAGGATACGCATCGCCTGGGGTAAAATGAAAATTGCGAGGATGGCCGCAATGACCACGACCGGGCCGAGCGCGCCAAATAATTTCATCAGTGCCGCAATAAGTTCGTTCATATTTTTCTCCGTCAGTTTTTTTTCGGTTTTACTTTTAACGTCAATCCTTCGATGCCGGTGACTTCGACGGGCTGTCCGGCTTCCACCGGGGTTTCGCTCACGGCATTCCAGTTTTCGCCTTCGATAAACACCCGGCCGCCCTGCGCGTCAATCCGGGAAACGGCGTCGACCGTCTGGCCGAGCATCGTTTCCTTGCCGGTTTGGGCGGGTTTGAGCTGCGCGCGCAGGCCCTTGCCGACCACGAATACAAAAAATGCCGCGGTGACCAGCGTTCCCGGAACAATCCACGACAACGGCAATCCAAAGCCCGGCGTAGCGTGGCTGAACAGCATCATTGCCCCAAGGAAAAAGGCCACCATGCCGCCGACCGTCAACACGCCGTGTGTCGGCGAATAAATATCCACAATGAACAATGCGATCGCCAGCCCGATCAAGATCAATCCGGTGACGTTGACCGGCAGGATGGACGACATGTAAAGCACCAGGATCAGTGCAATCACCCCGACAATGCCCGGCAGGACCGCGCCAGGACTGCTCAACTCGCCGATGATCCCGTAAATAACCATCAACACCAGGATGAACATGACTTCCGGCCGCAAGAACAACTGGGAAAAGTGTTCCCACGTATTCATGGGGATGGCCACAACCGTGGCATTCGTGGTGTGGAGCGTTTTGCTGCCAATTTCGCGCCCGTTAATTTGCTTGAGCAAATCCGGCATGTCGTCCGCGATAAGATCGATGACGCCGATGTCGAGCGCTTCTTCGCTCGTAATGGAAGCACTTTCGCGCACGGACGAAACCGCCCAGTCGGTATTGCGATGCCGCTTGTCGGCAATGGACTTGGCGAACATGGCCGTGTCGTTCTCAATCTTCGCTTTCATTGTGTCGTCGGTTTTTTCGACACTGCCACTGGCATCGAGCTCCACCGGATGTGCCGCGCCGATGCGCGTGTGCGGGGCCATCACTGCTACATCCGCTGCCATGGTGATGAACACACCCGCGCTGCCGGCGCGGGCTGGCGCAGGCGCCACAAAAACCACGGTCGGCACCTTTGCGTCGTAAAATTTTTGGACGATCTCCGAGGCCGAATCCAAAAGGCCGCCGGGGGTATTGAGCTGGATGATGAGGCACTCGTCGTTCTGCGCCGCGGCTATGTCCACGGCGCGGGCGATGTAGCTGGCCGTGGCGGGGCCGATGGCGCCATCAATTTTGATGAGCCCCACTTGCGCGGCCTGGACCGCCGCCGTTCCCAGAAGCAGTCCCGCAATAGCGATGAAATGCCAGCGCTTCATAACTTTTCCCATCGGAATCCACCCTAACAAAAAGTGCGGCTGCTGCAAACAATTTCGCCCGCACGTTCAGCGCGCGAAGCCTTCCGCCATGGCCACGGCCTTGAGCATGGCCTTGGATTTATTGACGGTTTCCTGGAATTCGCCCTCGGGCGTGGAATCGTTCACCCAGCCGCCGCCGGCCTGTACATAAGCCTTGCCGTCCTTGAGCAGGGCGGTGCGGATGGTGATGCAGGTGTCGAGATTGCCATTGAACGAAAAATAACCGACACAGCCCGCGTACGGTCCACGAGTGGTCTGCTCCAGTTGGGAAATGATCTGCATCGCGCGGATTTTCGGCGCGCCGCTGACCGTCCCGGCCGGAAACGTCGCGCGCATCAAATCATAGAGTGTTTTGTCACGGGAAAGCCGGCCTTCGACCTGCGAGACGATGTGCATGACGTGGCTGTAACGCTCGATGATCATCAGGTCCTTCACCTGCACGGTGCCGAAATCGCACACGCGTCCGATGTCGTTGCGCGCCAGGTCCACGAGCATGACGTGCTCGGCGCGTTCCTTCGGGTCGGCGAGCAGCTCCTTTTCCAGGGCCGCATCTTCCTCGTCCGTCTTGCCGCGCCGCCGGGTGCCGGCGATGGGGCGGATTTCCACCCGTCCGTCCTCGCAACGGACATGGATTTCCGGCGAGGCACCCACCAGCGAAAAACCGTTCAGTTCCAGCAAGAACATGTAAGGCGACGGGTTCACCGAACGAACCGCGCGATAAACGTCAATCGGCGACGCCTTCACCGGCACGGAAAATCGCTGCGAACCGACGACCTGGATGATGTCGCCGGCCGTGATGTATTCCTTGGCCTTGAGGACATTCGCAAAGAACTTTTCCTTCGGAACGTTCGATTCAAACGGCATGGGCGGCACTTCGCCTGGCAGGCTCACCGGATGATGCTCGCTGGATTGTTCGAGCAACGAGACGAGCCGTTCGATTTCGCCCACGGCATCTTCGTAAGCCTCGGCCGGGCTGGCCGCCTCATCGAGGAAGGCGTTGACCAGAACCGTGATCGTTTGTGCCACGCGGTCGAAAATCAACAACTGGTCGGCGACCAGGAAGACCATGACGGGGGTTTGCAATTCGTCCCGGGGTGGGCGGGGCACAACCGGTTCGACGTCATGGATGAATTCGTAGCCGATAAAGCCGATGGCCCCGCCGGTGAAGCGCGGCAGCCCCGGCAGCAGGACCGCGCGGTACTTTTTCATCACCCGTTCCACCAAGACCAGGCCGTCCTTCACGTCCCGGCCGATGACGGCGGTTTCGAGGATTTTGCCATTTTCGACGACCTCCATCCGGTCGCCGGTCTGGCGGATGATTGCGCGCGGGTTGCAGCCGACAAATGAGTAGCGGCCGATGTGCTCGCCGCCTTCAACGGATTCGAACAAGAACGACTCGCCGGCGCCGCTAATTTTTCGGTAGGCGGAAAGCGGCGTTTCGATGTCGGCGAGCAGGCGGCGGGTAACCGGGATGACATTGCCCTGCGCGGCCAGTTTCAGGAATTCATCGGGGGACGGTGAATGCATGGGCTAGTTGATTTTGTCGGCCGGCTGGTTTTCCGGGCGCGTCCAGGTTTCCACCGGTTCCGGCGGAACCCAGTTTTTGCCATTTATATATGGATTTTGCCGGGCTTTCAATTTTTTGGTTGCGCGGTGGATCCGCCAGATGCCCAGCAGCGTGTAAAACGCCACGGCGACCGCATAGGCGAGCATGCCGGTGCCGATGGCGAACGGCATCAGCCGCAGGTTGCTGAAATAAACCAGCGTCGCGCCGACGCCGGCGGTCAGCAGCGTGTTGCCGGCCAGGCAGAACAGGTAAAGTGTGATGGGCGTTTCCCGGATGCGCTCGACATGCCACTCGCGGTAAACCTCCTCGCCGAGCGAGTGCATGAGCCAGGCGGACTGGAAATTGCGCGCGGCCACCAGCACGCTGGCCGTGGCGACCACAATGGCGGACAACGGCCAGATGGCCAGAATACCGACGAGCACGGCATTGATCAACAGCCCCCATTTCCAGCCGAGTTTTTTGGCCAGCGGATTGCCTTCCAGCACGAGATTGGGCGTCGCAATCCACGTGCTGAGAAAATCCATCCCCCGCGCAAAAATCAGCAGCAGCAACAGCAGGCAATAATCCCGGCCGGCAAATGAAACCGTGTCACCCATCACTTCTTTTTTCCATAAATCTGCTCCGGTGTTTCCAATTGGGTCTCGGTGATTTTGAACGTGTCGCCCTGGCCTTCCACGGAGCGGAAAAAGCACGATTGATAACCTTCGTGGCAGGCGGCGCCGATTTGGTCGACCTGGATCAACAGCGTGTCACCGTCGCAATCGAATGCGATGTCCTTGACCGTTTGGGTATGGCCGCTTTCCTCGCCTTTCATCCAGAATTTCTGGCGCGAACGGCTCCAGAAATGGGTTTTGCCCGTGGCAATGGTTTTTTCGAGCGAGGCGCGGTTCATCCACGCCATCATCACCACGCGGCCGGTTTTTTGTTCCTGAACGATGGCCGGGATCAGGCCGTTCGAATCAAATTTCAGTTTGTCGTAAAAACTCATGGTTGGTGCAAATTGTGCCCGACAAGATAGCAGAACTGGAGCGGCAAACCATGAAAAAGTTTTACGGGGTCCGGTCGGGCGCGTTGGTGAGGCCGGCCGGCCGGTTGGTGGCCACACCGGCAGTGGCGGAGTTGGTCACATTTTTTTCGCGTTCAGCGAGGTTGCGCTCGAGGCGGTTCCGGGTATCGGCAAACGCCGCGTTGGTCACGTTGTTCAGCTGTATTCGGGCCTCGGCGAAATGGCCGGCGGCGATGTCAACCCGGGCCAGATGGATCCGCGCGCCTTCGCGCTCGTTGTCGTCGTGAGCGATCTGGAATGCGTTGGTCCACGCGGCCAGCGCATCGTTGGTGCGCAGCGGGTGGATGCCGTAATAGCTTTCCGCGTAATCGGCGGCGAGCAGGAAATTCTGCGGATCCAACTGCATGGCCTTGCGGTAAAGCGCCAGCGCCTTGTCAAAAACCTGCGGCTCTTCGATGCCGTAAAACGCCCGCGCGTCCTTGCGGAAAAGATAAACCGTGGTGGCCAGATTCTGATAGTACACCGGTTCAGTGGGATCCAGGTCGATGGCTTTGGTGTAATCGATGAAGGCATTGGTAATGGGGCCATGTTCGCCGCAATAATTGGCGAGCTGGTTCCACGCCGCCGGATTTTTCGGGTCGAGCCGGGCGGCGATTTCGCATTGCTCACCCGCCGCATTCTCGTCGCCGATGTCATTCAGAAAACTGCTATAGGCGAGATGCCCGCGCGCAAAATCCGGATAACGCCGCAGAAAATCCTCGTAACTCCGGCGGATGGAATCGAACCGCTCGCGGATGCGCCGGTTCAGCGCCTCATTCGTCTCCCCGGCGCCCTGGGCAGCAAAGGCACGGTTGTCGCGAATCCATTTGTCCACCTCGGCCATCGCGGCATCATCCCCGGACATCAATTCCGCCAATTCCTTCTCCTGCGGGTCGTTGGGGTTCACCAGGGCAACCGAGACGCCGGTGTGCTGCTGGATCACGTTGCTGACGGCGAGCGGCTGGTTGGTGGCAATCAATGCACCCACCAGGCCAATGAGGAGTTCATTCACGTAAACAGTCTACCACTCCCGCCACGCGAGTCGAGGTGCAACCGGCCGGGGAACTGGGATTTTGGCACAGCGAAAACAAATTCCCCCCTTGGCGCCGCCGATTTTTTCAAGGGCGCACGGTCAAAACCGGGTTCCCAACGGCTGATATCCAACCGAGGCGATGACGCTCAAGCCACCTGCCGCATCATGTTTTCGCCGCCATAAGGATTTGGCGTGCGAAGGGCGCATTCAGGATCATCACGCCATTCACCGTCCACGAGGAAGCGATAGTGATGCGTGCCTGGTTCCAGTTCCACAGTGGTCCGCCAGATGCCATCCGTCCCTTTATGCAAATTGATGGGACGCTCCTGCCAATGCGTAAAATCACCCACCAATTGCACACTCCCCGCGCCAGATGCGGAGAACGCGAAGGCTTGTTTTTGGCCATGGCCGCCGTTTCTTGAATTTACTTTCTTTGCCATACTATTCCTTTCTGAGGGCCCCAGAACTCCAAGCCCGATCGCACACTAATCCGGTGGCGGCAACATTGCAACCCCGGCTGCCGCATTATTCATTGATGCCCCAATGGCGCGTGGCTGGCCGTTGGTCCGTGGGCCATGGTGCCGTCGGCATGACGGGCAGTTTCCGCCGCCACCGCCGATGGACGAAATCCATCGGGTCCTCGTCGTTCCCCAGGTTGCGGCAGCCCAGAAACGGCAGCCCTTGCCATTCTGCGAACTCTTCCAGCCGGTCCCCCAGTGATGTCGGTCCGGCGGTTTCTTCCGGACACAGCACCATCAGGGCGGCATCCGCAATTTTCCGTTGCGCTGCCCAGTGTTCCAGCCACTCCAGCAAGTCGTCCGGCACCAGATGGGTCCGGCTCGCGGCGACGACGATCAGGTCCACGTCGATGGTTTCGTCGAGCGCGGCATTGCCCAGCGACGACGGTTTCAACAGGTCAAGCCGCCAAGGCTTGATGTCCCATTGCATGGCTTCGTCCATGCGAATCGCCGCGCGGTCCAAAAGCGCGGCGGCACGCGCGGCAAAATCGAAGTCATCATAAATGACCGCTGCTTTCAGCGTCATTTCCAACAAATGTTTCTCTCTTGCGACAATCGCATTCATACGACCTTGCTCTGCTCCTTTAAAAGTCCGACACGGCAGCGATAAAATCGGTTCAATCAAGTGAACAATATTTTTGGAGAAATCTTTTTGGCGTGGACGGAAGCCAAGGCAAGCGCTTCGCCCCAAAACGGGACAGTTTCCGCTTTTGGAGGGGAACTAGCGGACCGTGGGCTTCGGCAAATCGTGCGGATAAACCTTGATGACGTAATAAACGGCCTGGTTGGGGCCCGGGTTCCGCAGACCGTGCAATTCGTTCGATGCTTCGAAAATGATGCCGCCCGCTTCCACGCGGTTGGTGATGCCGTTCTGTATCGATTCCAGAACGCCTTCCTTGACGATGACCAGTTCCTCCTCCGGATGCTGTTGCGCGGCGTGCGGTGCTTCACCCGGATTGAGCGTGGTGACATGACACTCCAACCGGTCGAGCGTGGCGGTGCGGGCATCGAAGCACTCCCGCCGCGAGCCGGTCTTTGTCGGCTCGACCTTGAAGCCGATCCAGCTGAAGACCGAAGCGTGCATCGGCGGTTGGGTGGAGGTTTGGGCGAACGCAACGATCGCGGCCGTGGCGACGAGGGTGGCGGCGGCGACAGCCAGAGATTTGCGGGTAATCATGCCCGCATTTCTGCCTTAAAAGGCCGGCGAGTCAAGCGGAGAGGTGGTCGAACTAAACTTCCTTTACCACCCCCCAATAAACGTCGAGATGTTTGCCGAGGTAAATTTTGACCGCCTTGACCAGCACCCCGGCTTCCAATTCCTGGCCGCGGGCGACGAGCTCCTTGAGCGCCATGCCGGGACGGATCTGGAAGGAGCCCTGGGCGATGATGGGGCCTTCGTCCAGCCGCATCGAAACAAAATGCGCTGTCACACCGGCAATCTTCACGCCGCCCTCATAAGCCTGTCGGTAGGCCTGGGGCCCGGGAAAACTGGGCAGGAGCGACGGATGAATGTTGATGATCTTGTTCTTGTAACGCCACACGAAGTTGGGCGACAGGATTTTCATGAACCGCGCCAACACGACGAAATCGATCTGGTATTCCTCCAGCAGACGCAACGCGCGGGCCTCGGCCTTGGTGCGGTCGCTCCACGGAATGTGAACGAACGGCAGGCCGGCCTTTTTGGCGCGCGCGGCCAGGTCGGCGCGGTTGGAGATCACCAGCACGGGATCGGCCTTGAATTGCCGGCGCCGGTGGGCGGCCAGGAGCGCGTCGAAGCAATGCGTTTCCTTGGTTACCATGAGGGCAAAACGCTGGCGGCGGTTCGGCTCCGTAAACCGGACTTTGATTTCCATGCCGAGTCTGCGGGCCAAGGCATCGAGCCCGGTGCACAGGCTGGCGGCGCTGCAGTCCGCCGGCCGCCACGAGGCCTGCAGCGTCATGCTGAACTGGCCGCGCGTGACCTGTTCCTCCAGCGCCTCGATGTTGGCATGCTGCTCGAAGAGAAAGGCGGTGACGCGGGCGATGACGCCGGTCTTGTCCCGGCCGATGACGGTGACGGTGGCGAATTGTTTCATATTGGGGCAGGAAATAGCCAATATTGGACCAGATTGCACGAATTAAGGTGGGCGGCGGGGAATGGTGTGTTGTTTGCTTGAATTTTTCGCTTAAAACCGCAACTTTCCCGGCTTTTCGCTGTTGAATGAAGGAACCTGAAAATGAAGGAAACACATGGGTTTTAGTTCAGTAAAACATCTGGTGGCGTCCGTTGCCGACGCCACGCCCGGCCAGTTTGACAACTGGCGCGACTCGTGGCGCGCCGCCACGAACGGCGGTTCCACAGAACCATTGCTGGGCTTCATCGCCCGGGAACGCGGCCTGACCGACGACATCTTCCTCCAGAAGCTGGCGCAAACGCTAGAGTGGCCGTTTCTGGACCTGTCGAAACACACCATTCCCCAGGAGGCCCGAAACAAAATCTCCACGAAGATCGCGTTCCAATATTGCGTGCTGCCCTCGGGCGTGAATGACGGCACGCTCCAGGTGGTGGTCAGCGACCCGTTCGATGCGGCGATGATGAATTCCGTGCGGTTCAACGCGCGGATGCCGGTGCAATTCGCGCTGGCGCCGAAA
>CAYPSF010000186.1:0-8589 GCA_964413165.1 uncultured Bifidobacteriaceae bacterium
CAGTCGAATTTTTCGAGCGCCGCCAGCAATTTCGGCAGGTCGCCCGGGTCGTTCTGCAAATCGGCGTCGAGGGTGACGATGATCCGGCCGCGGGCCGCCTGCATGCCCGCCCACAGGGCCGCGGACTGGCCGCAGTTGGCCGCGAACCGTTGCGCGCGGATGCGCGGGTCGGTCGCCGCCAGGTGTTTGAGGAGTTCCCACGTCCGGTCCTTGCTGCAATCGTCGGTGATGACGACCTCGTACGGCAGCCGGAGCGGTTCGGCCGCCTCGCGGACGGCCGCGATGAGTGCAAGCAGGTTTCCCTCCTCGTTATAACAGGGAATGACAAAGCTGAGTTCGAGCGTATCGGGCATTACTATTTCCCTAAAAGTCTGCCATTACATCGCAGACATTGCCCGCGGCGTCGAGGCTCATTTCACCACGAATAGTGCACCGTGTAGGTCAATGTCCGTTCCTCGTCGGGCTTCACCGGCACGCGGAATTCAATGGTCTGGGCGTCGGTTTTCTTGAACTCGTCGGACTTCTTTTTGACGTCCCAGTTGCTCCAGCGGTAGAGGTGTTCCACCACGCGGATTTCCACCGGCTCCTTCTTGCGGTTGCGCAATTTGATCTCGAACGTTTCGTCAATCCATGACGGAGGCAGTCTGTCGCTTTTAACCGCGGGTTCGCTTACGGGAAGGCCGGTAGCAGGATCAATGGTAGGCAACCCAACACCACCGACAAAGTCAATTTTGAAATCGGTCTGTTTGCGCTCGCCGACCAGGTCAAAGGCGTTGCCAGTGGTCACGCGGACGGTTTCGTTGCGCGGCGTGTGATCGATCGTGTCCTCGCCGACGAACTGCAACTGGCCGTCCGTATCGCGGCGGTAAAACCGGAGCTTACCCTTGGGCAGCGCAATACCGAGATGATTGGTCTCAGCGTTGATGAATTCGCGCATCACCTGGACTTTCTTGTTGCCCTGCGTGCCAAAACCGCGGTCTTGGTTTAGCCCGCCGTAAAAACGGCAACCCTGCTCCGCCCCGTCATAGACGTAAATGGTTGAAGCCTTGACGCCATCAGCCCGGACGAATTCCACCTGCTTCGTTTCGCGGTCGAGCAATGTCGCGGGCCGAGCCATGGTGTAAAGATGAAATTCATCAAAAGTCTTTTCAGTGACCACCGGTTCGCCGCCACCGCCGCCGCCGCTGCCGCCGCTCCGGGACAACATCGCGCGCATGGCCGGTTGGATTTTGTTCACGTCACCGGCCATCAATTTGATTTTGGCGTCGCGGAAGGTCTTGCCGCTCTGGTTGTTCATTGTCACCCAGCCGATTAAATCCACCGTGTCGCCCTTTTCCGGCGAAACGAGGTTGTAATCCGCCTCCCAGGTGAACCCGCCGGTGATGTAGCTGACCTCGGCGTCGAACTGGCCCGGCTTATCGGATTGCAACAGCCAGTTGAGCGTCGGCTTGAGCACCGTGTCGTCGCCCAGGTCGGGAAACAACGGCGTTCCCGGCAGGGTGAACTGCAATTTGCCGTTCACTTCGATGATGGGCTGTTCCGAGCCGCCGCCCGGCACGTAGCCGCTGCGGATGATTTTGCCGGGAATGAGCTCGCACACCTGGTTGTTGTCCTTCAGGCGCAGGCTCTCAAAATCAATCGTCTTGCCTTCGAACAACGACAGCAGCAATTCCTGGGTGACCGGGTCGTTACGGTAATTTTGCTCCCAGATCTGGAGCAAATGTTTGCCGGCCGGGTCACGCAAAATCACCGAGTCCGGCTCGACGCACGCGGTGGCGTCGGCATAACGAACGTTGTTGAGGCCGGATTTGAGGCCCAGCGGGACGGTGTCGCGCACGACGGCGAAGTCCTGGTTGTAGATGGTCAAAGCCGGTTGGGCGAAGGCGGCGAGCGGGCCCACCGTGCCGAGGAGCAGGGAAACGAGTGCTTTCATAAGCGGTTTGTCTGGTGGTATGACATAACCGATTCATGGAACGGCGTCCCGCAAAAAACATCCTCCCATTGGGAGGGCGTTGTTTCGTCCGAGCACTGACGTGTAGCATTTGGCTTGCGATCGCGCAATGCGGGGGGGTTGCCCTGCCATCCGCCGGTTACCACGAATAGTGCACCGTGTAGGTCACTGTGCGCTCCTCGTCAGGCTTGACCGGCACGCGGAATTCAATGGTCTGGGCGTCGGTCTTCTTGAATTCGTCGGACTTCTGTTTGAGGTCCCAGTTGCTCCAGCGGTAGAGGTGTTCCACCACGCGAATTTCCACCGGCTCCTTCTTGCGGTTGCGCAATTTGATCTCAAACGTTTCGTCCATCCATTTGTCGCCGGTGTCCACGTGAAAATTGGTCTGCCGGCGTTCGCCCACCAGATCGAAGGAATTGCCGGTGGTCACCCGGATGGTTTCGTTGCGCGGCGTGTGGTCGATCTCATTCTCGCCGACGAACTGCAACTGGCCGTCGGTGTCGCGGCGGTAAAACCGGAGCTTGCCCTTGGGCAGCACAATGCCCAGATGATTGGATTCCGCGTTAACGAACTCGCGCATCACGACGACCTTCTTATTCTCGCTGCGTGCACCGAAATTCGGGTCGTTGTTCAAACCGTAATAGCGAAAATTTTCCACGCCGTCGTAAACGTAAATGGTCGGGGCGAACAGGTTCTCGGCATGGACAAATTCAACCTGCTTGGTTTCGCGATCATGAAGCGTGGTCGCCCGCGCAATGTTATAGAGATGAAATTCATCAAAGGCCTTTTCGGTGACGGCCGGCGCGGGCTCG
Source organism: uncultured Bifidobacteriaceae bacterium (assembly GCA_964413165.1). GTDB lineage: Bacteria > Verrucomicrobiota > Verrucomicrobiia > Limisphaerales > UBA11358 > UBA11358. Next base: position 2,764 of record CAYPSF010000186.1, read on the forward strand.
GCCATCATGCCCATCAGTCTCGTTTTGGCAAAATATCCCTGGGTCATCATTGGCTGAATCTTGTTCACATCGCCGGCCATCAATTTGATCCGGGCATTTTCAAAAGTCTTGCCGCTTTGGTTGTTCATCGTGATCCAGCCGACCAGGTCCACGTTGTCACCTTTTTCGGGCGAAACGAGGTTGTAATCCGCCTCCCAGGTGAAGCCGCCGGTGACATAACCGACTTCGGCGTCGAACTTGCCGGGTTTGTCGGATTGCAACAACCAGTTGAGCGTCGGCTTGAGCACCGTGTCATCGCCCAGGTCGGGGAACAAGGGCTGGCCGGGCAGGCTGAACTGCAGCTTGCCGTTCACTTCGATGATGGGTTGCTCCGGGTTGCCACCCGGCACGTAGCCGCTGCGGAGGATTTTGCCGGGAACGAGCTCCCGCACCTGGGTGTTGTCTTTCAGGCGCAGGCTCTCAAAATCAATCGTCTTGCCTTCGAACAATGACAACAGCAAGGGCTGCGAGACGGGATCGTTGCGGTAATTTTGCTCCAAAATCTGGAGCGAATGCTTGCCGGCCGGGTCGCGTAAAATCACCGAGTCGGGTTCCACGCGCGCAGTCGCGTTGGCGTAACGCACGGTGTTGACCCCCGACTGGAGGTCGAGCGGGACCGAGTCACGCACCACGGCGAAATCCTGGTTGTAAATGGTCAGCGCCGGCTGGGCGAAGGTGCCAAACGTCGCCGCGGCGCCGAGGAAAAGAACGGAAGTGAGTGTCTTCATAAACGATTCGATTGTTGGCATGGCATAACTGATTCATTGGACGGCGTCCCGCAAAAAATGCTCCCGGGAAAAACTCTCCAAGCTGGCCTCCCGACACGCTGAAGCGTGGACACCGAATCTATTCTCCTGCCGGCACGATTCGCCGCAGGGGTGTCCGGCTGCGCATTTACTTCACGTCCGACAGCTTAAAGGAATTCAAGAAATACCAAATGTTGGTTGCATGCCGGTTTTGTGCAGGCACGCTGACCATAACCTCATAAAAATGATTCCTGGTGAGAAAAAAATGCGCAACGGCAAAAGCTTGGCCATATTTTTCATCCTTATATTTTGGCTCCCATTCAATTTCCCGGCCAGTATAACCATTGTTGGTTATCGATAGTTCCTGAAGTGGCTTTGCCTCCTTTCCGATGGTGGCATCGCGAGCATCCTCAAATATCCTGTCTGGCCCTCTGGGGTCTGGCCGGTTTGGAACATTGCTGTAAATTACAACATAGCTGTTGGTCTCGTTTTCTTTAAAAATAAATAAATGGGCCGGAAAGGGTTTGTTATCATTTATTTGTTCTTCCGGCGAACCCGGAAAAAGCACGCTGAAACCTCCCGTCTCAGATGTAAATGGCTTCCAATTGACGCCGACATTCTGTTTTGAGCAACTGATAAAAGCCATTGCCACGGCGGTTGCCAGACATATCAGTAAACACGCTTTCACGTTCGCAGGAATTTCAATTCACCAGCCGGTACCAGTTGTCGCGCTGGTGCGGTTCGTAGCCGAGGTCCTGGATGAGCCGGTGCATGTCGGCGACGGTCATGCGGAAGGTGGTGCCGGCCTGGCTGACGACGTTTTCCTCGATCATGATGCTGCCGAGGTCGTTGGCACCGTATTTCAGCGCGACCTGGCCGATTTCCTGGCCCTGCGTCACCCACGAACTTTGCACATTGGTGAAATTGTCGAGGTAGATCCGACCCAGCGCCTGCGTCCGCAAATATTCGTGCGCCCCGACCGTCGGCGCCTTAAGGTTGGTGTGCTCGGCCTGAAACGTCCAGCAGATGAAGGCGGTGAAACCCTTCGATTTGTCCTGCTGCACGCGCAACCGGTCCAGGTGTTCGATGCGGTCTTCGATGGTCTCGACGTGGCCGAACATCATCGTCGCGCTCGAGTTCAACCCCAGCCGGTGGGCCACGTCCATGACTTCCAGCCAGTCGCTGCTCATGGCCTTGAGCGGCGAGATGCGCTGCCGCACGCGGTCCACGAGAATTTCCCCGCCGCCGCCGGGGATCGAGCCCAGCCCGGCCTTCACGAAATCACCGATGATTTTGTCCAGCGGTTCATTGAACACCTCGCGGAAATGGATGAATTCGCTGGGGCTGAAGCCGTGGACGTTGACCTGCGGCCATTTCGTTTTGATGTGCGAGAGCAGGTCGAGGTACCATTGCTTGGTCAGTTTGGGGTGATGCCCGCCCTGCATCAAAATTTGCGTGCCGCCCAGCGCAACGGTCTCCTCGATTTTTTTGTCCATCTCATCCAAGGTAATGACGTAGGCATCATCGTCTTTCTCCACGCGGTAGAAGGCGCAGAACTTGCAATAGACGTTGCAGACGTTGGTATAGTTGACGTTGCGGTCAACGATATACGTGACGATGTCGTTGCCGTGGCCGTTGAAATCCTTCGCCTTGGCCAGTTGCCGGCGGCGGTCGGCGAGCGCGCCGAGCTCCTCCAGTGGCAGCGGATAAAGCCGCCGGGCCTCGGCCGGGTTGATGCGCTGGCCGTCCCAGATCTTTTGCAGCAAATCGTCCAATGACGCATCGTAAATCACGGTTCAAAGCTAACTTATTCGCGTTTTCAAGACAACCGCCAAGGAGAGGAGTTACGTAAGAAACCGGTCAGTTTCGATTTTCCTTCTGCCCCCATTGGGCCGACAATCAGGGGTTTATGAAAGGAGCTGCAACTCCACAAGCGCCTGCCATCTGCTCTGGCAAACGATTTGATTCAGCCATCTGGGCAGCGATGATCGCGGGCGCCTGCACGTTTCTAAATGTATATTGCACGCAGCCTTTGCTGCCCTTTTTCCAGCACTTATTCCACGCCTCGGAAATCGAAGTCAGCCTGACGGTGGGCGCGGTGACACTCGCGGTGGCGCTGATGGCCCCGCTGACCGGCATGATTGCGGAAAGCATCGGACGCAAGAAAGTCATTGTTCCGGCGCTCTTCGCCCTGGCGATTCCGACGCTGCTGGCCGCCACGTCACAAAGCCTGCCGGCTCTCATCGGCTGGCGTTTTGCCCAGGGCCTTTTTGTGCCAGGCGTCATCGCCGTGATGATGGCTTACATTAACGAGGAATTTCCCGGGCGGGTCGGCACGGTCATGGCCGCCTACGTGGCCGGGACGGTCTTCGGCGGTTTTCTGGGTCGCTTTCTCACGGGCATGATCGCCGCGCACTGGAGCTGGCGCGCCGCGTTCGTGACGCTGGGCATCCTGGATCTGCTGGGCGCCCTGGCCGTGCGGCAATGGCTGCCGTTGGCGGTAAACTTCGTTCCCGCCCAACATGTGTTCAAATCCATGCGCGACACCTGGTCGCACCTGCAAAACCCGCGTTTGCTCGCAATTTGTGGCCTGGGTTTTACGGTCCTGTTTTCGCTGGTGGGCGTGTTCACCTACGCCAATTTTTACCTCGCGCGACCGCCGTTCAATCTCACTCCCGCCGAACTGGGCAGCATATTTTTTGTCTATCTGCTGGGCTGCATCGTGACTCCGCTGGCCGGCCGCTTTCTCGACCGCCACGGCTTCCGCCCGACCATGCTCCTGTCGTTCGGCATGTGTCTGGGCGGTCTTTTGCTGACGCTGGCCCCTTGGCTGATGCTGGCCGTTGCCGGACTGGCGGTTTTTTCGTCCGGGATTTTCATCTCGCAATCGGCGGCAACAGTATTAACGGGACAGGTTGCCGGGCGCGCCCGTTCCGCCGCCGCCGGTCTTTACGTGACTTTCTACTATGCGGGTGGGAGTGCGGGCGCGGTGTTGACGGCGTGGTTTTGGTTGAAGGGCGGCTGGCCCGCCTGTGTCGGCCTGTTCGCGGCTGCCAGCCTGATGACCTTGATCCTGGGGCTGGCCGGCGGGAAATCCGTGGCCGGCCGGGAAGTTCCTTCGGTGCCGGTGGTGGATACGGCCATTTGAAATCGTTACCGGGTTCAGGGGGCGCGGTGGAAGTTTTCCGGTTCGATGGACGCCAGGGCATTGCAAACGTCCTTGATGACGCTCATTTTCCCGAGCGCCCGGGCCGCGGTGGCCTTGTGCAGGTAGGCTTCCACCAGTTTCGGGTCCAGGGCCAGGGCCTGGTCGGCATATTCCAGCACCTTGTGATGGCTGCCCATGTGGCCGGCCATCGTGGCCAGATGCAGCCAGCCGAGCTTGTGCTGCGGGTTGATTTTCAGGGCCTGTTTCAGACAACGGACACCATCGGCCGGGCGCCGCATGCTGTGATAGAGCAGTTCCGCCAGATCGTTCCACACCGTGAAATCGGTCGGGTCCATCGCCAATGCCTGCCGGTACGCCGTCTCCGCCTGAACATATTGTCCCATCCCGCTCAGGCCCAGGCCGACATAATAAGGTGCCCGATGGTCCGTCGGGTCCTCGCGCTGCCATTGTTGGGCGAGCGCCAGTACTTCCGGCCATAATCCCAGCCCGGACATTTCGCCGGCCCGCCGGGCCCTTTCCTGTATGTTCAATTCCATGTTTGAAAACTCCAACCAACCATCCCCTGCGAAAAATTGCGTATGACATCGCCGGCCAATCCCGGACCGGCCGGCGGAGCTACTTGCGGACCGGCCGCAACCGCCAGAGGCCGGCCAGCAGGCTGCCGATGACCGAATGAAACGTCGCCGAAATCGCGCACGGCAGCGCGACCAGCGGCATCGAGGCAAAATGTTTCCCGGCCAGCGCCGCGCCCAGGCCGGAATTCTGCATGCCCACTTCCACGGAAATCGTCCGGCTGGTCAATTCGTCGCAGCGCAGCAGCCGGCTGAAAACATAACCCAGGAAAAAACCGCCGGTGTGCAACAAAAACACGGCCAACACCAGCTCGCCGCCCGACTGCTTGAAGTCTCCTGCGCTGCTGCCGATGATGCTTGCGCAAATCAGCGTGATGGTCAACACCGAGATCAACGGCGACACCGGCAGGACGAACTTCACGAAACGCGGCAGGTAACGGTTCAAGGCCACACCGATGATCACCGGCGCCAGCACGATCTTCACCGTGCTCAGGAACAAACCCGCTGCGTCCACCGGCACGTATTTGCCCGCCAGCCACTTCGTCAGCAGCGGCGTCATCACGATCGCCCCCAGCGTGGAGCACATCGTCATCAACACCGACAGGGCGACATTGGACCGGGCGAGGTAGTTGACCACGTTTGACGCCGTGCCGCACGGGCAGCAGGCCACCAGGATGAGGCCGACGGCAAACGGCGTTTCGAGCCGGAGCACGCGGGCGATGCTCCAGCCGAGGAACGGCATGATGGCATAATGCGCGACGAACCCGATCCCGACCGCGCGCGGCATTTTCAGCACCGCCTTGAAATCGTCCACGCTCAGCGTGATGCCCATCCCCAGCATGATGATCGCAAGTCCCCAGGTGATGAAATCGCCGCCGAACCAGGTGAACCAGGCCGGATGCGCCAGCGCCAGCACGCCGCCGAGCAGGACCCAGGCGGGGAACAGGTTGGTGGCAATGGCCAGGCTGCGGTTCATGGGCGCAGGGATTAAACGAAAAACCGCGGGAAGCGCCAGCTTTTCAAGCGGTCCGGCAAAGCTTTTGGCCAAATCTAACCCTTTCGGAAGAGCCGCGTTCGGTGTTCACCCTCTCGCCTTGGCGCAGCCTGGGTCAGGGTGTCAGGCTGTTGCAACACGCTGAAGCGTGGACACCAAACGGCTGCGCTTAGCGAGCCCGACGGAAGTTTTCCGGTTCGATGGACGCCAGGGCGGCGCAAACCTCCCGGACGACGTCCGTTTTTCCCAGGGCCCGGGCGGCGCTGGCCTTGTGCAGGTGGGCCTCCACCAGTTTGGGATCCAGGG
>CAYPSF010000187.1:0-8452 GCA_964413165.1 uncultured Bifidobacteriaceae bacterium
CTGCTGAAATCATTGTTTTTATGCCAGTCAAGACATTTAGACCGCTAACGCCGTCGACGCGATACATTACGATCGCGGACTTTAGCGATATTACGAAGACCCGGCCGGAAAAACGGCTGGTCATCACGCGCAAGAAAACCGGTGGTCGCAACCATTACGGTCGCGTGACCACGCGCGGTCTCGGCGGCGGCCACAAGCAAAAAATTCGCCTCGTGGACTTCAAGCGCCAGAAGCACGGCGTGGAGGCCACGGTCGCGGCGATTGAATACGATCCGATGCGATCGGCGCGCCTGGCGCTGCTGCAATACAAGGACGGCGAGAAGCGTTACATCATCGCTCCGGTGGGCATCAAGGTCGGCTCGGCCATCTCCAGCGGCCCGGCGGCTCCCCCGGAAGTCGGGAATGCGCTGCCCCTCAAGGCCATCCCCATCGGGTTGTCGGTTCACAATATTGAAATCACGCCGGGTCACGGCGGACAGATGGTCCGTTCGGCCGGCGGCGCGGCGACGTTGATGTCGCGGGACGAGGGATACGCGCAATTGCGTCTGCCTTCGGGTGAAATTCGCCGGTTTAATGAGGACTGCTATGCGACCATCGGCCAGGTCGGCAATACCGAGCACGAGAACGTGATTTTGGGCAAGGCCGGCCGTTCCCGGCATCGCGGCATCCGCGGCATCAGCCGCGGAGTGGCGCGGAATCCAGTGGACCATCCGAACGGTGGCGGCGCCGGCAAGTCCAAGTCCGGCGGCGGCTGGCAGCAGTTGATGTCGCCTTGGGGCAAGGTGGCCAAGGGCGGCAAGACGCGGCCCAAGTATAAACATTCGAACCGGTTCATTGTCGTGCGCCGGAACGGGTTGCCGATCAAGACCAAGTAATTATATGGGACGTTCGATAAAAAAAGGTCCGTTCATCGATTTTCACTTGCTGGAAAAGATCCAGAAGGCGAAGAGCACGAACCAGAAGACGCCGATCAAGACCTGGTCGCGGCGTTCGACCATCACGCCGGATTTCGTGGGTCTTACGTTCACGGTCCACAACGGCAAGGTTTTCAACCCGGTGTTTGTGACGGAAAACATGGTCGGCCACAAGCTCGGCGAATTTTCGCTGACGCGCACGTTCAAGAAACACGGCGCGCACACGGCCAAGGCGGAGGCGAAATAGCATGGAAGTTTACGCGATTGCCAAAAACGTGCCGATGTCCCCGCAAAAGATGCGCGAGGTCGTGCGGCAGATCCAGGGGTTGCCGGCCTTGCAGGCGCAGGCGATCCTCGCCTTTGTGCCGCGCAAATCGGCGCGGTTCGTGGCCAAGACGCTCCAGTCGGCCATCGCCAACGCCGAAAACAACAACAAGCTCAAGCCGGAATCATTGCGCGTAAAGGAAGCCGTGACCGGTTCGGCGATGATCATCAAACGTTTTCAACCCAAGGCGCGCGGTTCAGCGGGACCCGTCCTCAAGCGCCGTTGCCACATCAAAATCACCTTGTCGGACGAATAATATGGGTCAAAAAACCAATCCAATCGGACTGCGCGTCGGGGTCAACAAGGACTGGCGTTCGAAGTGGTATGCGGACAAGAAAGAGTTCGGCAAGTTGCTGGGCGAGGACCGCGAAATTCGCAAGCTGCTGAAGAAGAAACTCGAAGCGGCCGCGGTGCCGAGGATTTTGATCGAGCGCGCGGCGAACCGCTGCCGCATCACCATTCTGACCGCGCGTCCGGGTGTGGTCATCGGCCGCAAAGGCGCGGAAATTGACAAGCTCAAGGAAGAGATGAGCAAGATGACCGGCAAGGAAGTTTACGTGGACATCATCGAGGTCAAGACCCCGGAGATCGAAGCGCAACTGGTCGCGGAAAACATCGCGTTGCAGCTCGAACGGCGGGTGTCATTCCGGCGCGCCATGAAGAAAGCCCTGCAGACAGCCAAGGATTTCGGTGCGGAGGGGATCAAGATTCGTTGCGCCGGCCGTTTGGGCGGCGCGGAGCTGGCGCGGGTGGAGACGTATCACTGGGGCCGGGTGCCGTTGCACACGTTGCGCGCGAACATTGACTACGGTTTCGCCGAGGCGCAGACGCTTTACGGCAAGCTGGGTGTCAAGTGCTGGATTTGCAAGGGCGAAAACAAGCCGACCAAGGAAAAGCCGCCGGTGACGGCCACGCCGATCCCGACCGCGGCTCCGGCCGCCGCCAACTGATTTTTTGAAAGGATTTTTGATATGCCGTTGATGCCCGAAAGAGTGAAGTACCGCAAGATGCACCGCGGCAACCGTGCCGGCATGGCTTACAGCGGAAACACGGTGTCGTTCGGTGAGTACGGTTTGATGTCACTGGAACGGTGCTGGCTGGACACGAAGCAGATCGAGGCGGCCCGCGTGGCGATTGCGCGTAACATGAAGCGGCACGGGAAAATGTGGATCCGCATCTTCCCGCAGAAGTCGTTCACGAAGAAACCGCTGGAAACGCGGATGGGCAAGGGCAAGGGTCCGCTGGAATCGTGGGTGGCGGTCATCCGGCCGGCGAACGTGTTGTTCGAGGTGGATGGCGTGACGGAAATTGTGGCGCGCGAGTCGTTGCGCCTGGCGGCCACGAAGCTGCCCATCCGGACCAAGTTTATTTCGCGGCATCGCGGTTCGCGTTAGACGGAATTGAGTTATGAAATTTTCGGAAATGAAAGACATGACGCTGGTGGAATTGTCGGCCAAGAGCCGGGACCTGCGCCATGAAATGTTCAACCTGCGTCTGCAACAGGCGAGCGCCCAGCTGGAGAAGCCGGCCCGCCTGCGGACCCTGCGCCGGAGCATTGCGCGCCTCGAAACCCGCATCTCCCAATTGCGCAACAAAGCGGCTCGAAATTGAGTATGGCTGACACTGTGAACCCAACGGAAGCGGCGCGCGGACATCGCAAACAACGCGTCGGCGAGGTCATCTCCAACAAGATGGCCAAAACCATCGTCGTGCGCGTGCAGCGCCGGTTCCCGCATGCGAAACTGCGGAAGGTGGTGACCGCCTACAATAAATTTTACGCCCACGATGAAAAGGGCGAGGCGAAGGTGGGCGACCGGGTGCGGATCGAGGAAACCCGGCCGCTGTCCAAGATCAAACGCTGGCGGCTGATGGAAGTCGTCGAGCGCAGCCGGGGCGTGGAGCCGGTGGCGGCCGAATAGAGAGATTTTATGCTGCAAATTCGTTCCCATTTGGATGTTGCGGACAACACGGGCGCAAAAGTCGCCTGGACGATTGGCGTCCTGGGCCGCAACCAGACGTATGCGGGGATCGGCGATGTGATCAAGGTGCACATCAAGGTTGCCGCCCCCGACGGCCAGGTGAAAAAAGGCGAGGTGCACAACGCGGTGGTGGTCCGCACGCGCCAGGCCATCCGCCGCAACGACGGCTCGTACCTGCGTTTTGACAGCAACGCAGTGGTGATCATCGACGCGGAATTGAACCCGAAGGGCACGCGAATTTTCGGGCCGGTGGCGCGCGAGCTGCGCGACAAAAAGTTCATGAAAATAATTTCGCTGGCGCCGGAAGTGATTTGAAGAGGTTTATGAAACTGCACGTTAAAAAAGGCGACGAAGTGGTGGTGCTGGCCGGCAAGGAAAAGGGCAAGCGCGGCAAGATCATCGCGGTGGCGCCCAAGACCAGCCGGGTGATTGTGGAAGGCCTGCAGATGATGAAGCGCCACATGCGCAAGAGCCAGCAGCATCCCCAGGGTGCGATTATCGAGCGCGAAGGCAGCATGCACCTTTCGAACGTGATGAAGGCGGACCGGTTTGACGCCCGCGTGGCGAAACGGGGCGGGGCGCCGGCGACGCCGGCCGAAGCTTGAAAACAACGATTTAACGACCAATCAGGGCCACGGCCGAATCCGTGACCAGGAAACGATGAAAGCCAGACTTTATAACAAATATATGAGCGACGTGGTGCCCGCCCTCAAGGCGAAGCACAATTACGCGAACGTGCACCAGATTCCCCGGTTTGTGAAAATCGTGGTGAACATGGGCGTGAGCGCGTCGCTGGAAAAAAACGCGATTGACGACGCGGCGAAGGACCTCTCGTTGATCACCGGCCGCAAGCCGGTCATCAGCAAATCGCGCCACAGCATCGCCAACTTCAAGCTGCGCGAAGGCCAGCCCATCGGCTGCCGCGTCACCCTGCGCCGCGACGCGATGTTCGAATTTTTCGACCGGCTGATTGCCACGGCGCTGCCGCGCATCCGCGACTTCCGCGGGCTGTCGCCGCGCAAGTTCGACGGCCGCGGCAATTACACGTTCGGCGTCGCCGACCAGACGATTTTTCCGGAGATTGAACTGGACAAGATCAAGCGGACCCAGGGGATGGACGTCACGATTGTGACCACGGCGCGCAACGATGCGGAAGCGCTGGATTTGTTGAAGCTCATGGGGTTCCCGCTTGCGGAGAAATAAATTTTATGGCCAAGAAAGCATGGTTTGAGCGCAACAAGCGCAAGGCGAATACGGTAAAAAAATATGCCGCGCTCCGGGCGGAGCTGAAGGCCAAGCGCGACTATATCGGCCTGGGGAAACTGCCGCGCGATGCGAGCCCGACGCGGTTGGTGAACCGCTGCTCGGCCAGCGGCCGCCGCCGAGGTTACCTGCGCAAGTTCGCCGCGTCGCGGTTGACCTTCCGCGAGGCCGCGTTGAACGGTTTGATTCCGGGCGTGGTGAAAGCCAGTTGGTGAATGAATTAAGATAACGATTACGATTTGATATGACCGACCCGATTGCTGACATGTTGACCCGCATCCGTAACGCCGGCCGCGCCCTGCTGCCCGCGGTGGAAATGCCGCATTCGCGGATGAAGGAAAGTCTGGCGCAGATTTTGAAACAGGAAGGCTACGTCGAAGCCGTGATGGTGGAAGGCAAGCCGCTCAAGAAACTTAAGATCCAGCTCAAGTATCAGGGCAAAAAGAACGTCATCGAAGGTTTGCGCCGCATCAGCAAGCCGGGACTGCGGCACTACGTCGGGGCGACAGAAATCCCCCGCGTTTTGGGCGGCCTGGGGGTGTCGGTGATTTCCACGCCGGAAGGTGTGATGACCGGCACGCAGGCGCGCAAGAAAAACCTTGGCGGCGAACTGCTCTGTTACGTCTGGTAAATTTGATTTATGTCGCGAATTGGAAAACAACCGATTGCCATTCCACCGAAGGTGAAGGTGGAGGTGAAGGGACAAAAAGTATTTGTCGAAGGCCCGAAGGGCAAGCTCGACTGGGAATTGCCGAAGCGCACGAGCCTCAAGGTGCAGGACGGCAAGATTTTGGTCAGCCGCGAGGGCGATGACGCCCAGGCCAAGGCGCTGCACGGCCTGAGCCGCGCGCTCGTCAACAACATGGTCAAGGGCGTGACCGACGGGTTTGTCAAAAAACTCGAAATCCAGGGCGTCGGTTTCAAGGCCGCCGTCCAGGGCAAGGTCGTGAACCTCGCCCTCGGTTATTCGCATCCCATCAATTACAACATCCCCGACCAGATCAAGGTGACCGTCGAGGAAAACACCAAGCTGACCATTGAAGGCCCGGACAAGAAGGTTGTTGGCCAGGTCGCCGCCGAGCTCCGCGGGTTCTATCCGCCTGAACCTTACAAGGGCAAGGGCGTGCGTTATGTGGGCGAACACGTCCAGCGCAAGGAAGGCAAGACGGTCCAATAAATCTGGCGCGTGAGTGTGAATTTTTTACAGGTCGTTGAAACGCTGAATCGTTTAATCGTTAAATCGGTTGACGATGGCATGGGTGCCGCGATTCAACGGTTCCACGTTTTAACGGTTTAACGTTTTGGATAAATGAGAACGGAAAAGAAACATCAATTGAAGCAGCTACGCAAGTGGCGCATCCGCAATAAAATCAGCGGCACGAAGGATCGTCCCCGCATGAGCGTCTGCTTTACCAACGAAAACATTCACGTCCAGTTCATTGACGACAAGGCCGGGGTGACGCTGGCGGCGGCTTCGACCACGGGCAAGGCGACCCCGGACCGGGACAAGCTGGCGGCCAACGTGGCCAGCGCCAAGGTCATCGGCAAGCTGGCGGCGGAAACCGCCCTGGCCAAAGGCATCAAGGCAGTCATTTTTGATCGCGGCGGCGCGCGTTATCATCAGACCTTTAGCAAGGGCAAGGACGGCACGCCCGTGCTGGCACTGGGCAAATTGGCGGCCCTGGCCAAGGCGGCGCGCGAAGCGGGCTTGAAATTCTAAAAACGGAGATCGAAAACTGTGGCTGACATCACCAAACCAGAAACGGAAGAGCAACGCACGGCGCGCGGGCGCGGCCGACGCAACAAATCCATCGCCGAAGCGCCGGAGCTTGGCTTCGAGGGACAGGAATCCCAGGAACTGACCGAGAAGGTCGTGTTCATTAACCGTTCCGCCAAGGTGGTCAAAGGTGGCCGCCGGTTCAATTTCAGCGCGCTCGTTGTCGTCGGTAACAAGCGGGGAAGTGTCGGCGTAGGCCTGGGCAAAGCCGGTGAGGTGGCGGACGCCATCCGCCGGGGGGGTGAACTCGCGCGCAACCAGATGGTTTCGGTGTCACTCAAGGATGTGACGATTCCGCACGAGGTTTTTTGCGCCTACGGCGGTGCCAAGGTCCTGCTGCGGCCGGCCTCGCCGGGAACAGGGATTATCGCCGGCCGGACGGTCCGCGCGGTGTTGGAAGCCGCCGGATTGAAAGATGTGCTGAGCAAATCGCTCGGCTCGAAGAACGCGGCGAACGTGGTCAAGGCGACGCTCAAGGCCTTGTTGAGCCTGCGGTTGCGCGAAGACATTTACCGGAGCCGCGGTTTGGAAATCAGAAAAGTGGTGACGCCCAAGGCGTCGGAAGCAGCGCCGGCAACGGCTTGATTTTTATGCGATTGCACGATTTAAAACCCCGTCCGGGTGCGAAACACCGGACCAAACGCCTGGGCCAGGGTGAATCCAGCGGCCACGGCAAAACCAGCGGTCGGGGCGGCAAGGGCCAGACGGCGCGTTCCGGCAGCTCAATCCGCATCGGGTTCGAAGGCGGCCAGATGCCGCTCATTCGCCGCATTCCCAAACGCGGTTTTAACAATACGCGGTTTGCGACACGTTATCTCGGGGTCAATATCGAGGACTTGAACCGGTTTGACGACGGCGCGCGCGTGGACGAAACGGCGCTGCGCGCGGCGGGCCTGGCCAATGGTCCCGGCAGCGGCATCAAGATTCTCGGCGACGGTGAGTTGACCAAAAAACTGACCGTGAGCGCGCACGCATTCAGCGCGTCGGCTCGCACGAAAATCGAAGCCAAGGGTGGCGCGTGCGAAGTGATCGGCCTTAAATCCGCCGCACCGGCCAAGCCCGCGGCACCGGCCAAGGCCTGAACGCGCGTCTGACGCATGTTCCGCTCCATCTTTAATACCTTCGCCAACTGCTTCAAGATTCCGGAGTTGAAGTCCCGGATTCTGTTTACGCTCGGCTTGCTGGCGGTCTGTCGTTTGATGGCGTGGGTCCGCATCCCGGGCTTGAACGGCGATGCGTTGACCACTTTTTTCAGCCAGACCTCGCAGGGTGGCGGCGGAGTGCTGGGCATGTACAACACTTTCGCCGGCGGCGCCCTGGAGCATTGCGCCATCGGGTCGCTTGGCATCATGCCGTACATCAGCGCCACGATCATCATCCAGTTGCTCACGGCGGTATGGCCCAGGTTGAGCAAACTGGCGCGCGAGGAAAACGGACGGTCGAAAATCATCCAGTACGGCCGCGTCGGGACCCTCCTGCTATGCCTGGGACAGGGGATGTTCTTCGCCATGAGTTGGGAACATCCGCAAAACCTCTTTCACGGATTCCAGGGGTCCCTCGTGCTGGACCCGGGCTGGTGGTATCGCATCCAGACCGTGCTGGTTATGACGACCGGCACGATGCTGTTGATGTGGCTGGGTGAACAAATCACCGAGCGCGGTATCGGTAACGGCGTGTCCCTGGTCATCACCATCGGCATTGTGGCCCGGCTGCCGCGGGCCCTGGTGTCGGTGAAGGATATGTTCGCGCCCAGCGGCAATGTCCAATCCAACTATCATGTGCTCGGCACGGGGTTGATGCTGGTGATCCTGCTGGTGACGGTCATCGGCGGCGTCATTGCGATCACCCAGGCCCAGCGGAAGGTGCCGGTGCAATACGCCCAGCGCGCGGTCGGGCGCAAGATGTATTCCGGCGGCACGTCGTTCATGCCGTTACGCGTGAATTTCTCCGGCGTCATGCCGATTATTTTCGCCCAATCCATTCTCATGTTTCCGCAGCAGATTTTTCTGCGCCTGGCGAGTTTCATCGACGTGCCGTTCTTTAAAAAGCTGTGCAACGACATCGCGCTGAACCTCAATTCGGGTTCGGCGCTGTATTTGACGCTGTATTCGCTGATGATTTTGTTCTTCGCTTATTTCTGGGTGGCGACGCAGTTCAATGAAATTCAGATTGCCGATGATTTGAAGAAAAACGG
>CAYPSF010000188.1:0-8348 GCA_964413165.1 uncultured Bifidobacteriaceae bacterium
TGCTCAACATCACCCGGTGGCGGATCGCCGATCATTTTCGCAGCCGGCCGCCCGTAATGGCGTCTCCTTCTTTTGCGGAAGACGAAAGGACTCCCACGGCCGAACGGATTCCGGATCCCACGGACCTGGACGCAGTATGGGAGGCGGAATGGAAGCGGAGCGTGTTCCAGACGGCTTTTCTTCGGGTGTGCCGGCGTGTAAAGCCCAAGCACGCCCAGATATTCGAGCTCTATGCGGTCCAACGCTGGCCGGTGATGAAGGTGGCGAAGGAACTGGGCGTGAGCACAGTCCTGGTCTATCTCATTGCGCATCGCCTGACCCGCCAGTTGAAGCAGGAGGTCGAGTATGTGCGGAAGAAGCTGGACTGACCTCCGGTCAGGGGACAGAGGCTGGTAGCGGCCGTTCGCGGACTGATTAAGCAGACTGCGCCTCTGATTTCAGCTTTCCCCGGCCCGGGTTGCCGCTACGCTATCCGTGTGGAGCCGGCCATTCCAGATTACGAACTTTTACGTCCCATTGGACGCGGGGCATATGGAGAAGTCTGGCTCGTGCGCAGTATCACGGGCACTTACCGGGCCGCGAAAGTGGTCTATCGGAAGACCTTTGAAGAGGCGCGTCCGTTCGAGCGTGAATTTGTGGGCATCCAAAGGTTCGAGCCGGTTTCCCGTTCGCAGGAAAATCAAATCAGCATCCTGCACATCGGCCGGAATGAAGCGGCGGAATATTTCTATTACGTCATGGAACTGGCCGACGACGCCAGCACAGACGAATCGACGCCCGGGTCTCCCGTGATGGTCAATCCGGCGACCTACCAGCCCAAAACCCTCAAGGAAGTGCTGTTGCGGCGCGGTCGCCTGCCGCCGCAGGATTGCCTGAAACTGGCGGTCAGTTTGTCCAATGCGCTGGGGCATCTTCATGAACACGGGCTGATTCATCGCGACGTCAAACCGTCCAATATCATTTTTGTCAACGGCCAGCCGAAGTTGGCGGACATCGGCCTTGTCTCCCGCATTGATGCGACCCATTCCTTTGTGGGAACGGAAGGGTATATGCCTCCGGAAGGACCGGGTTCACCCGCGGGGGATCTTTACAGCCTCGGGAAGGTGCTCTATGAGGCCGCCACTGGAAGGAATCGGGCCGAGTTTCCCATGTTGCCCGCGGACTTCGAATCCCTGGCCGATCGCGCATCGATTTTAGAATTGAACGAAATCGTGCTGAAGGCTTGTGCCGACAACCGGTCCCGGCGATATGCCTCGGCGGCCGAAATGCGGGGGGAGTTGCTGCTGTTACAGGCGGGAAAATCGGTCAAACGCATGCACGCGATGGAACGGCAGTTGAAACGCCTCGTCCCGGCTGTCGGAATCGCCGCAATGCTGGCCGGAGTCATCATCCTGCTGCAGCGGTGGGAGACCGCACAAGTGCGCGAGCGCGCCCAGATCGAGGCCGCGTACCGTGTCCAGGCCGAAAAACAGGAGGCGGCCACCCGCGAGTTGCTTTACGCCGCCGATATGAATCTTGCGCAGCATGCTTATGCCGAAGGCGATTTCGGGCGTACCGAGACGTTGCTGGCCGCTCAAATCCCGCAGGCGGGCAAACCAGATTTGCGCGGGTTCGAGTGGCGCTTTTTCAAGCAGGCTTGCCAGGGCCAGCAGCAGTTCACCTTTGCGGGCCTTTCCAATGCAGTGATGGGCGTCGCCTATTCTCCTGATGGGCATTATCTGGCTAGCGGGTGTTACGATCAATTCGTCAGGGTCTGGGACCTGGCCAGCCACAAGGAATCGGCATCCTTTTTTTGCGACGATGAGGTGGATGACGTGGCCTTCTCGCCCGACGGCAAAAGGATACTGTTCTACGATCGGAGCGGGAAACTGGAATGCCATGACCTGGATACGCGCCGGTTGAGGTTTCAGATCACCAACGGAGTCGCGGGCATGGCGGCAAGTCCGGTTCGAGACGTGGTGGCCGTGTCCCTGGAAAGGGCTGCGACGACGAACGGCGCTTCGTCGGAATCGAACGACGTTGAAGTCGTTTTCCTCGATTTGCGCGATGGCCGGGAATTGAACTCGATTCCGGAGGACGGCTCAGAATTGAGCTTCTCGGCGGATGGCCGAAGGCTGGCGGCGGGCGGCGGAGACCGGCACATCAACGTCTGGGATCTCAACGAGCGACGGGTCATCGCGTCGTTCAAAGCCCTGGACGTGCGGTTCAATCTGTGCCTTTCACCGGACGGAGACACCCTGGCGGAGGGTAACGGAGACGGCAGCCTGCGATTGTTGGACCTTTCCGGAAAC
Source organism: uncultured Bifidobacteriaceae bacterium (assembly GCA_964413165.1). Lineage (GTDB taxonomy): Bacteria > Verrucomicrobiota > Verrucomicrobiia > Limisphaerales > UBA11358 > UBA11358. The sequence goes on from CAYPSF010000188.1 coordinate 2,292, forward strand.
CGGCCGCCGCGTGAAATCCAAACGCGGCAGGGTCCGGTCTGGCAAATCGCCTTTTCGCCGGATGGCCGGACCGTGGCGACCACGGGCACGGACCAGACCATTCGATTGTGGGACGCGCACACCCTGGAGGGGGCCGGCGTGTTCCGTGGCCATCGCGGAGAGGTTTGGGGGATTGCCTTTGCGCCCGATGGCAGGACGTTTGCCACCGGTAGCAAGGACGAAACGGTGCGGTTGTGGAATCGGGACCAGCCGTTCCTGGACGCGGCGCTGACGCGAACAGTCAGCTTTTGGAACTGGCCGATTTTCTCCAGCGACGGCGGCCTGCTGGCAGCGGGGGACCGCAAAGGCGTCTTGGTGTGGCGGACCGGCGACGGCCGGGAAACGGAATTTTTCACGAACGCGATGCGTCCGCTGGGATTCAGCGAGGACGGCAAGGCGTTGTGGGTTTTGAATCCCGATGCCACGTTTCAGCTCGAGAGTTTGCGCGAACCGGTGGTGATGCGAACCATCGCGGCGGGGGCGCTGGACACCGTCGACGTCAGCGCGCATGCATTTCTGGCCAGGCGTCAATTGCTCGCGCTGGGCATGAGGGACGGTACGGTGAGGCTGTGGGATTTGGCGGCGGGAAAGGAGTTGCATGTGTGGAAAGGGCAGCTCTCGCGCATCACCTCGCTGACGTTTTCGCGGGACGGCGACCGTTTGATTTCAACAGGCGAGGAGGACCTGGACGTGAAAGTGTGGCGCACAGCGGGGGCGGAACTTTCGCTGACGCTGAGCGGGCACAAGATTGGGGTGTTCGGCGCGGCGTTTTCGCCGGACGGCGGCGAGATTGCGACGGCGTCACCGGATGACACGTGCCGGCTGTGGGATGCCTTGACCGGCCGGTCATTGGCAGTGCTCCAAGGGCATAAGGGCGGGGCGTTTTCGGTCGCCTTTGCCCCCGACGGGAAGACGCTCGCGGTCGGCACCGGCGCTCAGCACGTCAGATTGTGGAACCTGAAGACGCTGCGCGACATCGGGATGCTCGAAACCGAACCCCTCGTCGTGTTTTACGCGGGGTTCGCTCCGGATGGCCGCACTCTTGCCACAGTCAGTTTCGATGGCCCGAAGGACAATTGCTCCCTGCGCCTCTTTCGCACGGATCAGTAAGGGACTGGCTGACCACTCAGCCAGAAATTGGTTTTCAAGCTAGCAGAAGGGGATCGGGTTGGCGTGGTGAGAAAAAAACGTTACCCGGACTTGCGCACAACACGAGGTTCATGATTTCACTGTTGTGAGATTCCACCCGAGTTTCATAACTATCGGGATCTGGAAAGCCGGCTGGGCACGCGGGTTTAGTTTGCGACGCCGTACCATGCCTGGGAGCGAGGCACCAATGAGAATACCAACGGGCTCATCCGACAATATCTACCCAAGGGAATCAACCTGAGCCGAATCACCCAAGGGCAATGCGATCGCATTGCCGAACAGTTAAATAACAAAGTGGTTTTCCACAGGTGGAGACGGAAGTACGGTGGCTAACAAAATGGCTAACAGACCAAGTGGGAACCAAGGTCACCAATAGTGACACAATCTCGTTGAATACCCTGTAAAATCGGGCACGATACCCCTGTCGTCCGCCCCCCAAGGCGCTCGATTCCGACCCTCGCCTCGTCCACGTCCACCCGCCGCAGTTTATGCAACCCGAAATCCACCTGAACTGACTTTTGGAATCCTACCTCTAACCTCATTTTTGGATTCGAATCGAAGCGGCAAAAAATTTTCCGATCCGGCGGAAGGAACGAGACAAAAATGGGTGTCAGAAGAAGTGTAAGAAGAAAGTTATGTTTGATACTGAATAATAGTGCTGGGTTCAGTCAAATTTTGATTGAAACCCTAACAAAACCTTGTATTTTAGGCTCAAAGTTCGGCGCGAGCCCTACCTCTGGAGCCATTTCAAAAGCCGAATCTGTTCAAAGCGGACTGGCAGTTTGCTGGCAAGGCCAGCTGAATTCATCGCACCATGCAAAACAAACCGAACCCGTTTAAAGGCGCGCTGGTCGCCCTTTTATTTTTGATGGTCGCAACGGGATGTGGAAAGCAACCCGGAAATTCAGGAAACCCGGGTTCTGAATCGCCGCTGAAACATTGGGAACGATTTACATCCGAAGCTGGAAAGTTTTCCATTCTTTTTCCCGGCACACCGGAGGAAAAGCAACAAACGTCGCAAAGCCAATTTGGAAAAATCGAGATGCACGCGTTCGCCGCCAAAAAAGACACCCAGAATGCGTATGGCGTGGGTTATTTTGACATCCCCAAAGTCCCCGACATAAAATCTTATCTGGATAAGGTCCAAGCGTTGGAAGCCGGTGCCCAGGGGAAAATTGTGTCGCAGAAGGAAATCCAAATGGGAAATAATTCCGGCCGGGAGTTTGAATTCATCAAAGGCGGAAAGGCCAATTATTCCGTCAGAGCCAGAATGATCATGGTCGGGCAACGGCTCTAGAGCGGTTTAATTAAAACTGTGGCCTTCAAAATCACAAGAAACGCCCGAAAACAAAGCAGATTAATTGTTTCATACGGCTACAAAGTGACTGAAAATGCTCTATCTCCTGACGGTCGTTTTTCTGACGGCGAACCCGCATCCGGAGGAGTGCGACGCATTTTTTGACTCATTTGCTTTGCAGTAAATTTGACGCCCGCCAGCCGGTTCCCATGAACCCGAACCGCCAACCCATCAACGGCGCTGGCAGCGCGGACAATAAAACGTGCTCCGCGCAGCCTGGCGGATGCGCTTGATCAATCCGCCGCAATTCGGACAAGGCCGACCGGCACGATCATAAACCCGCAATCGTTCCTCGTAATAATCCGGCGTGCCCGGCGACCGGCCGAAATAAAACAGCCCATCCGATCCGCCCCCGGCAAAACTCAACGGCACCGTACTACCACGCTGGATCGCCCCGGCTAGCACCCAGCGGATCGCCCGCCAAAGCCGACCGACCTGCGCGGCGGTCAGTTGCCGGGCCGGACGGCGCGGGGAAATCCGCGCGCGAAACAACGCTTCACTCGCGTAAATATTGCCAACACCAGCCACCAGCGTCTGGTCGAGCAGCCTGACTTTTATGGCCTGACGCGAACGTTTCAACGATTGCCCAAAAGTCGCCCGGTCAAAACTGCTGGCGAGCGGTTCCGGCCCCAGTTTTTTCACCGCCGCCAGGTCCAGCGTCAGCCGGCCAAAGTAGCGAGTGTCCTCGTAGATAAAATTCTCCCGGCCCAGGTCGAACACCACCGCGGCGTGCCGGGGCAGCGGTTCGTTTTTTGGGGCGAGATAAATCCGGCCGGTCATGCCCAGATGTCCGAGCAGCGTCAGGGGTTTGCCGCCCGTCCGGGTGCGAAGCTGAAACAGAAGGTATTTGCCACGGCGGGACAGGCCGGTGAATCTCGCGCCCAGCAGGGTCTTACGAAATCCGCGCAGCGGGGTCGGCCTCAATACCTTTGCCCTTCGCACGTCCACGCCGCGGATAGTTTTGCCCCGGACCAACGGGCGCAAATGGCGGGCGAGCACTTCGACTTCAGGGAGTTCAGGCATGCGAAATCAGGAGTTGGAAGATTGACGATGGAAGACAGGACTTGCGTTCCCCTGCTCCGGCCGGTCGTTTCACCCCGTCACCAGCGTGCCCACTTTTTCGCCCAGGGCAACGCGGCGCAGATTGTGCGGCTTGAACAAATCAAAAACGATGATGGGCATCTTGTTGTCCATGCACAGCGAAAACGCCGTGGAATCCATCACCTTGAGCTGCCGCTGCAATGCATCGAGATAGGTAATCTGCTCGAAACGTTTCGCCCGGGCATTCTTCTTGGGATCGGAATCATAGACCCCGTCCACCTTGGTTGCCTTCAAAATCACCTCGGCGCCGATTTCGTTGGCCCGCAGGGCCGCCGCAGTGTCGGTGGAAAAATAGGGATTGCCGGTGCCGCCACCGAAAATGACTACCCGGCCCTTTTCCAGGTGACGCACCGCGCGCCGCCGAATGAACGGCTCGGCGACCTGCGACATGGCGATGGCACTTTGCACCCGGGTGGGTGACCCGATTTTTTCCAGCGCATCCTGCAACGCCAGCGCATTGATGATGGTGGCGAGCATGCCCATGTAATCACCTGTCGCGCGTTCGATGCCGCGCTCGCTGCCGGCCAGACCACGGAAAATGTTTCCGCCGCCAACGACCACGACCACTTGCACACCGAGCTCGCGCACCTCGCGGATTTGCTCAGCCATGAGCTGCAAGGCGGCGGGGCTGATGCCCATCCCGTCTCCGCCCCCGAGCGCTTCGCCGCTGAGCTTGAGCAGGATCCGGTGAAATCTCGGCTTCTTGATGGCTGTCATAAAACTGGAAGTGCGCTCCGCATCGCGGGGACTTTTAGCAGCCGGCCGGCAGCTCGTCAAACCAAAGCCGCAAATCCTTCGCACCGAACTCCGAAACCCGAAGGCCGAAATCCGAAAGAAGACCGAATCTCGAATCCGGAGCGCCTGAATAGGCCAGTTTATCGCTCAGATTTCGGACCTCGGATTTGCGTGGCGTAACAATTTGCGACGTTATCCATAAAAAAGGGCATCCTCACGGACGCCCTTGGCCATCATTGAAAATTACCCGGGTCAGGCGCTTTCGCCCACCTGGAACCGCACGAACCGGCGGATGCTGATTTCGTCACCGAGCTGCTTGGCAATCTGGGCGACGTGTTCCTTCACGCTGATCTCGGAGTTGCGCTTGACGAAGCCCTGGTCCACGAGGCAATAGGTCTGGTAAAACTTTTCCAATATGCCCTGCAGGATCTTTTCCATGGCCTGCGCCGGCTTGCCCTTGAGCCGGTCGGATTGCGCAGCAATTTCCCGTTCCTTGGCGATGACATCCGCGGGCACCTGTTCCCGCGAAACTGTGTGCGGATGGCCCGCCGCGATCTGGAGAGTGATGTCCTTGACCAGCTGCTTGAACTCCTCCTTGCCCGTGGTCTCGGCCTTGCCGGCGCCGACCTCGACGAGCACGCCGACCTTCGCGCCGGTGTGAATGTAGCCGGCAATCAATCCATTGCCGACCACCTCCATTTTCGCGTGCCGGGCGATTTTGATGTTCTCGCGGATTTTCGCGACCATCGCTTCGCGCTCGGCTTCCAGGTTGGGATTGGCCTCGGTGGCATAACGCTTCGCCACTTCGTCACAAAACGCCCGGAACAGTTCGTTGCGTGCCACAAAATCCGTCTCGCTGTTCACTTCCACGAGCACGCCGAGCTTGCCACCGGGAGCGATGTGCTGGGTGATGGCACCTTCCTTGGCGTCGCGGGCGGACTTCACGGCAGCGGTGACCTGGCCCTTCTTGCGCAGGAGATCGACGGCAGCGCTGAGGTCGCCCTTCGCCTCGGTGAGCGCCTTCTTGCAATCCATCATGCCTACGTTCGTCATCTCACGAAGTTTGGCAACGTCAGCAGCAGTAATTTGAGACATATAAAATAGTCGTTGGTTGAGAGTTGAGCGCAACCGGAAATTTTCCCGGAGGCGCTGATCAAGCCGACGGCTGGGGAGCGGCCTCAACCGGCGCCGCCGGGACGGGTTGCGCCGCCGCCTCTGCCGCGTCCGCTGCCGCCTCTTCGGCGGCACGACGCGAACGCTTGGATTCAAATTCCGCCTGCGCCAGCGTGATGGTCTGGCCGACCGTGGCCAGGATCATGCGGATGGATCGGATGGCGTCGTCATTCGCCGCAATGGGAAATTCCACCAGGTCGGGATCACAATTTGTGTCCACGATGGCAATGATCGGCACCTTGAGTTTGCGGGCTTCCGCCACGGCGTTGTGTTCCCGCTTGATGTCCACCACGAACATCGCCGCCGGGATCCGATCCATGGCGCGGATGCCGTCGAAATACTTTTGCAGCCGGCCGGCTTCGCGGCGGATGACCGCCTGCTCCTGTTTGACGTAATTGGCCAGCGTGCCGTCCGCATCCATCTTCTCAATTTCCTTGAGCCGTTTGATGGAGGTTTTGATGGTGTTATAATTGGTCAGGGTGCCGCCCAGCCAGCGTTCGGTG
>CAYPSF010000189.1:0-8134 GCA_964413165.1 uncultured Bifidobacteriaceae bacterium
ATTGATTATCTGGGCGGCATGCCGGGCGTGACACCCAAGCCGGTCAAAACTTCCAGCGACCCGGTCGCCATGCTGCGCGCGGACCTGGAGAACGAACAGACAACGGTGGGGCGCTATCGCGAGCGCATCCGGCAGGCCGAGGCGATGGGGGAATTTGCGTTGAGCGAGACTTTGCGCGCGATCATCGTGCAGGAGCAGGAACATGAAATTGATTTGAGCGCCGCGCTGGACATCGACGTGCCTCCCGCCAAAGCGCCGGCCGACAAAAACAATGGTCGAATCCACGCAAAACACATCCATGCCCCAAGGCGATAAATCCAGCTACACGGACAAGCAAAAGCGTCAGGCAGCGCACATCGAAGCCGGCTACGAGAAAAAAGGCGTCGGTACGAAAACCGCGGCAGGCCGGGCCTGGGCCACCGTAAACAAACTGACCGGCGGCGGCAAAAAAAGCGGCTCCGGTCGGAAGAAAAACTGAATAAAATTATGCCAGCCTTGAACGCCAAACAAGTCGACCTCCAGTTGAAAGCCGTTCCGAACTGGTCGAAACGCGCGCAAACCATTCTTCGGACCTTCAAGTTCGAGGGGTTTTTAAAAAGCATGGATTTCGTCAACCGGATCGCCCGGAAAGCTCAAAAAATCAATCATCATCCGGATATCGTCATCCGTTTTAACCGGGTGACGTTGAGGCTCACCACGCATGACCAGGGAGGAATCACCAAAAAAGATTTCTCCCTTGCCCGGCAATGCGATGTGGTCTTCGCCAGGTTTTTGGCGGCCGATTAATGCGGATTTCGTCCGGGACCACGCCGTCCCGGACGTCACAGACAGACAAAAAGCGATTATGAGCATCAAGCAAGCGGCGACCGCCCATCCCATCCAGCAGGTTCTCGCGGAACGGTGGAGCCCCTACGGCTTCGAAGACCGGCCGGTTTTGCCAGCCGACCTGTGTTCGCTATTTGAGGCGGCGCGCTGGGCGGCGTCCTCCTACAATGAACAGCCGTGGAATTATCTGTTGGCGACCCGCGAAGATTCCCAGGAGTTCGGACGACTCCTGCTCTGTCTCGTGGAAGCAAACCGGGCGTGGGCCAAGGCCGCGCCAGTTCTGGTGCTGGGCGTCGTCAGCCTGAAATTTGCCCGGAACCACCAGACCAATCGGGCCGCCGTTCACGACCTGGGCCTGGCCGCCGGAAATCTGGCGATGGAGGCAACGGCGCGAGGTCTCTCGGTCCACCAAATGATCGGCATCTTCCCCGACCGGGCCCGGGAGATTTACCAGATACCGGAGCATTTCGAGGCATGGACGGCGATGGCCATCGGATATAAGGCCGACCCGGCCAAACTGCCGGATGCCCTGAAGGAACGCGACCTGACCCCCCGGCAGCGAAAGCCCTTGAATGAGTTCGTGTTCACCGGCCAGTGGGGGCAACCGTCACCGCTCGGATTGAAACACGACACCGGACACCTGGTACCCGGGTCCATTTGATTTGAAAACCAATTCCCCATCACCCATTCAGCCGGTTTCAGAGCGGTTCCCCGCCTTGGAGGAGCAGGAAATTATTCTTACGCTTTTCGCTCCGAAAGCGCGGGCAGTGAACGTGGCCGGCAATTTCAATGGCTGGTGCCCGGAAACCACGCCGTTGAAAAACATGGGCGCCGGAAAATGGGCTGTCCGTTTGAAGCTCAGGTCCGGCTTGTATGAATATCGCTTCATCACGGATGGCCGGTGGAGCGAGGATCCCCGGGCTGCTCAACGCGTGGCCAATCCGTATGGGGGCTTCAACTCTGTTCTCCTGGTGCCACTGGAAGTCACGACGTCCATTTTATGAGACCAAAGATCATCCTTTCGCTGCTGGCCGTGATGTTATTGGCCGCTGGCGTTCTGACCGGCTGCCAATCGCCAAAGGCAAGGGCTCCGATTGACGGCGATGCTGCGCAAGCGACACGCAACAACGGTTATAGCTTGCTCCATCAACTCCTGGATGAGCAAAAGGACGTCAGCATCCTGCGCTTCATCAAGCGGGAACATACCGACGTTAAGAATCTGGTTAAGAAAATTGCGGTTAATTCCGCAACCGGAGCACAACTGCTGGAGGAATTTGCCAAGAACGATCCTTCGATCAGTTTGGACGACATCTGGCTGCCGCCGGGCGAGTTGGCCACCCGCGAAGCGATTGCGTCCACCAAGAAGAAGGAATTATTGGGTCAGACCGGCGATGAATTTGAGCTGACGTTGCTTTTGACCCAGACCGCGGCGTTGAGTTATGCCTGGCACCTGGCGCAAGTCACCGGTGAAAACGAGCCTCAACCCGATCACGCCCGTGCGCTGGCAGGCATCAGTACGGATATGCAGAACCTATATCAGGAAGTGTTCACGCTGTTGCTGTCGAAAACAAAATCATCGGCGACGAACCCGATCGTGACTCATCCGGAGTGAAGTGAACTATTCAGCCTGAAGGAATTCATGCTGGCCACTTCGCCAACCCCTGAACCAATGGAAACGGAGAATGGTTAAGCCAGAAACCCCACCCAAACCCAAAGGAATCCCCGGCGCCCACGTGGTCAGGGCGCTGGAACTCGTCAATTACCAGGACGGTGCCGTCGTCAGCCGCGAGATCGTCAAGCGGCCCGCCGGCAGTGTGACGCTCTTCGCCTTCGACGCAGACCAGGGACTGAGCGAGCACACGGCCCCGTTCGACGCACTGGTGCAAGTGGTGGAAGGCGCAGCCGAGATCATGATTTCCGGCCAGGCGCATCAGTTGCAGGGTGGCGAGATGATTCTCATGCCCGCCGGCCAGCCGCATGTGCTCAAGGCGCTCAAGCGGTTCAAAATGATTCTCACGATGATCCGATCCTGAATCAGCAAAGATTCGCGGCCTGATACAACGCGGTTGGGCTTGAACGACGATGAAACGCATGAGGTCTAAGCTTTATGGAACAAGGACAAGCTCAATGGCGGTCTGGTGGAATTCACCAGCCGTACTATCTTCAAACCGAACAGAAAGACCAACCAGCGACTGATCAATGAAAACTTCGACGCGGCCAAATCGAAAGCACGCCACCTCCGATCGCGCGAGAATTCTGGTCATCGACGTCGGCGGCACCCATGTGAAGGTGCTGGCCACCGGCCGCAAGCAACGGGTTGAATTTCGGTCCGGCCCCAAAATGACACCCGTGAAAATGGTCGCTGCCGTGCGGGCGGTCACGGCGGGTTGGAAATATGATGCCGTTTCGATTGGCTATCCCGGAGCCGTGGTCCATGGCCGGCCCATCGTTGAACCCCGGCACCTGGGCTCCGGCTGGGTTGGATTTGACTTTAAAAAGGCGTTCGGCCGGCCGGTAAAAATTGTCAATGACGCGGCGATGCAGGCGCTGGGCAGCTATCGGGGCGGCCGGATGCTCTTTCTCGGTTTGGGCACGGGGCTGGGTTCAGCGCTGATCGTGGATAATGTGCTGGAGCCGATGGAACTGGCCCACCTGCCTTACAAGAAGGGCCGGAATTACGAAGACTATGTCGGGCTGGCGGGATTGGAACGGCTGGGGAAAAAGAAATGGCGTCACCAGGTGAACGTAGTCGTCCAGCTGCTCCAGAGTGCCGTACAGGCCGAATATGTTGTGCTCGGGGGAGGCAATGCCAGACTGCTTAAAAAACTTCCGCCCCGTACGCGCCCGGGAAACAATTTCAACGCCTTTCAAGGTGGCTATCGCCTCTGGACCAGGCTTTACAGCGGCTCAACCCACAAGCGGTTCCTCCATTGACTTATGAACCGAAAGATTTCCCCATGAGCCCGGCGGAAAACTCCGTCGCCTTCGGCGCTCCCGGGATCGAGCCCCGCTGGACATCCAGCGCCAAGGAAGGTCTCGGCACTGCCTATCATACGAGTTGCCGGGTCTGGTTCACCCTCAGCCACGGCATCGTCAACGAAATCTACTACCCGACCGTTGACCAACCGAACACGCGCGATTTCCAATTCCTGATCAGCGACGGAGAAACGTTTTGCCACGAGGAAAAGCGCGATCTGGATCACCGGATCGAATACCCGGAACGGGATTGCATTTTTTACCGCCTCACCAATTCAGAACCCAACGGGCGCTACCGCCTGATCAAGCACATCCTCGCCGATCCGCATCGCTCGGTGCTGCTCGTGCATACCCGGCTCGAAGTGCCCGACGAATCGCTGCGCGGCAGGTTGCATCTCTACACCCTGCTGGCACCACACCTCGCCCGCCAGGGCGCAGGCAACTCCGGCTGGAGTTCCGACATTGGCAGCAACCAGCTGCTCCATGCCGGGCGCAAGGGGGTGCATCTGGTTATGGGATGCAGTCGCGGGTTTTCACGGCGCTCCATCGGCTATGTCGGCTTCAGTGACGGCTGGCAGGATTTGATGGATAATTTCAAAATGGACTGGGAGTTCCAACAAGCCGGGTCCGGCAACATCGCGCTGACGGGCGAGATCAATCTTCAGGACGGCGACGAGTTTACGGTTGCCATTGCGCTGGGAAGAAGCTGCCAGAGCACGGTGGCGAAGCTGTTGCAATCGCTGGCCGAGCCGTTCGACATTCATCGCGAAACCTATGTCCGCCAGTGGCAGCGCACGGTGGTCAATCCGAAGTATGATTTCACCGCTCACACGTCCGACGGCGGTCACCTGTACCGGCTGAGCCGTTGCATCCTCCTCGCCCACGAAGACAAATCGTTTCAAGGCGCTCTGGTGGCGTCCATGAGCATCCCCTGGGGCGAGACCAAGGGCGACGATGATTTGGGCGGCTATCATCTGGTCTGGACGCGCGACCTGGTCCAGAGTGCGACCGCCCTCCTGGCCACGGGCCAGACCGGGACTCCGCTGCGCGCCTTGATCTGGCTCGCGGCCATTCAGGAGACGGACGGCAGGTTCCCGCAGAACAGCTGGATCGATGGTAACGCCTATTGGCCAGGGGTACAACTTGATGAAGTTGCCGCTCCCATTCTGCTGGCGTGGCGTTTGCATCGAGAAGGCGTCGCGCCCGGCCGGTTCGATCCCGGCGTCATGGTTTTGCGTGCCGCGGCCTATCTCATCCGGCAGGGACCGGTCACCGCCCAGGAACGCTGGGAAGAAAACGCCGGCTATTCCCCCTCGACGCTCGCCACGGTGATCGCCGGCCTGGTTTGCGCCGCAGAGGTCGCCAGGCGGTGCCGTGAAACCGACACCGCGAATTTTATCCTGCAGTACGCCGACTGGTTGGCAGCTCACGTTGAAGAATGGACCGTCACCACCGCCGGTGAACTGGTCGAAGGTTTCCGCCGCCATTACATTCGGATCAATCCCACGGATTCTGAGGCGCCCGATCCGCACGCCGATCCCAATACCACCATGCTCACCGTTGCCAACGGCGGCGGCCGCCATCCGGCCCGGAACGTGGTCGGTGGTGATTTTCTCCAGCTGGTCCGACTGGGGATTCGGGCGGCGAACGACCCCCTGGTGCAACAATCCATCGCAGTCATGGACCGTCTGCTCAAGCGCGACCTGCCGCAAGGTCCGGGCTGGCGCCGTTACAATCGCGATGGCTATGGGCAGAAGCCAGACGGCAGCGCTTACGACGGCACGGGCGTCGGTCGCTCCTGGCCGATTTTGACGGGAGAGCGCGGCCATTACGAAATCGCGGCGGGCCGCGACCCCATGCCGTTGATTGCCGCGATGGAAAAGTTCGCCAATGAAGGCGGCATGATCAGCGAGCAGTTATGGGACGATGCAGACCGGGGAGCAATGAAGCGCGGACTGCCCACGGGTGCGGCCATGCCGCTGTGCTGGTCCCATGCGGAATATGTCTCCCTCGTGCGCAGTGCTCATGACGGCGTGTGTTTTGACCGGGTGGAACCGGCTTTCCAGCGCTACGTCGTCAACCCGGTAATACATCGGCACGAAATGTGGAGCCATCGTCATCCGATCCGCCGTCTGCCGCCCGGACAAACCCTGCGACTCATCATTGCCGCCGACGCTGACATCATCTGGTCCGCCAACAACTGGGCCAGCACCAACAAAACAGACGTCACTCCCATCGGCGTGCTGAAGCTATGGTTCGCCGATCTTCCCACGGAACACTGCCCGGACGGTTCGGTGATCGAGTTCACTTTCTTCTGGAAAGAAGCCCGGAGTTGGGAAGGCAGGAATTATTCCGTCGTCGTCAGCGGAACAAAGCAAGCAGGTACCGGTGAGGCAGAGAAATATCAAAGCAAGCGGGTCCGCAATCAAGGCCAGGACCGGCGGGCGAGGACGGAATAGGATGCCCCGTGCCGGGCCTTCACCCCTCGCGCTGACGATTGGCCATTCCACGCGCACGCTCAAGGAATTCATCGGCCTGCTCCAGGCGCACGCTGTATCTCTTGTCGTCGATGTGCGCACGGTGCCGCGGTCCCGGCACAATCCTCAATTCAACCAGGCTTCGCTGCCCGGCGCATTGAAGAAAACTGGAGTGGAATACATTCACCTGCCGGGACTCGGCGGCCTGCGTCATGCGAAACGCGATTCGATCAGCCTGGGCTGGCGCAACGCCTCCTTCCGGGGTTTCGCGGATTACATGCTGACGCCGGAATTTGAGCAGAGCCTCGGCGAATTGGTCCGGTTGGCGAAGGAGAATCGGATTGCATTGATGTGCGCTGAGGCGGTGCCCTGGCGCTGCCATCGTTCGCTCATCGCCGACGCCCTGCTGGTCTGGGGAATCCGTACTGAGGACATCATGAGTCGAACCCGCCGCCAGGTTCATGCGCTCACGCCCTTTGCGAAAGTCCGCGGCACCAGGATCACGTATCCGACCGAGGTTCCACGAAGCCATCCAAAGTAACCATCGGCCCGCTCGCTGAAACCGTCACCAACCCTTCAGCTCTAACGGCCGCGGCCGGGCATTGGATTCTTGACTCCCGGTAGGGTTACACCCCATGGAGAAGGGCTGACCCATGTTATAGCATCCCGGCAATGCTAAAACAAAAAACGCAAAAACAACTCTTGAAAAAAACCCTGCTTTTCGGCGGAGCCATCCTGTTGCTCGCCGCAAAGTCAGCTTTGGCCGCGGATGACTATTACCCGGCCAGTCAACTGTCCTTCGACGGGTTTGGGACGGCTTCGGTCGGGGCCTACACCATTGATCATCCCTCCAACGACCGGGTCCGGCAAAACACCGAATTGGGCGCCGGAGCGGGAGTCAATTACTTCATCACCCGGAACATCGGCCTTGGCGCCGAGGCTTATTCCGAAAATACCACCGGGGTTTTCATCGACAACGCCTCGGCCAATTTAATTCTGCGTCTACCGCTGGGCCAAAGTCGATTCGCTCCCTACGCTCTTGGCGGCGGTGGCCACCAGTTCGACGCGGCCAAACTGTGGTTTGGCCAGGCCGGGGTCGGCCTGGAATTTCGTTTCACCTCGCAGGTGGGGATATTCCTCGACGCCCGCATGGTGTGGCCAAACGAAACAAAATATTATGGCGTCGCCCGGGCCGGCCTGCGTTTAGCCTTTTAAATAGCAAATCCACTGCCGCACCGGCGGGAAATCCGCCGGTGCCTTTTCTTTCTGCAATTTGCGGTCGGCGGGATCCGTTTTCCGGGGAATGCCCCCGCTGACGCAAAGTAGGGTTACACCCCATGGCAAAAATCCGCGTGGCCAGATAGCCTCCTAAATTGACAGGCATAACCGCGAACTGAATCCACAACTAAAATCCCGATCATGAGAAATAAAATATTGACCATCACCCTCCTCTCCGTCGCCACCTTTGCTATGGGCTGCGACAAACCGCGGACCGCTTCTCAACAGATCGACAAAGTCCAGGCCGAAACCAAGCAAGCCGCGCAGGATATGAAGGATTACACCTTTGCGCAAAAGGCTGAATTCGTCGCAGCCATGCAGGTCCAGTTGGATGCTCTTAACAAAGATTTGGACCAGCTCTCGGCCAAAATCGACAGCTCCAGCGACGCGGTCAAGGCCGAGGCCAAGCCCAAACTCCAGGCGTTGCGCGACCAGTCGGCCCAGCTGAGCAAGCAGCTGGACGAGGCCAGGAACGCAACCGAATCCACCTGGGATGGCGTCAAAAGCGGCTTCTCGAAGGGTTACCAGGCGACCAAGGACGGGTTCAACTCAGCCCGCCAGTGGGTGAGCGACAAAAT
>CAYPSF010000190.1:0-7930 GCA_964413165.1 uncultured Bifidobacteriaceae bacterium
TCGATCTGGTTACTGCAACCAATAAAAATCGGGAATGCCTCGTTCTTCACGGGTACCTATGACGTGAGCTTTGATCCCACCTGCATTGCGCCTGTGGATATCAATGGCAATGGCAAACTGGCGTTGGTCATCGCGAATCAAGGCGACCGAAGCGGCAATACGTTGACCGTGCTCACCAACGATGGCAGCGGCGTCTTCGGGTTGAACAACACGCTTATCGTGGGAACCGGACCCTATTTTGTTATGGCAACCGATGTCAATGGAGACGGCAAAATGGATTTGATCTGCGCGAACCATTATTCACACTCGCTGACGGTGCTGACGAACGATGGCCAAGGTGGATTTTCCATTGCGTCTTCGCCAAATACCGGCAACGAACCGCTGTCTGTTGCAGCGGCCGACATCAATGGAGATGGAAAATTGGACTTGATCAGCGCGGACGTCGGCGGCGGCAGCGGTGGCGGGAATACGTTGACAGTGTTGACCAATGCCGGCAATGGCATCTTCGGGCTATACGCCACATTGAATGTCGGCACCCAGCCCAACACGGTGGCAGCAGCAGATGTGAATGGCGATGGCCGCCCTGATTTGATCAGCGCCAACAACCTTTCCGGAAATGTTTCCGTGTTGCTCAACAATGGCAATGGAACCTTCACGCGCACCGACTACGCAACGGCCTTCAATTGTATTTCTGTCGTGGTGACAGATTTGAATGGAGACGGCAAACCCGATTTGATCAGTGCAAACGCCGGCTCCGGCACATTGACGGTGCTGACCAATAACATCACCTTTCCACCACCGCTCTTGCACATTGCACCTTTCGGCAATCAATCCGTTCTCTTTTGGCCGTCGTCGGCAACCAATTATATTTTGCAAAGCACCACCAACATGTCTTCGCCAAACTGGATTACAGCCAGCGATGCCGTGCCAGTCATCGCCGTCACCGTTACCAACCAATCGCCCACAAGATTCTTCCGACTGCAATCGCAGTAAAACAAATCACACCAGTTTCTTCGCAATGTGCTCGTCGAGGATTTCCTGCACGGCCAGGACGATGACGACTTTGTGGCTGCGTTTGAAGAATGATTCGATCTCCTGTAATGCGTCCGAAGAATAGTCATAATCGAGTCGGTTCTTGGTATTGCAGTATTCTCGCATTTTGACCCGGATGGGACACGGAACACGGAGTTTGATACCCGCAGCGAATTGTTAGCACCCCAACCCCGCCCGGCGGGGAGCAATGACCCAAGAAACAAGACAGGAATGTTTCGTTGATTATCAATGGCTTGCGCGTCTTGTTTCTCAGGAGGCGGCGACATCGTTATTGGCCGTAGAACAACAAAGCTCCCGCTTCTGCTGTCTCTTTTCCTGGAAAAGCTCGTAAGAGCAATAACCAAAAAAAAGCAAAAGTGGCGAGATAGCCACCAACCCGCTTGGCCCAAGTTGGCGTGTGGCCCGAAAATCGACTGTCAACCACATGACAAACAGTATTGCAATCATGCCGTAGCGAAGACCAAAGGGCAGCCTAATGCCGATTGGCTTTGCTTTCCAAGCCCAACGAATGCCGACGGCCATACCAACCACGGTGAGTATTACTAAGCCACAAAAAATCCCGAAGCCATGACGATATCCCGGATGACCTGGCATATCTAACAACCAAGTTCCCGGTCCGGTCAAGCCGGGTAAACAGAGTAAAAGACTGAGGACCATGGCTGAGTTGCGCGGTATCAGCAGAATCAGACTGATAAAGGCCAACAAGATTACCCCTTTTACTGCGACAAATGCTAGCGGGTGGTAGGCCAATAACTGATGAAGCATTGGATGTAGCTCAATTACATTGGTATGGTTCCCTTCCCAATATTCTGCCGGCTGGCCAGCCAACGTCAGCACACAATCAAGACAAGTCAAGAGAACAAGCACCAAGCAGAATCCGATTAACCTTCGTGTGGGGTGTTGCATAGTAATGCCACCTAACAATTAATTACATTGAATTCTTTGATGCTAATTTGATATTGGCCGGTAAAACATTGAGCTCGATTAAAACCTGATTCCTGATGGCAGGCTATGAGCCGGGGACGGCCGGGTCAAGGGCCAAAGGGCAACCGCCGGTCAACCCTGATGAAACGCGGAACACGGAGTCGATACGCCCAGCAATCTCTGCCCCAACTGTCGCTTTCAACTTTTGATAACTCCGAATGCCCGGTCCGGATGGCTGTCGCGTTTGAACAATCCTTGATGCAGCCGGTCAAAATGCAGGCAGGGATTGAAAATATGAAAAATATCTTCCTGGAATGTGTTTGGTATTGGGAACTTCGCAGACTCGGCTACAACGCCGTGCTCACCATGGTTGTCCTGGCCATGTGGTTATATCATCACCCGTCGCTGTCCACGTTCAAATGGCAAACGGCGGAAGGTTTGCTGCTCATCGCCTTTGTTGCCAATGTGCTGTATTGCGCTGCTTACCTGGCCGACATCTTCGTTCAGATGTCCAAATATCAGCGGGTGTGGAAGGAGGGCCGTCGGGCTATCTTCGCTGTCGGGACTATTCTTGCCGCCGCGATTTTTTGTATAACACGCGATTAAGCGTTTTTCGCCCGTACCTGCGGCCGCTCCCCGGAATGACCGCCATCACCACCGCAACTCAGAATGCTCCCAGCTTGTTGGTCTCGCTTGCCACAACCGGGACTCGAGTGCGTTCATTCTCTGGACGGCTTTGGATGTAGGGAACGGTACCAGGCGTCGCATTCCTCCTGCAAGGAATGATCCCCCAGTTCGCTTACCTTGTGGGCGTACACATGCCCATTCTCGTCATAAGCGATAAGCAGGATCCGAACGGCTCCCTCCGCCACGATTTGGCCGGCACCAGCGCTGCCTTGATGGGTTATTGGGTTGTCGACCACGCCTGCCCCCGCCCATCTTGTTCCTGATTGGCATACATACGCGAGGATTCGCGAATCGGGGGACTCCAATGTTGGCGTCCCAAGATATGAGAGCGCCTCTTCGCGAGTCGTTCCGGGCACGTCCAGAAAAGCCAGTGCCTCCTTGGAATAGTTCGGTCCCGAGACCGTTTCCTTTCCAAGAGGAACTGCGACACCTACGCATCCGGCACTTGCCAACAATGGGAGCGCAGCCAACAAAGCCAGAATTTTGCGTCGCCCCATAGCACCTAGCATCCAGATCTCCGGCACAGGCGCGGGAATGATGCCGCGACGAAGCTGGGGAGCAGCGAATCTCCCGCGCCGTCCAAAACGAATGGCGCAGCGCGTGTTGCCTGCAGGGATTTGTTAGCCGATTTCTTCATGCCCTACATGAAACGATCCGATAACCCATCGCGAAAGTCCTGCCGATGAAGCAACTTCACGATATTCGCAAGCACGTGAACATGCTTCTGGAACTGGCCTGCCGGCACCAAAAACAAGAAAACCAAATGGACTGGCTTACTGTCAAGGGCATCAAACTGAATTCCCTTTCGGGAACGCCCGACTACCACTACCACTTCAGATACCAATGTCGTAGAGGTATGGGGAATGCCTATGCCAAACCCGATACCTGTGCTCATCGACAACTCACGCTTTCTGATGCTCTCGGCGATTGAGTCCCTATGCGGAGACTGAATTTTATGAGTGTCCACGAGGTGATTCATGAGCTCCTCGATGGCCTGCCAGCGGTCCTGCACCTGCAGGTCGACCACATTCACCTTTGGCCCGAAGTAGTCATCCGGAAACTCGTCGCCAAGACCTCGCGCGGTATTCTTGGGCGGTCGCGGAGGACCGCCAGCAGAAGCAGGCTGGGTCTTCGGAGTCTGGTCTGATGGAGAATCACTCATCGCGTGCGAAGTCGGCTAACTATTAACTACATTGTATTTTTCCACGCTAATTTGATATTAGCCGGTAAAACATTGAGTCTCGATAAAAACCTGATTCCTGGATGGCAGGCTATGAGCCGGTGACGGGTGGGTCAAGGGCCAAAGGGCAAGCGACCCAAAGCGCTGGTCGCCTCGCCGGAGAGCTAAACCGCATTGTCTTCAATCGGGAAAAGCACGATGTCGCATTTCAAATATGAAACTAAACAGTTGCAATATTTAAGACATACTTCGCGATATCACCGATGCGCTGCAGAGTCTCCGGACGCATGACCCGGGAATGGTCATCGGGCGATGCTTTAGCCTCTCGGGGCACGAAGTG
This sequence comes from uncultured Bifidobacteriaceae bacterium, assembly GCA_964413165.1. Classification (GTDB taxonomy): domain Bacteria; phylum Verrucomicrobiota; class Verrucomicrobiia; order Limisphaerales; family UBA11358; genus UBA11358. The sequence continues at coordinate 4,185 of CAYPSF010000190.1, forward strand.
AGCTTGTATCGAGCGCCGTGGTTTGGTTGACCGATTTGCACTGTGTCCATGCCACACTGATGCATTAAAGATGATGATCGATCCTGCTGGACCACATGCAAGGACTTGTTCGTTGTGGGCGTCTTGTGGGTTTTTCATGAGTTCACCAGGCTCTCGCGGCTGCAAATGAGTTCCGGGCACAAAACGCGTAGCGCCGTTCTCGGTATTAAAAGCATCAACCATCAAGATGCAACCAACCAATGGCCATCCATCGGCTTGATGCTTGACGTCCACATGAAGCCTTTCTGCCGCCGCGCCAGGATTGAGTGTCCTCGCACGCATGCCGCTGAGCTTGAAAGGTCCGCCGATGATCTGACAGCAAGCTTCCAACAGTGGCCGGTAAATGTAGATCCCATCGAACTCTGGCCCTCGATTGACGAAATCGTCAATACGGCTCGAAGATTTGGTGCTGCCAACGTGCACATCGGCAGGATCGGCCGCCGCTACTGCGCGATCGTAGGCGTCCGCAAATCGTTCGAATCCTTCCTCTATCGCTGGACCACGCACGATAGCGAAGCCATCGTCACGCAATTGTCGGGCAGCATCGGGAGGCAGATGCGACTCCTTCGCAATGATGCTGTGCCAGTCATTCGTCAACGTCATGATGTCGTTCGTCTAACTATTAATTGCACTGAGTTTTTCCATGCTAATTTGATATTAGCCGGTAAAACATTGAATCTCGATTAAATCCTGATTCCTGGATGGCAAGCTATGAGCCGGGGACGGGCCGGTCAAGGGCCAAAGGGCAAACGCCAGTCAACCCCGAACGGGACACGGAACACGGAGTTCGACACGCGCAGCAATCTCCGCCCCAACCCCGGCGACGCCGGCGTAGAAAGTAATCACCTCAGGCGGCAGGCCGCGGCCGGCCGTGAGATATTTGAATGAGCGAAGAATCTCCGAACTCTCTAAGCTGGGGATTCGCGCAGGCGGCGAAATAGCAGGAAGCACATTCCACTCAAACCCGCCAAGACCAGCGTGGATGGTTCCGGTACTGCGGTAATAATGATCTCGCCATTGCGTGAGCCGTCCGGGCTTACGGCGCCGAAAACTTCGTTGAGAACCGTAATTGCAGATGAGTCAATGATGGAACCGCCGCCACCGCCGGTGCCCTGTGAGCCGCCGCCGGAGCCATCGCCGCCGCCGCCGCCGCCGCCGCTGTAGCCGCCGCCGCCGCCGCCGGCAGAGCCGGTGCCGCCGCCGCCACCGCCGTAGCCGCCACTGCCGCCTAAGCGGAGACCGTTAGCGTTGCCGCCACTACCGCCGCTGCCACCAACACCACCGCTCAAGAAGCTGCCGCCACCGGTGCCGCCGAAGGGTCCGGTGCCGCCACTGCTGTAATAGCCGCCGCCACCGTTACCGCCACTGCCGGCGGCGCCTCCGCTGCCGCTCGTGCCGCCGATTCCGGCACCGGAGACGCTGCCGACCACACCGCTGGTGCCAGTGCTGGCGTAGTTTCCGTTGAATAAGTAGCTGGCGCCACCGCCGCCGCCCGCGACGACCAACGGTGTGCTGCCACCGATAACGAAACTTCCTCCTCCGCCGCCGGCGGCGGCGCCACCGCCGTCAGTGGCGTTGCCGGGGTTGGCAGGGGCGGCACCGGCGCCCCCGACCAGGAGGGTGAGCGTCGTGCTTGCTGAAAAATAAAATTCGCCGCTCATCTCTGTTCCGAGGCCGCCGATCCCGAGACGGCCGTTGCCGCCCTGAGCGCCGTAGGCAGTAATAGTGTAGAGGCCAGGATTCAGGGTGACAGTCGTTTCCGACCCACTGTACAGGTAGTTGCCGGTCTGGGCGTATCCGGCAAACACTCCAAACTGCAAGATAATGCTAACAGCAAAGACCAGGCTGTATGAATAACACCCGGTGAGGGCTAATCTGGCTTTCCTTTTCATAGGTTTCATCGCTTCTGATTATCCGGGAACCGAATCGACCTCGGATTGTGCCACAATGTGCGCAACAGCAGGGTCTGCTTAGGAATTGATCACTGATTCAGTTCCGTGTTGACTGCTTCTGATTCTTGAAAATTGACGTTAAGCCTGCATCTAATTGCAGTCGAGGAAATGTTATTCACAACTCTGATGAAACGCGGAATACGGAATTCGGCACCCGCAGCAATCTCTGCCCCAACCCCGGCGACGCCGGCGGCAAACCTTGAAATCTGTTGAATTGTGGGATGGACTCAAGTGGTCCATATCAGATTTCAGTTTCAGTGTTTCCGGCGGCGGAACAACAGCAACCCGCCCAAGGCATACAACGCGAGCGTGGACGGTTCCGGCACTGGCTCGATGGAGACTTCAAAACTGTGTGTACCGGAGTCGTCGATTTAGGCTCCCACAACGTTGTTGCCGGAAATGCCTAAGGCGAAGGTTCCCCTGACGCCAAGCGGGCCTGTTAAGGTCGTGTACGTACTGCCATATCACCCGTCGCTGACCACATTCAACGACTTAATCGGAGGCTAAAAAATGGATATGGATACTTCACTGGATAAATTGCGAACATGCTGCCGCTAATACCTGTGCCGTCAAAATTAAATGGGGCGTTAATCGGATGGATTCCGCCTTCGGAGCCAGAGGCAACGGCCCCGACGACCTGCCCGCGAATAATGAAATCAGTCCAGAGGTGAAACCGCCGTCCGAACCAGCCGCGGTTTAGGGCAACGATGCAATTGGTCAATTCCGCTCCACCAATCCGGCCTGTCACCTTTCCATCGGCCGAAATATGCAATATTGCCTGAACGTCTTTAGCTCCTATCTTCTTTTGGGTGGCTTCCTCATAATTTATCCCGCTGAAATGATTCGTCCCATGCCATTCGCCTGCCAGGTCTGAAACTGTGGCGGGCTCGGTTGCCAACAAGCTGCACGCGGGCAATAAGAAGGCAAGCATTGCAAGTAATGTGGTGATGTGTGGATTTGTATTCATGTCCGTCACTCTACCAAACTGGCGGCAGACACCTTAATTGATAGATTTTTGCGTGACATTGATACTTTCGATGCTCGCACAAAGCCGCCTAACGCCCAAGCTCAGCCACGCGGGGCGGATGACGTCCTCCGCGATAGCGGAACTGAGAGCGCCATCCCGCGTTGCCTGCAGCGATTTGATACTCCCAGTTAAGCCCTTTTAGTTTTTTGGTAACATGGGCAAAGGGCGGGGAGTGTAACAGCACTCCCCGCGTAACTAACCGTGTTTAACCGGTGCCTCGCGGCACCTTTTCGCAATCAGCCTATGAAGTATTACACCTCGACCACGAAATTCAACTGCGGAATCGACCTCCATGCCCGCCAGATGTACGTCTGCCTCATGGACCGGGACGGTAAAAAGCTCGTCCACACCAACATCCGCAACAATGACTTCGAGTTCTTCCTCAAGCTCGTCGCCCCTTACCGTCACGACCTGACCGTCTGCGCCGAATGCCTGTTCGGCTGGTACTGGCTGGCCGATGCCTGCCAGGGGGCCGGCCTGCACTTCGTGCTGGCCCACGCCCTTTATCTCAAAGCCATTCACGGCGGCAAAAACAAGAACGACCGTATCGATTCCGAAAAAATCGCCCACCTGCTGCGCACCAATCTGATTCCACCGGCCTACGTCTATCCGGCAGACAAACGCCCGCTACGGGCGCTCCTGCGCCAACGCATTCTCTACGTCTGGCGACGCAGTGACCACACCGTGTTCGATCCGGAACGCTTGGTGGCAGCGCTGACGCATAAATG
>CAYPSF010000191.1:0-1109 GCA_964413165.1 uncultured Bifidobacteriaceae bacterium
ATCAATTACACCTACAACAACAGCGGTTCCCCCCAGACGCTTAACGTGCTTGCGGGCGGCAACAGCGGCGGCCAACTTTACTGGGAGTTCGGCGGGTTCAGCAGCGGGTCGGCGACTTATTCCGTCGTGGCCAATACGGCTGACTATGCCGAAGTGGATATGCTGTTCACCTCAGTCAGCAGCGGTCAGGTGGATATTCACTTCTCCCTGCCGCGGGGCGCGACCGGATTTTATGTGACGCCGATCTGGATTCATCGCAGCACGGACGGCGCGTTGAGCATGGGCGAATGTCGCGACAACATTTACGCCGGTTCCATTTTTAACTGGATGAGCGTGGACCCAGCGCGAAGCAAGCTCATGCCCGTGGATCCAAATAACAGTGCCGTGGGGGTTCTGGGCGCGCCGGTGGAATGTTCCATGTGGACGAACGGCATCTACGCCGGACGTTATGAGGACAAGTACAAATACAGCGCCGACTACGGCGTGCTGCGCGCCTGGGGCTGGAGCAGCGTCGGCACGGGTGGCAGGAACATCGGCTTGTGGGATGTGCCCGCCAGCTTTGAATACATGGCCAGCGGGCCAATGCGGCGTGAACTGACGAGCCACATGGGCACGACGATCTTGAACACGCCGCATGGCGCTCACTATGGCTTCTGTTCCGATTCAACCTGGGCAACGGGCGAGGTCTGGGCCAAAGTTTGTGGCCCGCATTTCATCTATTGCAACGCTATCACAAACGCCCTCACCGTGACGAATGCCGCCGCGCAGGCGCTTTACAGCGATGCCCTCGCCCAGGCCGACGCCGAGACCGGTGCCTGGCCATATTATTGGTTCACCAATTCGTATTACACGCCGCCGTCCGGTCGTGGCACAGTCACCGGCAAAATAGTCATCAATGACGCCTATAATCCGAATGCCAGTGCCTCGAACCTCTGGGTCGGTGTCGAGCAACAGCCCAATCCCAGTTCGACCATCACTTACGATTTCCAGAAGTGGTATAAGCCATATCATTTCTGGGTGAAGACCGACGCGAACGGCAATTTCACCATTCCCGACGTCATCGCCACCACGAACTACACCCTCTATGCGTTCGGACCCGGCGCGGCGGG
>CAYPSF010000191.1:1209-7898 GCA_964413165.1 uncultured Bifidobacteriaceae bacterium
CCTTTCAATCGCAGGCGCAGACCGGCGGCAGCGCCCCGAACGAATTGGACATTCCATCTCCACAGTTTGGCGTAACCGTTACCGCCGGTGCGACAAACAATCTTGGCGTGGTGACCTGGACGCCCACGCGTGTTGGACCGACCGTTTTTGAAATCGGCTATCCTGATCGCACCGGAGCGAAATTTCGTCATGGTGAAGACTGGTGGGTGGGCGACATAGGCCCGAGCCCGACGAACCCGATGCCCGTGTGGACAAAATTCCTTGAATACCCTTTTGATTTTCCAGGTGGTCCAAACTATGTGGTCGGCCAAAGCCGCTGGACGACGGACTGGAATTTCGTCCAGCCCGTGGTCACTGACAGCGCCGGAAATTACAATGGCTCGACCTCCACCATCACATTCAATCTCGCTTCCGCTCCCGGCGCCACGGCGTCGCTTTACCTTGCCTTGTCTTCCGACTATCAGGGGCCGCTGATCGTGCAGATCAACGGCAATAACATCGCCGGCACTTCGGGTTATTTTCCCGCTTACAGCAGCTCCTCGGACGGCAGCGATACCACCATTCGCGAGGGTATCCACGGGATATTCTCCGACAACCGCATCACTTTTTCCGGCAGCCTGCTGCAGATCGGCCAGAACACCATCACCATCAACATGCGCAAAGGCGGCTACTTTGCGAACCACGCCATGTATGATTACGTCCGGTTGGAAATGACCGGATATGTCCCGCCCGCGCCAACGGGCGTGACCGCCTACGCGGGCAATAACTGCAATCTGGTTTGCTGGCCGGTCACACCGGGCGCGACAGCGTACAACGTTTTGCGCACGACCTCCTCTGGCAGCGGTTATGTTGCCATCACCAACGGGGTCATCGGTCCGGTGTGCGGAAGCGGATGGAACAACGCGACCTGTCTCGACACCAGTGCGGCGAACGGGACGACTTACTACTATGTGGTGCAATCGGTCAATCCCACCGGCAGCAGCACCAATTCGCCGGAAAGTCCCGGCGCAGCTCCGTCCGTCGCGATCTCATCCGCCGCGCCCGCCGCTCCCGCCAGCGTGACGATTGGCAGTGCGACGCATCAGAGCGTCACGGTAAACTGGGCTGCGTCGCCCGGGGCAAATTTTTATACCGTCTATCGTTCCACGCTTTTCGACAACGGCGGTGGCGCGTCGAATGTTCTTGGAACCATCGTTCTAAACAATACGAACACCACAACCAGCTTCACCGACACGACCCCGACGGACGGCAGTATTTACAGCTATTTCATCACCGCCACCAGCGCCGGCGGCACGAGCATTAATTCCGTTTCCGCCCCGGCCGTGCCGCTGCCCGCGCCACCGGCGGGCGCGCCCGGTTCACTCACCGGGCTTTTCAACTCGGCCAACATCGTGCTTCACTGGTCGGGGGTTCCCGGGGCTGTGGGCTACATCATCCGGCGGGCGACGAGCAGCGGAGGGCCTTACCTTTATGTCCAGAACGTCACTGAGACGACGTATACCGATACCGGCTTGAATGTGGGAACGACCTATTATTATCAGGTGACGGCAGTCAACGCCGCGGGCGTTTCGACCAGCGCCACGGTCACCGTAGTTCCGCCGCCGCTCGCACCCATCAGTCTGTCGGCCATTCCCGGTAACGCCCAGGTGACGCTGAGCTGGACGCCAGTCCCGGGAGTCACCGGTTACTACCTCTTCAGTGGAACCGACAGCGGAGATGAGACGAATGTGGTGGCCGCCAATTATTCCGGCACAAGCTTCGTCGATACGACGGTGACCAACGGCACCACGTATTATTATGTCGTCGCTTCCACCAACAGCACCGGCCTGAGTCCCAATTCGCCCGAAGCGAGCGCCACGCCCGACGTCAACCTGGTCATCTTTCCGCGGTCGCTTACCTGGAACGGTGACGGGGCGGCGAACATCTGGGATATGGGCGGCGCTGCCAACTGGCATACCAACGGTGTGGACACCATCTTCTATAATGGTGACACGGTGACGTTTGACAACTCGGGCTCGAACAACGTGCCGGTGTTTGTGGCCGGCACGCCGCAGCCGGCCCTTGTCACCTTCAACGCTTCGAAGAATTACACCGTTGGCGGCGTCGGTTCCATTGCCGGCACCAACAAGCTTATCAAGACCGGTTCCGGCTCTTTGACCATCAACAACACCAATCTTTATTCCGGCGGCACCATCATCAGCAATAGCACGGTCTTTCCGGGTAACATCGGCGCGAACAGTGCGGCCTGGGGCACCGGCCCGGTCATCCTGGCCGGCGGCACGGTGCAATTCAACGGCTACGGCACTCGCGATAGTGGCACCGGCTGGGGCGGCTGCACCAACACCATTAACGTGCCGGCTGGTCAGACGGGAACCCTGCTGCTGCCGGCGCGCTTTGGCTACGCTTCGCCCTTCAACAGCCCGCTGACCGGCGGTGGTACGCTGAATGTCACCGTGGAATATGTCCGCGATTATTTCACCGGCGATTGGTCCGCATTCACCGGGCGGATCAACGTCAGTGCGCCGACCAGCGGCTATTATGCGGGCACGACCGGCGATTTTCGGATCAACAATAACCGCGGTTATGCGAATGCGGCGATTTTCCTGAACGACTTGGTCAACCTGTACAACATCAATGCCAATAATCAGACCACGGATATCGGCGAACTTGGAGGCGCGGCCACGGCTTACATCGGCGCCGGCGGCTCAACCGGCCCCACCTGGCGCATCGGCGCGAAGAACACTACGAACACCTACGCCGGTGTGATCGCGGACGCCGGCGTCACTTCGTTGATCAAAACCGGCACGGGCATGCTCGTTCTTAGCGGCGTCAACACCTACAGCGGCGTCACCACGGTCAACCTTGGGACCCTGGTGGTGAGCAACACGGCCGGAAGTGCCACCGGTTCAGGTTCCATCACGGTCAATTCCGGTGGCACACTTGCCGGCAACGGCATTGTTTCGGGCGCGGTCACGGTCAATTCCGGCGGCACGCTCATCCCCGGCAGCCCGTTGGGCACGTTGACGCTGAGCAACAACCTGACGCTGGCTTCCGGCAGCACGAACCTCGCCCAGGTCCAGCACTCGCCCCGGACCAACACCCTGGTCAGGATTGGCGGCACCCTGAACGAGGGCGGCACTCTCGTCGTCAGCAACTCCGGAGTGGCGCCGTTCGCCGCCGGCGACAATTTCAAACTGTTCAGCGCCGCCGGTTACAACAATGGGTTCGGCGGATCCATTCTTCCGTCCGTGAACACCGGGCTGGCCTGGAACACGACCCGCCTGAACGTGGACGGCACGCTTTGGGTGGTCAGCACCAATTCGCCCGGCATCACCGGCACCCTGGTTTCCGGCGGCAACCTGATCTTCAGCGGCACGGGCGGCACGCCGGGATGGAATTATTATGTTCTGACTTCGACCAACCTGGGTTCCGGCCAGTGGACGCGCCTGGCGACCAACCAGTTTGATCCCGGCGGCAATTTTGCCGTCACCAATGCCATCAATCCCGGTTCGCCGCCGACGTTCTACCGGTTGCAACTGCAATGAACCGCCCGGTGGCGGCTGCTAACAATCCCGGCTGAATCAACTTTCAGAGCCGGAGGGACTATCCTATTCTCCCGGCCAACCGAATATCGTGAATACCATCCAAGAGCCCTTCACCCGCCGGTTGCCGGCGCCCGTATTTTTCCTTCTGGTGGCCGGGATGGTGGCGGCCGGTGATTCATCCGTGGCAGAAACGCGCTTTGCTCCGCCGGCGTCACCGCGCGCCACATTCAATTTCAACCCCGCCTGGAAGTTCATCCGGGCGGACATGACCAACGCAGAGAAAATGGATTTTGACGATTCGAAATGGGTCACCGTCAGCACGCCGCACACTTACAATGACACGGACACCTACGACGAAATCATCAGCCACAGCAGCGGTGAAAAGCACGAATACATGGGCATCGCCTGGTATCGAAAACATTTCCAGCTGCCCGCGGGCGCCAAAGACGGGAAGGTTTTCCTGGAATTTGAAGGTTTGAAGCAGGCGGGGCGTTTCTGGGTGAACGGCCAGTACGCCGGCAAATGCGAAAACGGCGTCACGCCCTGCGGCCTTGATCTCACGAAGTTCGTGAACTTCGGTGACAAGGAAAATGTCATCGCCGTGAAGGTGGACAACAGCAATGATTATAAAGAGGAAGCCACCGGAACCGAGTTCGAATGGATGGGGCGCGCGTTCAATCCCAATTACGGCGGGCTGAACCATGACCTCCGGCTGCACCTGACGGGCAAGGTCTACCAAACGCTGCCGCTCTACGAAAACCTCCAAACCGTCGGCAGTTATATTTATCCGTCCAATTTTGATCTCACGAACCAGGCCTGCGACGTTACCGTGGAATCGCAGGTGCGCAACGAATCCGGCGATCAGCAGTCCATCACCCTGTCCGTGGTGGTCGTGGACACCAATGGCGCCGTGCGCGCGAAATTTGATAGCGAGCCGTCCGATCTCGTCAGCGGTCAAACCGAAACCTTCAAGGCGGCCGGGCGGCTGACGAACGCCAGATTCTGGAGCGACGAGGCCCCGGTCCTCTACGACGTTTATTGCCTGCTCACCGTGGACGGCAAGGTCGTAGACGCGCAGAAAATCCGGACCGGTTTCCGCTCGGCGGAGTTCAAGGGTGGCGCCGGTACCGGGGGCATTTATCTGAACGGCAAATTCGTCTGGCTGACCGGTTATGCGCAGCGTTCAGCGGACAGCTGGGCCGGCCTCGGCCAGGCGTATCCGGACTGGATGCACAATTTTGACGCGGATCTGGTTCGCAGCACGCACGCCAATTATATCCGCTGGATGCACATCGCCCCCCAGCCGGTGGATGTCCGCGCCTGCGACCGGGCCGGCATCGTTGAAGTCTGCCCGGCGGGCGACAAGGAAAAGGATGTGACGGGCCGGCAATGGGAGCAGCGTCTGGAGGTCATGCGCGGCGCGATGATTTATTTCCGGAACAGCCCGAGCCTCCTGTTCTGGGAGGCAGGGAACAACAGCATCACGCCCGAACATTTGCAGCAGATGGTGGATTTGCGGAAGCAATGGGACCCGAATGGCGGGCGGGCGATGGGCTGCCGCACCTTGAATGATGAGGGGGCCACGCCCATCGCCGAGTATTTTGGGGTGATGATCGGCCAGGACAAACGGACCGACGCGCTGACGAACCGCACAGAGCTGTTCCGCGCGTACAGCGCCGCCCGCCGCGACCGCGCGCCGTTCATCGAGACCGAGGATTTTCGGGACGAAGCCGGGCGCCGTTTCTGGGACGATTATTCGTCGCCGCATTTCGGTTTCCAGCCCGGACCGAACGACGTGTACCATTGGAACTCCGAGACCTTCTGCCTGGCCGCGGCCGAACGGTATCATGATTATTTCCTCAACCGGATTTCGAATCCCGATCCGGCGTATTCGAAATGGGCCGCTTACGCGTCGATTTACTGGTCGGATGCCAACGCCGACGGCCGGCAGGACAGCAGCGAGGTCTGTCGCGTGAGCGGCAAAGTGGATGCCGTCCGGCTGCCCAAGCAGGCGTATTATGTTTATCGGGTGATGCAGAACCCGGCGCCGGACATCCACATCATTGGCCACTGGAATTACCCGACGAACACCGTGAAGGCCATATATGTCGCGGCGAACCATTGCGACACGGTGGAACTGTTTGTGAACGGAAAAACGCTGGGCGTGACGAACCGGGCGTGCGATTTCGTGGACCGCTTCAATCATGAAAACAAGAACCTGGGCAGCACCGGCTATATCTACGCCTTTCCGGGGGTCAAATTTGAACCCGGCGCCATCAAGGCGATCGGCAGGGCCGATGGCAAAATTGTGGTGCAGAATGAAATTGAAACTGCTGGCGAACCTGTCGGCCTCAAGCTTGCCGCATCCTGCTCCGGCGTGGGCGGTTGCCTGGCCGACGGATCGGACGTGGCTTTCTTCGATGTGGAAGTGGTGGATGCGAAGGGGCGGCGCTGCCCGACGGACGAGGGGCGCGTGGATTTCAAACTGGATGGGCCGGCCCTCTGGCGCGGCGGGTACAACAGCGGCATCACCAATTCGATCAACAACCTTTACTTGAACACCGAGTGCGGCATCAACCGGGTCGCCATTCGCTCGACCTTGAACCCGGGCGCCATCACGTTGACCGCCTCACGTCCGGGGCTGGCGCCCGCCATGGTGAAAATCGAATCCCGGCCCGTTGAAATCAAGGCCGGTTTGATATTCTGACCGTGTCGCCAGAACTGTTGAGGTACCGGAGGGTGCCGATCTGGCAGGATAACAAGCGAAACCTGTCGGCGCATAGTTTCGTCTTCAGGGGTGATGCGTGCCACGGTTTCATTCTGATTCAAACAGATCCATGAACATAAAAACCGGTCTTTCATTGCTGCCGGCCCTGTTGCTTTCCATTTTGTTGTCCGGCTGTGGCAACTCGTCAGTCGGGAACCTGGGTGGAACGGGCCGGGCCCCCGGTTACGCGGGGCTTTTTTATGAGACCACGAACAGCCGGACCTGGCTGTCGGTAAACCTGATTGCCGACGCACAGCAGCACGGTCACAGCCAAACCAACATGGCCGATGGGCGGGTCGTAACGGTCACAGTGAAACCGGACGGAAACGACTTTTCGATCCGGATGTCCGCGACACCGGACGCGGACATCCTCAAGT
>CAYPSF010000192.1:0-7842 GCA_964413165.1 uncultured Bifidobacteriaceae bacterium
TGGTTTCCGGCACCGTGGGACTGGTCCTGCGGATCATCGAGGATCGCTCGGAAAAAATCGGCCAGATTGTCGCCGGCCTCCTGGGCATGGCCTGGACGATTGTCAGTTTCCTCGTGGTGCCGATTCTGGTCATCGAAAACAAGGGTCCGATTGCGGCCTTGCGGGATTCCACCGCGCTTTTGAAAAAGACCTGGGGCGAACAGCTGGCCAGCAATTTCAGTTTTGGGCTGATCTTTTTTCTGCTGGCCATTCCCGCCTTCGGGGTGATCTTTCTCGGCTTGTTCGCGGGCAGCAAGGTCATCCTGATTACCTGCGCCGTGTCGGCCGTGATTTATCTGATTGTGCTGGCGCTGGTCCAGTCCGCGCTGCAGGCCATATTCCAGACGGCCCTTTACCTGTTCGCGCGGGACGGTCAGGTGTCGGCCGGCTTCCATGCCGAAGTCCTCGAAGGCGCATTACGCTGATCAGCGAGTTGAGAGTTGAAGGTTGAGTGTCGATGATCGAATGAATCGGTGCTCGGCGCCGACAACTTCAGCCTTTAGCAATGGGTTTGAACGGGAATCGCCGGCCGTTGAGTTGCCGGCCGATGAAGGTCGAGCGCACCAGGTAATGATAGCTGAGGAACAGAAGCGGAAAAGCGACCAGGTTGATCACCAGAAATTTGACCTCCCACGGGACCGGCCAGAACGCTACCCAGACCTGCAGTGATACCACCAGCGGCAGATGGGCCAGATACACCCAATACGACGATTCGGCAACGTACCGCCACGCGGGGCTTTCCGTGTGGCGGAAATGCAGGAACAAACCCAGGAAACCAAACACAAACGACCACATCATCAGGCCGAAAAGCGCGAAATGCCCGAGACGAATCCAGACATAATTCGGCTCGGACAGCGCCGGTGCGCGAAAAAACCAGTCGAGGCCTCCGCTCGGGGCCACCAATATCAACCCGATCAGGAGGTACCCTGGCCAATGTCGGCCACAAGTCTCAAGCAGGTCCGGTTGACGATGCAACGCCCAGCCCACACCGAAGAAAAGCGCGAACAACAGAGTGGCCGGTAATTCGGGGATCAGCGATGCTTTGGGCGTGTCCACCGCCCAGCCGTGTTGCAGGTAGAGCAGGGGCAGCGCCGCCGCCGTGAACCAGAGCAGTTTCCCGGGAGAGCTTAAAACCGCGCGAAACCGTCCGTCCAACCATCGGACCAGGTTACCGCCATTCCAGCCGGGGCGAAGGACGATCCAGCGGGCAATCAGCGCCCCCACGTAGAGCACCAATAGCTGGTGCAGGAACCACAGATGCGTGAGGTCAAACTTCCGGAGGAACTGGAGATGCAGGAAGAAACCCACGGTCAGTTGCCATGGCGGGAAGGATTGAAATTCCTGGGGCACCCCGGCGATGTCCCAATGCCCGGATTTGGACGCCCCGGTCAGCCAGATGAAAACGAGCAGGGGATAGAGGACCAGCCAGCCCACCACGAACGGGACCAGAATCCGTCCGGCCCGGTTGCGGACGAATCCCGACACTCCCCGCCGCTGCCAGAGCAGATGGGCGAAGAAACCGGCGATGAGGAAGAACAACTCCAGCCGGAAGGAGTGGGTGGCATGTCGGAACAGCTCGAGGGTTACGCTCGGTGAATTGTCACCGATGGCCCAGTAATGGACCGCACCATGCCCGAACGATTCCGCCGCGTGATAGATCACGCCGATCAACAGCGCAAAGGCGCGAACGGCATCCAGGGAATGATAGCGGATCCCGGCGCCCGGGGCGGATGGCATCATGTTCAGGCGACGGAGGCTCAGTGGTTGTGGTTGTGCCGCACCGACGGGTTGCGCTTGGGAGCGTTCAAAGCGTTTTAATTTGCCCACGAATTCAAAATCCGGTCAATCCACTCTTTTTGGTTGTCGTCCCGCCAATTACGGTGATTTCAGGTCGTGATGTGTTTGATGGTTGCCCGAATTCTGGCCATGGTTCCGTTGTTGGCGTCCGGATTTTTTTGCAAACAAGCCAGGGTGTGCCATGTTAACCTATGTCACTCGGACATGACCGTCAGCCTGGTCCAAAACCGGTTAAGCAGTTGCCAAACGCTGGTACCTGCCGGGTCAAGCGCAGCGGAATAAGCAACCTGGTTTATTGTTTGGCGCCCAACCCCTATGGCTGCAAACACGCCGAACGTTGCGGTTTGCTCACCTTCTGTTTTCACCCGGATTCCGTCAAATTTGCCGATGCCTAGCGCGAGGAATGGCCGGATCTCCGAATTCCAAATGCTCACACCTGGAGGGGCAGGATGAACATGGCGGCCGCTCTGGTAGTGACGGCGTTCCAACTCGAACACAGTGTGTCTGTGCAGCCGGCGCGTCAGCGGGTTTTTTCGATCAGTCGGTAACCCACGCCCGGTTCGGTGATGAAATGTTCGGGCTGCGCGGGGTTGGCCTCCAGCTTCTCGCGCAAATGGCCGAGATAGACGCGCAGATAATGCGTCTGATCTTCGGAGTTGGGCCCCCAGACTTCCCGGAGAATTTGCCGGTGCGTCAGGACCTTCCCGGAGTGCTGGACAAACAAACGCACCAGCGAATATTCGGTGGCGGTCAATTTCACCTCCCGGCCTTTCACGGTCACCACACGTGCGGTCAAATCCACCTGCAAATCGCCGGAGCGGAAGACGGCGTTTTCCGGCGTCGGCTGGACATGCCGTTGGGCCACGCGCAGCCGCGCCAGCAGTTCGCCTGTGCTGAACGGCTTCGTCACGTAGTCGTCCGCGCCGTTGTCCAGCGCGGAGATTTTGTCCTCGTCACGGTCGCGCACGGATAACACCAGCACCGGCGCGCGACTCCATTCGCGCAGCCGTTTCAAGACCGTCACACCGTCGAGATCGGGCAGGCCGAGGTCGAGCACGATGACTTCCGGCCGCCGTTGCGCAGCCTCAACCAGGCCATCTTGCCCGGTGGCGGCCTCGTAAACCTTGTAGCCGTTCGCTTCGAGGGTGAGCCGCAGCAGACGGCGGATTTGCACCTCGTCGTCGATCACCAGCGCAATCGTCGGTTTCGCTTCGCTCATGGTTTGGGTTCCTCCGGTGGCGGCGGCGCCTGGCCCAGCGGCAAGTGGATGGTAAATTCCGCGCCGCCCCCGGCGCGATTGGCCGCGCTCACGTGGCCGCCATGGGCTTCCACAAAACCTTTGACGATGGAAAGGCCCAGACCGCTGCCGCCCGCGGGTGCGCCGGGCGCGCGATAAAATTTGCCGAACAACTGCGGCAACGCCTCCGCCGGGATGCCCGGCCCGGTGTCCGCGACGGATAAGAGTAATTCGCCGTTTTCGGTGGCCGCATTAATTTGGACCCGTGCTCCCGCCGGTGTGTGCAGCGCGGCGTTGAGCAGCAGGTTTGCCAGCGCCTGTTCCAGCAGCACGAAATCCATCTTCACCAGCGGCAGTTCGCGGGGCAGGTTCGTCGTCACCGGATGGTCTGCCAGCTCCTTTTCCAATTGCCGCAGCGCCACGCCGACGAGGTCGCCGACGTCGCACCATTCCAGCCGCGGTGTCATGCGGCCGGATTCGAGTCGCGTCATGTCGAGCAGGTTGCCCACGAGGCGGTTCAGGCGCCGGCTGGCTTCGCGGATTTCGCCCGTGAGCGCGCGGCGCAACGCAGGATTGTCCTTCTCCGCCAAATCTTCCAGCCCGCTCGCGGCGCTGGTGATGGCGGCGATGGGCGTGCGCAGTTCGTGGGAGATGGAATCGAGCAGTGCTTTGCTCAATCGTTCCGATTCTTCCAGAAGTTTCGCCGTGTGATCGGCATCGCTCAACCGCTGCCGGTCGAGCACCAGCGCAATCTGGCGGATGAAGTTTTCCAGCAGGTTGCGCTGCGGCAACGGAAGCTCCCGGCCTTTTTTCAATCGCAATCCGATGACACCCACGCAGCCGGTCGGTGTCACGAGGGGCATGTACAACGCGGCGGCGGAAGGCAGCGTGTCCGTGGCGCAGCCGGCCGGCTTGGCGTTGCGGAGCGCCCACGCTGCGACACCCGCCTCCTTCTCCGACACGTCGAGCGTGCCGAAGGGGTAGGGCACCAGTTCCACCTTGCGGTTCGTATCGGGCAGCAGCACGGCGACGTCCGCCCGGAACACCTCGCCGAGCTGCCGGATCACCGCGCCGAGCAGTTCCGTGAAATCCTTGCCGCCGGCGAGCTCGCGTGTCAGCAGGTAAAGCGCGGTGGCGCTTTCCTCGCGTTCCCGCTCGGCCGATTCCTGGGCCCGCAACCGCCCGGTCAGGTGGCCCATCGCCAGCGCCACTACGAAAAACATGATGAACATCAGGGCATCCTGAAAACTCGTGATGTAAAAGGTGTACAACGGCGGCAGGAAAAAATAATTCCACATCAACGCGCCCGCCGTGGCGGCGAGATAAATCGGACCGCGGCCGACTAACAGCGCCAGGCCGACCACCGCCAACAGATAAACCAGCGACAACGCGTAAGGCCCGGTCCAGTTGCGCAGCGCGAAATTCAATATCGTCACGCCGGCCACGACGGCGAGTGCGGCCAGATACTGCCGGGGCGCGGAACTGGGCCGCCACCGGACCGGTACCGGTGCCGCGGCGGCTTCGCCGGTCTCGGCGCGGACGCAACACACGTCAATGTTGCCGCTGTTGCGAATCAGCCGGTCCAGAACCGACCCGCCGCGCAGAAAGTCCAACAGTCGGAAACCCGCCGGTTTGCCGGCGACGATCTGGGTCACGTTCTGCTGCCGGGCGACGCGGAGAATGCCCTCCACCAGGTCCGCGTCGCTGGTGGTGATGACCTCCGCACCGAGTTCGCGGGCCAGCGCCAGGTTCTTCTGCAACCGGTTTTGTTCGTCGTCGGAAAGACGGCGGCCGGTGTCCACGAACACCGCGAGCCAGGGGGCCTGGAGATTGTCCGCGAGCCGACGCGTCCAGCGCGCCATGGATTCTGAAAGCGGGCTCGGGCTGAGGGCGACCAACAGCCGTTGCCCCGATTTCACCGGGCCGGCCAGGTGCCGGGCGGCGAGATAATCGCGCACGTTCTGCCCGACGTGTTCGGCGGCGACGCGTAACGCGAGTTCGCGCAACGCAATCAGGTTGCCTTCGCGGAAAAAATTCTGGGCGGCGGCCTGCGCGCGGTCGGGCACATAAACCCGCCCTTCGGCCAGCCGCTTGAGCAGTTCGCCCGGCGGGAGGTCCACCAGCTCGATTTCCGCCTCGTCGAGCACCGAGTCCGGGACGGTTTCCTGGATGGTCGCGCCAGTGAATTCGCGGACAATTTCAGCCCGGCTGCCGACGTGCTGGACGTTGAGCGTGGTGAACACGTCAATGCCCGCGTCGAGCAGCTCGCGCACGTCGTGGTAACGCTTGGGATGCCGCGAGCCGGGCGCATTGGTGTGCGCCAGTTCGTCCACCAGCGCGAGTTGCGGATGACGCGCGAGCACGGCATCGAGGTCCATTTCGGTGAGCGTGAGGCCGCGGTGTTCGACGGTTTTGCGGGGGACTGCGGGCAGGCCGGCGGTGAGTGCGTCGGTTTCCTTGCGGCCATGCGTCTCGACATAGCCGATGACCACGTCGCGACCGGCGGTGAGTTCGCGTCGGGCGGCCTCGAGCATGGCGTAGGTTTTGCCCACGCCCGGGGACATGCCAAGAAAGACCTTGAGTCGTCCGCGTTTTTGGGCGGCCTCCTCGCGTTGCAGGGAACTCAACAGCGCATCGGGATTGGGGCGGCTGTCTTCAGGCACGACCCTAGTTACCAAAGTCCAAGGCCAAATTCAGCATTAAAACATTCACGCCCGGCTCGCCAAGAAAACCAAGGCTGGCAGGGTCGATGTTCGCGTGGACCAAGGCGAGAACTTTGTCCACGCTTGCGTTGCGGGTTTTGGCGACGCGGGGCGCTTGCAGCTCGGCGTTCCGCAAACTGATATGGGGATCGAGGCCGCTGCCGGATGCGGTTACGGCGTCGGCAGGGACGAGCGCATTGGTCGGCAGACCGTTTTGCGTCCGGTAATCGGAGATGCGTTGGGCGAGGGTGGTGGCCAGGTTCGTCGCGGTCGGGCCGAGGTTGCTGCCGCTGGAATTGGCGGCGTCATAGCCGTTGCCCGCCGCCGAGGGTCGCGACTGAAAGTATTTGTCGGCGGTGAATTGCTGCCCGAGCAGTTTGGAGCCATGCACCGTGCCATCGGCGTCCACGATGAGGCTGCCGTTGGCCTGGCTGGGGAACAAAACCTGCCCGACGCCGTACACGATGAGCGGATACAGTCCGCAAAGCACGACGGCGAAAATCAGCGTGACCATCACGGCCGCGCGAAGTTCAGAGAGATGTTTTTTCATAAAAAAACGGGGTTAACAACAAAGGAACAAAGAAACGAAGTTGAAAGGCATTGAGGCTTGCTGGGAACAGAAACTGACGCCAACAGAAGCTCGCAGAGCCGGCAGAGATAAAAGGCTCTCCTTGGTTTCTTTGTTACTTGGTTGTGAAAAATCGGTTTCATTTTAAACGAGTTTGAGCGTTGTGATGAGGATATCGATGGCCTTGATGCCAACGAAGGGGATGATGACGCCGCCCAGGCCGTAGATGAGCAGATTGCGTTGCAATATGGCCAGCGCGCCGATGGGTTTGAATTTCACGCCGCGCAACGCCAGCGGGATCAGCGCGATGATGATGAGGGCGTTGAAGATGATGGCGCTCAGGATGGCGCTGTTCGGGCTGTGCAGGCCCATGATGTTGAGCGGCGCGATGGCCGGGAACGTGGCCATGAGCATGGCCGGGATGATGGCGAAGTATTTCGCCACGTCGTTGGCGATGCTAAAGGTGGTGAGTGCGCCGCGCGTGATGAGCAGTTGCTTCCCGATTTCGATGATCTCGATAAGTTTCGTCGGATTCGAGTCGAGGTCCACCATGTTGCCGGCTTCCTTGGCGGCCTGGGTGCCGGTGTTCATGGCCACGCCCACGTCGGCCTGGGCGAGCGCCGGGGCGTCGTTGGTGCCGTCGCCAATCATCGCGACCATGCGGCCGCCGCCCTGTTCCCGGCGGATGAGCGCGAGTTTGTCCTCGGGCTTGGCCTCGGCGAGGAAGTCGTCCACGCCGGCCTCGGCAGCGATGGCGGCGGCGGTGAGTTTATTGTCGCCGGTGATCATCACGGTGCGGATGCCCATCTTGCGGAGTTGGGCGAAACGTTCCTTGATGCCGCCTTTGACGATGTCCTTGAGCTGAACCACGCCGAGGACCTGCCGGTCGTCCACCACCACGAGCGGGGTGCCGCCGGAGCGGGAGATATTGTCCACGGTGTCGGAGACGGTTTTAGGGAACAGGCCGCCTTCGCGGTCCACGAAAATGCGCATGGCCTCGGCCGCGCCTTTGCGGATGCAGCGGGTGGGGGTGGCTTCCTGCTGGAGGTAGGGCGCGTCACTCCGTGCGCGCCGTGGTTCGTTGCCGGCAGCGGGCAGAGGACTGCCCGCTCTACCATCAAAGAAATCCACGCCGCTCATGCGGGTCTGGGCGGTGAAGGGCACAAAGCGCGCGTGAGGCTGGGCCACTTCGCGTCCGCGCAGGCCGAATTTTTCCTTGGCGAGCACGGCGATGCTGCGGCCTTCGGGTGTTTCGTCGGCGAGCGACGCGAGTTGCGCGGCGTCGGCGAGGCGTTCGATGGCGATGCCCGGCGCGGGAATGAATTCGGTGGCCTGGCGGTTGCCGAGCGTGATGGTGCCGGTCTTGTCGAGCAGCAGCACGTCCACGTCGCCGGAGGCTTCCACCGCGCGTCCGCTCATGGCGAGGACGTTGTGCTGGAGCAGGCGGTCCATGCCGGCGATGCCGATGGCGCTCAACAATCCGCCGATGGTGGTGGGAA
>CAYPSF010000193.1:0-7808 GCA_964413165.1 uncultured Bifidobacteriaceae bacterium
GCGGCTGTTCCGGTTGCCACATGTCATTCCTCGACCTCGACGAATTTCTCATCGAACTCGCCGGGAAGATCGAGCTCGTTTACAGCCCGGTTGTGGACCTCAAGACCTATCCGAACAACGTGGATGTCTGCCTCATCGAAGGCGCCGTTTGCAACGAGGACAACTTGGAAATGCTCCATAAGATCCGCGCCCGCACCAAGGTGCTGGTGGCCTTTGGCGATTGTGCCGTCACCGGCAATGTACCCGCCATCCGCAATCAACTGGGGTTGGGCAACGACGAGAACGTCCTTCAATGCGCCTATATCGATAACGCCATTAATAATCCGTGTTTACCCAAGTACGGTGACGGTATTGTACCGGCTTTGCTCAAGCGGGTGACACCGGTGTATGAGGCCGTACATGTGGAATATTTCCTGCCTGGCTGTCCGCCGCCGGCCGACCGCATCAAAGCTTTCATGGTCCAGGTATTGAGCGGCCAGGTGCCAAAACTGGAAGGCGCAAATCTAAAATTTGGATAAAAAGGCAGGGCGCGTCACTCCGTGCGCGCCGCCCGGCTGGCAGAGGACTGCCCGCCCGGCCAAGATGAATTTATAAATTATGTCCAAACGCATCATTATCGACCCGGTCACCCGGATTGAGGGCCATGCCAAGATCAGCATCTTCATGGACGACGCAGGCAACGTGTCCGACGCCATCTTCCACGTGGTGGAATTCCGCGGTTTCGAGAAGTTCTGCGAAGGTCGGCCCTACGCCGAAATGCCCGGCATCACCCCGCGCATCTGCGGCATCTGCCCCGTCAGCCATCTGCTCGCCTCGGCCAAGGCCGGCGACGCCATCATGGCCGTCAACATCCCGCCTGCCGCCGACAAGCTGCGCCGATTGATGAATCTCGGCCAGATGGTTCAAAGCCATGCGCTGAGTTTCTTTCACCTGAGCGCACCGGACTTCCTCCTCGGCTGGGACACGCCGCCGGCGCAACGCAACGTCTTCGGCCTGATTGCCTCCAACAAAGATCTCGCCCGTGCTGGCATCCGTCTGCGCCAGTTCGGCCAGGAAATCATTGAGATCCTTGGCGGCAAGAAAATCCATCCCGCGTGGGCCGTGCCCGGCGGCGTGCGCAGTCCGTTGACCGAGGAAGGCCGCGCGAAGATCCGCGCCTGGTTGCCTGAAGCCTACGCCACCACCCAGATCGCCTTCGACCTGTTCAAGAAGGTGCTCGAGTCGCACAAGAAGGAGATCCAGATCTTCGGCAACTTCCCGTCCCTGTTCATGGGTTTGGTCGAGCCGGACGGCACCTGGGAACATCATGGCGGCAAGCTGCGGTTCACCGACAGCAGCGGCAGCATCATCGCCGACCAGCTCGACCCGCAAAAATATTACGAGTACATCGGCGAAGAAGTGCAGTCTTCATCTTATCTCAAATCACCGTTTTATAAACCGTTGGGATCATCGGACGGCATGTATCGCGTTGGTCCGCTGGCGCGGTTGAACGTGGCCGAACAGATGGGCACGCCCAAGGCCGACGCCGAACTGAAGAAATTCAAGAAATTGGGCCGCGGCGCCGTGATGTCGTCATTCTTGTATCATTACGCACGGCTGATTGAAATTCTTGCCTCCATCGAGCGCATCGAGCGTCACTTGGACGACCCCGATTTGCTGAGCAACGACCTCCGGGCGGACGCGGGCATCAACAGCCTTCGCGGCGTGGGCGTGAGCGAAGCGCCGCGCGGGACGCTCTTTCACGATTACACGGTCAACCGGGACGGCCTGCTCAAGAAGGTCAACCTCATCGTCGCCACCGGCCAGAACAACCTGGCGATGAACCAGACCGTGGCGCAGATCGCGCGGCATTACGTGCGCGGCAACGACATTCCGGAACCGATGCTCAACCGCATCGAGCATGGGATCCGGTGTTACGACCCGTGCCTGAGCTGCTCGACCCACGCGGTGGGGCAGATGCCGTTGCTGGTCCGCTTGATCGCCCCGGACGGGACGGTTCTGAACGAGTTGGCCCGCGGTTAAAATTGCTCTTTTACCTGAGCCCGTAAAAACGGGTTTGGCGTTCAGGAAATGTTTTGCGGGTTTGATCTTTTGCCCGGTCGGTTCCTGTTGGTTTGGTTGGTTCGATTGTTTGTTAGGGTTAGGGTTGGCGGGGAAGCGGTTTGGTTTGCCGTTTCCCCGCTTTTTTTCTCCCCGATTTATTTAGCCGCAACCGGTCGCGCCATAGCCTTGGCGAAGGCTGATCCCGACGAGTCATTTTAACTTTCAACCAGATTTGACACCCGCCCTTATTAGCGCGATGCTTGAGTTGGTTCAGGGCAGAAGTGATTTATGAAGACGCAACGATTTCAAAAAACACTGGCCGTCGCGGCCGCCGGACTGTCCCTGCTGGCCCTGAACGCAACGGCGCAAAACTCCACCGCCTATTCCAACAGTCCGACGGATCAAATTCTGAAACTCGAACAGGCCAAGGTCGGCGACGACACCATCATCGCTTACATCAAGAACTCGGGCATCAGCTATAACCTGAACGCCGAGCAGATCATTTCCCTGCATCAGCAGGACGTTTCCGATGCGGTGATCACGGCCATGTTAAGCCAACCCCGCCCCGCGGCCGTCACGTCGCTTCCGGCGCCAACGACTGCGCCGCCCGCGACCGATTCGACGGCCGCCCCGTCGAACACCGACACGACCGCCGATCAACCGGCGCCGCCCTACGGTCAGACCACGACGACTTATTGGTACACGTATTCGGCGCCGTACTTTTATTATTATCCGGCTTTTTATTCACCGATTTACGGCTACTACGGCTGGGGCCGCTGTCCGTCGTCATTCCACTGGAACGGCCAGTGGCACGGTGGAGTCTGGCATGGGGGCACCTGGCACAACGACAACCATTGGCAGGGTGGCACAGCCTGGAACGGTGGCAACCAATGGCACGGAGGCAATCACTGGACCGGCAACGGCAACCATTGGAATGGCAACGGCAACGGGCATAATGGTGCCATGATTCACAATGGCAGCACTGGCATCGTGATTCACAATGGCGGCGCCGTGCAAAGCGGCGGCACGATGCACAGCGGCGGCAACTGGAACGGCGGTATGCGTAGCGGTGCAGCGTGGAACGGCGGCGGCATGATGAACGGTGGTGGCGGCATGCGTCGTTAGTCGAAAAGTGTTGAACGTTGAGAGTTGAGAGCCTGCTCGAGATCCGCTCGTGAGTTATCGGAATAATCTCCTGTTCAAATCTGCCCTCCGCAATCCGCGATGGTTATTAACTCTCAACTATCAACCATTTCGCCATTGCAAATGTCCTTTTCCGACCTAGAGTGGAAGACTGTGCAATTGAATCTGCCTGGCCATGAAGAAAGCAAAATTACGTCTACACCCGCAATCCGCGGATTGCGTTCTTCCCACGCCAGGCAATCCGCCGCCCAACCCGCTGACACCATGTCATTGATCAAAGGACGTCGCTACACCTGGAGCGAGATTGTGGAAAAAGCCGGAGCTGACGGCACGCCGCCGTATTATTTGCTGCATCGCGATGGCGCCGTCGTGGCGGGCTGTTTCACGCTGGAGCAGAACCCGGAGGCGCCCCTGGTGGTGCTCGCCGGCAAGGGCCCGCAGATGAGCGAGCTGGCTGACACGTTCTGCGCGCAGAAAGGTTCCATCCCGGTATGCCTGAAGTCTGGACTGGGCGAATGGCAATGCTGTGGAAATTTCAAGCTGGTGCGGTCGAGTATCGACCCGGCCGAAATTGCAAGTCATACGGACGAGGCCCGGCGTCCGGACATTTACAAACTCCTCTTCCTCGCTGAAGCAGTCTGATCTTGCGAAGCAAGTCAGAGTCGAGGGTTGTTGGTTGTGAGTTAAGGGATTGCCCTCCGTAGTTTCAGAGCGAAGGATGGGTTCGACGTTCACCACTGGCCTGCTGCGTGAGGCCAAAGGCCTTTTACGCGGACTACCAATCGCCAATGGGGGTATAATCAATGATTCCGGACAATTCAGCATTAGTATGGGCGTTTTTCCATTTTCCATTTGCGCCCAAATACGCCAGGCACCTTGACTTCTGACATTGCACGATGACGCGTCGGTTTAGGCGAGGTAAAAGCTCGGGTCGCCTGTTCTTTTCTGATTGTTTCATACACAACGTTAGGTTTGGAGCCCTCACCCAACCAACCACTTGTTGTGAAATCCTCGTCCCTCGAAGTTCAAACCCGGCTCCTGATTCCTTGTCCTCCATCCTGTCCATCGAAGTACGCAACGAGGGGCGAAGTTGGAAGCTTTAGCTACGGTGGATGGCTCCTGGCCGATTTTGAACAGGAGGAAACAGAGAGGTTTTCTTGTTTCTCTTCCAGATGGGCTCCGTTACCTCTGTGATCTCCTGTTAACCCCCCTTTTTGGCCATGGCAAACATTCAACGCTCAACATTCAACATCGAACAGCCAATGAAGACGGCAGGAGCCTCCGGCGCTAGGGTTTGGGCAGGGCGAAGTTGGTCCGCAGGAATTCCAGCCACTCGGGCAACTGTGAGGCGATGGTTTTGTAGCCGGTCACCGCAAAGCAACTGATGGCCATTTGTTCATAAAACCGCGGCGAGGGCGCGGCATGACGCTGATGCAGGCGCGCCGCTTGTTCGTAGAACAAGCCAAGGCCAATTGTAATCCGGTTGGCGACGGTCGCCGGGGAGTCAGCTTTACAGTGTGCGCCTTCGCCGGAGAGAATGCGGCACAATACTCCCAATTGATTCAGTTGGGATAAAAATGCCTGGTAGATTCTGAACGTGTCGGTTTCTTCGGCCCCGAAGGTGGACAGCTTACACAGGATCCAACTGAACGAATTTTGCGGCACCAGACCGGTGTGGTCCTCCGCCAGCCGGCTTAATTGCTGGCGAATCAGGTTTCTTGAACCCGGATCGTCCAGCAGCAGCTGCGCCTGGGCCTGCTGTTTTGGCGAAACCAGCGCTGAAATCAGTTCATCCATACTTCAATATGACCGAAATCAGCAACTTCATTGCCATAAACAGGGCCAAAATGATTGAGAGTTGAGGGCCGGAACAAAGGCGTCAGGAAGAAAGGCTGAAGTACGGCAAGGAAGGGGAAAATATTCAACTCCAACAGATCGCCAGCGGGTGCTTAGCATCGCATAATGTATACTGGGAGGTTAAAATTTGAGGCTGATGCCGAGGCCCGGGTCCAGGCTCGTGGGAATCAGCGCCTCGGGAGAGGCATAGGCTGGTTTCAAATTCAGCTTCAACGCAAAGTCGCCCGAATCGATGAGGTCGTAGTTGAGCTTCCGGTCCGCCACCTTGAGCCGGGATTTGGTCGCGCCATCCGGCCGGGGCGACAAATGGTCAAAACTTTCGTCGGGGAAATCGCTTTGAAAGTTGAGACTGGCGCGATAGAGGTCAGGGTCAGGGATGATGACCGGCTGGACGAGCGATAAATAGGTTTTATCCTGGAAGCCGCTGTTCGTTGCCGTTTGCGGCCAGTCCATCTTTTCGTACGTCAATACGGGTGTGGTAATGTGACTTTCACCGGTGGCCGCCGGGAGTTTCGACTCCTGCCAGACGGCTTTCACCAGCAAAACCCCTCCGGCCAAGGCCAGGCATCGTTTCAAAATGGTGAGTTTGGACCTCATTCCAGTTTGCGCTCCCGACACTACCACAAGTTAATGGTCCAACCAGGGACGTTCCCTTGGCGCCACGCGGCTTTCGTCGTTGGCCGTCACCGGCCGGAAACGATCCGGTCCCGGAAGTTCCACCACCTTTTTGTAGAGATATTCGGATTTATTCATTTGTTGCAGGAACCGGACATCCAGTTCCATCCTTTCCCGGCCAGTGACATCAAACTGCGCGTCGTCGGGCCTGGATA
The DNA here is from genome assembly GCA_964413165.1 of uncultured Bifidobacteriaceae bacterium. GTDB lineage: Bacteria > Verrucomicrobiota > Verrucomicrobiia > Limisphaerales > UBA11358 > UBA11358. The sequence goes on from CAYPSF010000193.1 coordinate 5,874, forward strand.
CGGAAATCATGGCAAAGGCCCGCTGGCTTTCCAGTTCCAATCCGGCTGAAACAAACGTGGCCTTGGTGCGAAACACCACTTTTAGTCCGTCGCAATTCATGGTTCTATTTAAATCTTTGCCGGTCTGGCCGCCCACCACAGTTCGGGCCGAACCGGCGATTGCACATTAGTCGTCACATTAAACGGCTCTACTCCCCAAGGAAATGACCGGCAACCCGACTGCGTTGTTCAACTTCCAGATCGGGTAGTGGGACATTTTGCAGCTTTCGGTGGGGCTAACGCCTGTCGGGGCGAAGCCTTGGCGAAGACTGATCCTCGCGAGCCAGCTCCACAATCGCCTCATCCCCCCAAAAGCGTCATTTCTCCAGATGGCCTTCGGTTCAATTTTCACCCGCACAAAATATCCCCCGGAAACCAACCCGTCGCCATGGGGTGTTTACCCCAGTACGGCTGTTGAGGGGTTGGCAGTTGAGGGTTGAGAGTTGCAGGTCAACGCTAATGAGCAGGAATTGGCGGTTGAAGTTTCGTGTCTTTCTTGGTTTCAACGGCTGTCTTCGTGCCTTTGCGGATCTGGCGTGAGATCGCTCAGGATTCAATATTAATTCTTGCAATTTATATTTAATTTTGATAGGCACTTGTCTAATGACTCGCAGGGCCTCCATGCGGGCAGTCGCAACGACAACTTCCGGTTGCCTCCCATGATTCATACCCTGCCCCAGGAAAAATCCGCCCCGGCAAAGGAATCGCCGGTGGACCTGGCCCGGCTGGATTTGATGGGGCTGCCACGCCCTGACAACACTGGGACGGTCAGTCACCCGAGCGCTCCGCCGCCGGAAGAGGCGATTATGGCTGGACCGGCCGGCAAGCGTACCGGCAAACGCAAACGCAGCGCGCCTTCCTGATTTGCGGGTTAATCTTAACGCCGAGACACCGAGAACGCGGAGTAACGCAGAGATTGGCCAACTCATCAGCGCTCGCTGGGGCTCTTCACCGGTTTCCTCTCCGCGTTTCTCTGCGTCCTCTGCGCCTCCGCGTTTGAGCCGGTTTTCGTTTTCAACAGCATCGTTCCGACTGGTTTTCCTTCAACCTCGCAGCAGCGGACGTCAGTCCGCTCCGTCTTCCCGGAATGAAAGTCAGAGCCGGCCCACGCCGGCTGCTACGAGGAACACTTCCCCGCTGGCTTTGGATGTCCGGCAAGTTTAACCTGACTCCGTGACTCAGAATCAAACAACCGATCCTGCCTGGAAATTTCTGGTCATCGGCTACGGCAATACTTTGCGGGGCGACGACGGCGTCGGTCCGCGCGTGGCCGAGGCCATCGAGCAACTGAACCTGCCCGGCGTGCGCACGCTCATCTGCCAGCAACTCTCGCCCGAATACGCAGAGCCGGTTTCGCAGGCGCACACCGTGGTGTTCGTGGACGCTGCTGTGGACGCTCCGCGCGAGATACAATTCCGCGAGCTCGAGCCCGGCGCATCGTCGCAGCTCATGGCGCATGCCGCCGACCCGCGCACGATGCTGGCGCTGGCCCGGGATGTCTATGGTCACGCGCCCAAAGCCTGGTGGGTGACGATTCCCGCCGTGAAGCTGGATTTCAGTGAAGAACTCACACCGGAAGCGCAACGTGGTTTGCAGGAGGCCGTGGAAAAAATCAAGGCGTTGTGCGCTGAGCAGTAGATTCAATGGATGATGCTGAAAAGCGTCTTTTTTGCAGCTTCCGACGTGAGGAGGCTCCAGCCAGATTTACGATATTTGATTTACGATTTACAAGACCTTCCCCGATCCGGGAATGTCGCGAAAATCGTATATCGTAGATCGAAAATAATGAGCCTTCTGACGCCGGCTACAGCCTTTTTCCGGACTTTACCGTGGCGTGTTGCTCCACAATGAAGTCGAGCCAGGCTTTCATCCCCTCGCCGGTTTTTGACGACAGTT
>CAYPSF010000194.1:0-7770 GCA_964413165.1 uncultured Bifidobacteriaceae bacterium
AAGACGCCGCCGGCAACATCACCGAACTGCGCTGCACCGCCGACCTCGACAGCAAGACCGGGGGTGCGACCGCCGGCCGCAAAGTCAAAGGCACGATCCACTGGGTGAGCGCTGCACACGCCATTGATGCCGAAGTGCGCCTCTACGATCGCCTCTTCACCGTCCCCGAGCCCGACTCGGGCGAAGGCGATTTCAAATCCACGCTCAACCCGCACAACCTGGAAGTGGTGACAGCGAAGTGTGAGCCGAGCCTGAAAGACGCCGAGCCGGAGCTCCGCTACCAATTCGAACGCCTCGCCTACTTTGCATTGGATAGAGACGCCGGAGGAAAATTGATTTTCAACCGCACCATCACTCTCAGAGACACCTGGGCAAAGGAAGCGCAGAAAGCGTAAGGCGAACCACGCTGGTTGAATGCTTCACCAGCATACATCCGCAAACGGGTCAATCCTCACTTTTTATACTTTTGGCGTACCCGGTGTCAGGTCCGGACAGCGGCCAAGTTGCGACGGCAACGGACGACGAGTGCGGTGACGCCGACGGCCAGCAAGCCCAAAGCCGAGGGTTCAGGCACGGGCTGAAATGCCAGTCCAATCGGATCAGACAACCCCGAGGCAAAAGTGCTTTGCGCTCCGCCCGGCGTAATTCGGGTGATGTTGTTGCCGAAGCTGTCCGACTCAAACAGATCGCCTGCGCTATTAAAGGCCAGTCCCCAGGGGGCCGGCACGGAGGCAAAGGTGCTTCGCACTCCGCCGGGTGTGTATTCATAGATGGTGCTGGTGGCTTCATTCGCCTGAAACAGATTGCCCGCGCTGTCGAAGGCCAGTGCCGTGGGGCGATCCAATCCGGCGGCGAAGATGCTTTGCACTCCGCCCGGCGTGATTTCGACGATGTTGTTATTTCCCGGATCCGCCACAAACAAGTTGCCCCCGGTATTGAAGGCCAGCGCATACGGATCACTCAACCCGGAGGCAAAGGTGCTTCGCGTTCCGCCCGTGGTGTACTTATAGACGTTGCCATCGGCACTCGCCACATACAGGTTGCCGGCGTTGTCAAAGGCCATTCCGCCGGGAATAAACAACCCGGAGGCGAAGACGCTTTGCACTCCGCCCGGCGTGATTCGGGTGACGGTGCCGCCGATGGTGCCGGACGACACAAACAGATCGCCCGCGTGATTAAAGGCCAGTCCGAGCGGATTATTAAATCCGGTGGCAAAGACGCTTTCCACGCCACCCGGCGTGATTTTCGTGATGTAGCCGAAATTGCTAAAATTTGCCACAAACAGATTCTGCGCCGGCGCACAGGGGGCAACCAGCAGGACTGCTCCCGCACAGATCGCTCCGCCAATTGAATGACGCACGGTACGAATGATGGTTTTGAATTCCGTTTTCATAGGGTCTGCAGGTTCAAGTTTCTCCGACTGATTAATTGCGACCATAGACCTGCCTCCACTTTTTTGTCCATCAATAGTTATTCACATGCGAATGACCCTGGTGAATGCAATGAATCAATCGTCCAACCGCTGCAACCGGCGCTGCCTCCCCTGCCCGCGCCCGAAATGCGTATCAAGGGGAAATCCACATAATCGATCGGGCGTAGCCAATCCGATGTAGCGTTGAGCCTCCGGCTCAACCGGTCGAACCAGAGGCTCGACTCTACAATCGAATCGAGTCAGAGACTCGTTTCAATCCACTTCGCCCGGCCGCTGAAGGCGTAAACGTAAACGAGTCCGTCAGTTTCGAGACCTTTTTCCAGTGCCGTTTGACACCGGCCACCGATCACACGGGCCTTCTTTTCGAGATGAAACCAAGAATCGCAAACCCGGCACCAACGAGAACAAGGCTGGTTGGCTCGGGAACCGGCGCGTAAGCAACATCATCGAATTCGAAGGCGCCCGGATCCGTGGTCGTGGCGACAACCCTCAAGAAAGGTGTTACTGAAGTAATGTTGACGTAAATGGTGTTCCACCCGTTAAACAATGAAATATCCGAACCAAAGTCGGACCCGGAAATTGAACCGATGAGATTGTTGTTATTGTCATAGAAGGTCAGGCTATTACCCGAGTCAACCGACCCCCAAAGAAGTCCCAGGCTGTTCCGCGGAGTTGAAAAGTCGAGGGTCGCCGAACCGCCAATATCAACGGCAACATATTGGCTGGCGTCAAAACTGTTTTGGTCCGCAGGCTCACCAAAATAAGACGCGGTCGAACCGTAAAAAAACGGCGTTGAACCTTGAGCGGTACTCCCCGTCTGAAGATAGGCGTTCCCGGAAAGGCTCAGAATGGACGGTACCAGTTGATTCAAATTGTTCAACGCCGGGCTGCTCGCGGACGGCAGACCATTGGCGGCCAGGGTATAGGAAAGTTGCGCTCCGGCTATTCCCGCGTTCAAAGCCAGAAGAGCCGCGACCGAGACGGTCAGGGATCGTTTCAGGTTGCGCCCCATCGCCGAGAATCCGAAATTGCCGAAGGACAATTGTCCGGGTTGGAGTGTTTTAGTTGTTTTCATAGGTTGATGATCTGACTTTAAGGACACAAAGAGCCAAACCTGAGAATTGCCAGGTTAATATGTTGGAACAAAGTCCGTCTGATTACCTATGTTTTTGCAGACCACTCCTTTTTCTTCAAGAGAAAGTTATTCACATTAGACCTGCAATAAGAAGCCGGATTGCTAATAAATCCGAAACATACCGCCGGCAGCTGGAGCCGGAATAGACCGCTCGACGGGGCCCGCCCGCTTTTACAAGGCAATCAGGTCGGCGCGCTCGATGGCGCCGGCAGAGGCCTTTTCGACCGCCAGCCATGAGCGTTTGCCCTTGGTGACGGGATAGCAGGCCGGCAAGTAAATCCCCTGTTGCCGAAACACTTCATCCGCAAATTTGTCGTCCACGGCTTCCAGTTCCGGTTTTTTGCGACGGGTGGATTCGAAGAGGCTGAATTCCGCTCCGTCCTCCCAGACGGCGCGTTCCAACAGTTTGCCCTTCTCAAACAGGTCGTAACCCAGCGCTCCGGACGTTTCCTCACCCACAAACGCAATCGCACTGGTTTTGAGTTGATTGGACAATAGCCCGGCGGCCTCCACTACCCCGTTCAATGCGGCCTCATCGACATGGAACAACGACCGGAAGATGACCGTCCACGGATTGTCCCAGGGCTGTGCCACAACAACGAGTGGGGCCACCTCATCGGGTCCACCGGCAGCGGCCTTGTAGGGCACATCCCGCTCCCGCTTTTTCGCCTTCGACCATTCCATAAAGGCCTCGGCCGTTTTCTTGAGGGGCGCCTTGACGGCCAGCAACGACCATTCGGCTTCGCCGTCGTAAATGAACTTGAGGAAGTGCGCGGCTCCCAATCGAGCTGCAGACGGGGATTCCGGAGAATCGGTTTCCGACGTCCCTGCCGGAGCCAATTCCGACTTTCGCTTCGCTCCCATATCGGACAAGACAACGAATACTGCCTGTGCCCGTTTCAGTTTTTGCTCCATGACTGCGCGCGCCGGCCCGGTTAAGGATGGGTCGGCGAGTTCCTCCCGGCAAAACTGGACATTTTGTTCCGCCAGATCCAGCGGCGCGCCCCTTTTGAAAATCCGGTTCACGTCGGCCCCCGCCGCACACAGAAGTTTTGCAACCGGCGGATTGCTCCGCAACACGGCTCCTTGCAGGGCGGTGCCGCCGTCCCGTTCCAGATGGTCCACCTTCGCCCCGGCCTTGAGCAGCGCTTCCACCAGCGGAACAATGATTTCATCCGGCACATCCGCCTGCCAGGCCAGCCGGATGAGCGGCGTCTGGTTGAGCGCGCCAGGCGCATTGGGGTCCGCACCGGCTTCCAGCAGGAGCTTGAAGATTTCCGGATTCCGGAATTGAGGAACGAAGCTCGTCCTCACCGTACCACCCTCCTTCACGGAATTGATCTTGTCTGATGTCTTGATGGCGGCCGCGGCAAACAAGGGCGGCTCGCAATCCTTCCGGGAAGGTTTCAAACGAACGTCCGCACCGCGTTTCAGCAGCAGCCGCACTCCCTCGATGTCATCCTTGTCAATCGCCATCACCAGCGGTGTCCGGCCATAACCACCCACCGCATTCGGGTCCGCCCCCGCATCCAGCAAGGCTTCGGCCACAGTGGCATGTTTGCCTTCCATCGCATAATGCAGCGGCTGCGACCCGCCGCCCCCGTCTTCCTTGTGCGCCAGGTTGCCGGCGGCGACACTGGCCCCGGCCTGCAACAGCGCCCGGACGACCTCGAGCTGTCCTTTGTACGCCGCGCTCATCAACGCCGTATTGCCACGCGTCAATCCGAGCGTATAAGTCTCGTTGTCGCGAACGTCCACGGGAACACCTTTGGCAAGCAGCGCGCGCACTTTGTCCACATCACCGTTGACGGCGGCCTCGACAAAGGCTTTTTCATCCACGGACAACCGGGTTTGAGGTTCGAGCGACATGGTGTTGTTCAATTACGGTCAGGTTCGGTGGAAAGCATGGGAAAGACAGTTTATAGCTTCAAGCAATTTGTGCCGGGCCGCCGGGCACGGTACCGTTCTTTAAAACCGCCGGATGCGAGACAGGATTATTCCAGTCGCGGCAACCGGTGCTGCCATCCACGCCCGCACTGGATTCATTGTTTCCTCTTTTCAATGACAACCCGTTCGGATAGATGAAGGAAATGAAAGTCCACCGGTTCCTGTTTATTCCGATCGCGATTTTGTTGTTGGCCACTGTCGCGGATCCGGCAAAGGCGGCGGATACGGCCGGCGTCCCGTTAAACCTGGTCGGCGCGGTTTCAAGCTCGTCGGGCGCGGCCATCGCCAACGCTTCCGTTTTTATTTACACCGCCGGACCGCGACAGGGCGCCGGGATTGTCTGTCCCTCCTGCTACGCGGATTGTCATAAGAGCACCAACTCCGATGCGTCGGGAAAATTTGAAATCAAATCGCTGTCGCCGACGTTGCTGTTCCAGGTGCTGGTGGTGGCCCCGGGTTACGTGCCCACCTTCTTCGACAAGGTTGATCCGCTGAAGGGTTTGTTTGAAACCAGAATAAAGCTGCGCTCAATCACGAACGTTCCTTCCCGCCAGATCATCTTCGGCCGCGTGGTCAATGCCCGCAAAGAGCCGCTGGCCAATGCGGTGGTTTCCGTCGAGGGCACGACCATCGGCGATATGACTCGTGGCTACCCGCCCAAAGGTACGGATCCGCTGGCCATCACCGACGAACACGGTGAGTTTGCCATCCAATCAGCCACTCCATTTGATGCCATGGATTTGCGGGTGGAGGCCCGCGGCTACGCGCGCCGCAATTTTTCCCAGGTCCATCCCGGCTTGAAGCCCGCCGAATATATCGTCGGTGAAGGCGCGGCATTGACCGGTCGGGTGCTTTGGCACGGCCGGCCGCTGAGCCAGGTCAGCGTTGGCGCTGTCGGGATGGATCGTTCCATGGGTAATTTCACCGGCGATTTCATCTATGGCACGGATGAAAACGGCCGATTTCTATTTGTGAACCTTTCCCCCGATCGCGATTACGCGCTGTATGGATTAATGGACTCGTTCCATCCCTTTGGCGCATTGGCGACCCGGACGGTGCATGCGGGCAAGGACGGTGCGGTCACCGACGTCGGAACGCTGGAAGTGGTGCCCGGACACTGGCTGGCCGGCCGGGTGAAATTATCCGATGGCAAACCGATTCCGGCGCATACACATCTGTTTATCGGTCGCGAGCTGGCGTGGGACACCTCCACCGTCATTGAACTGCCGGCCGACGGAGAGTTCGCTTTCACCAACGTCCCGGCGGAAACCATCTCCATCTCGGCCCGGATCGATGGCTACCATTTCTCCGACCGGAACGCGAGTCTCGACCGGCTCAATCCGTTTGGACTCACCGGCCGGCTGGAGGCGGACAAAACCAACCTGCTCGTCCTGCTTGACCCCGGCCAAAATCTGGAGCCGGATTATTCGAGCACCCCGGAAGAAGAGCGGCCGGAAAATCTTGCAATGCTGGGCGCCGAAGGCAAACGCGCACTTACCAATGGCGTTACTTATTCCGGCCAGGCCTTCGATGTTGAAACCAAAAATGCGATCCCTGATTTCCACGTAACGCCCGGTGTCCGACGCAGTCCTGACAGCCCGGAATCAATCGAATGGAACAAAACCCGGGCGGTGGATGCCGTCAACGGCCATTTTGCCCTCACGCTGCCGGCCAACAGCGCTTCCTTTGTTGTTCATCGTCAAACTTACAATGGTTCCAATTGGGTTTCCAAGGGCAGTTCGAGCGAGACCGGCGCAATGGTGCTCCTGGCCCAGGCCGATGGTTATTTGCCGGTCCAATCCGAAGCGTTGCAGCCGGGACAGACGAACTATGATTTCCAGATGCACAAAGGTTCCGGCCCCGGCGGCGTGGTGCGCCAGCCCGACGGCCAGCCGGCGGCGGGGGTGACGGTGATTTATCTCGCCGGACAACAACAAGGTACGCTGAACAAAATGGGCGAACTACAAACCATCAGGCAAGGCGGAGAAAAAGTGCCGACCGATGCCAAAGGCGAGTTCCATTTCGCGCCCCAATTCGGCGAGGGCAAAATCTTCGCCGCCAACTCCAGTGGTTTTGGCTGGGCCACTTGCACCGCACTCCAAACCAACGGTGAAGTGATCCTGCAATCGTGGGCGCGCGTTCACGGAAGGCTGGTCAAAGACGGAAAACCCGTGGCCGGCGAAAATGTGGAATTATCCGGAGCCGCGGCTTTTTCTTCCGGACTGCCCCTCCTCAATTTGCATGGGACCGTTACCGATGATTGCGGGCGGTTCACCATTGGGTGCGTGCCGCCGGGCGACATGAGCATCAGCACCCGCAATTATTTCGGTACCGGACATTCCAGCTGGAGCAATCAATCGCAACGAACCTTCATCACCCGATCCGGTGAAGATATTGACCTTGGCGATGTCGTCAAAAACGATTCCGAACGATAAATAAAATAAGGATCCGCACCCTGGATTCTCCGCAGCTGACGGAGGCCATACCCCGCTCAACCAGAAAGAGCGCCTGACGCTCATGGCCGTGGAGGATGTGACAAAGTAGCCGACACCGGGACAGGCGCGGCGGCGGATGTCTGGTTCAAAGAATTTCTTCCCGATCCGTTCCGCGCGGTACTGATTTCAAATCGCCAGGTGCGAGGCGGAATGGTTCAACCACGGGAACCAAGGCTGTCACCCACCATCCGCGCGAAAACGTTATAAGATCTGCCGGGGTCCGGTTCGCTCAATTGCCTTGGCTTCGAGAACCTGAGTGGCAATCTCCTGTCCTTTGATGGGGTCATTCGTGTCCCTCGCCAGCCGATAGGCCGGCCACACCCTGACCTGTTCACGTTCTTTCTCGGAATAGCAATTTCGTATGAAAAACTGGTCCATTTCTCTGTCGAATGTCATTTTTATTTCCTTTGGTTCCCCGTCGAATGCCAGATGACCCGGCGCGGTTCATTGGCCGGATGGCTTCCGGGCTTGTTTGAGGTGGCGATAGCCGACCAGTTTCCTGCTCTTTTCATCCCAGAGCCGGAAGGTGAATGATTTTAAACTGGCGAACAGCGTAATGGGCTTCACCCCCTGAAACAGCGGGTCGGCTTTATGACATTTCTCCAGGTTGTAATTGGGAATGCGAGGACTCAGGTGATGGATATGATGGAACCCGATGTTGCCGGAGAACCATTGCAGAATGCGGGGCAGCTGGTAGAAAGAACTCCCCTGCAAGGCCGCCGCCGTGAAACTCCAATCGGCACCGCGTTCCCAGTAAACGT
>CAYPSF010000195.1:0-7751 GCA_964413165.1 uncultured Bifidobacteriaceae bacterium
TTCTTCATCTGTAACTTTGAGATGCATCCAGTAGTTCCCAGCTCCTGTGTTCTAGTGAAATCTACCTGCTCGTCGTCATGATGCTTGTGTCTCATGGGCGGCGGAAATTCTCGCTTGACGATAAATTTGTTTCAAAAAGTGAAAGGCAATCCACTTCAGCGGGGAGATCCATCCGTCTCACGCATGGGGTGAACACCCTATAGTTCCCGCCAGTTATTCTCATGCAATATCAAGATTTGAAATTGATTATTTTTCGAAATACGAAAGTCAACCAAACCCGGAATTTCCCCGACCATGAGACACAATCATAACCACGACAACGCCCGGCGCATAGGCCCACAACTGGTGCCAGTTCGTTTTGAATTCAATGACCCAACCGCCACCACCGTCTGCGTCGCGGGAACATTTAACCATTGGCAGCCTGAAGCCAAGATTCTGCGTTCTTCTGGCACCGGCAATTGGTGGGAGGAAATGGCGTTGGAACCCGGTGTCTACGAATACTGTTTGGTGGTGGATGGTCGTTGGATGCCCGACCCCTTGGCCAGGGAAAGCGTGCCGAATCCTTTCGGTGGACGAAACTCGGTTTTGATTGTGTCCGGTTCCCCCGAGGCAGCTCATCCGGCTGACGCGGAAAACTTGCCGGCGGAAAATGACCGATTTAGCGGCTCAAACGTTGGGGATCATCTCGTCGCTGAGGAAAGTTTACCGTTTAATAGTACCGATAGACAAAGAAGATGAACAAAGAGTCGGAACCAGTCAGCTTCGTTTATGTCAAAAATCATAAGCCGGGAGATCCGGCTGGCCTCTCGCCCCACGGGGATTCCCATCGCGGCTAACTTTTCGCACGAGCAGACCGAATTGGAGCCGTTACAGGACCAGCAGGTGCTGGTTCGTAATCTCTTTATGTCGGTGGACCCTTACATGCGCGGTCGCATGAACGACAGAAAATCATATGTGCCACCGTTCGGGTTAGGGAAACCGCTCGAAGGCGGCGCCGTTGGCGAGGTCATCGAATCGCGCGCCAAGGAGTTCAAGCCGTGCGATGTCGTTACCTCCAACTATGGCTGGCGGGAATACTTCGTGGCTTCGCCGAAAGAACTGCATCCGGTGAGCCGCGAAGTAGAGCCACTCTCGGTTTATCTGGGGGCCCTCGGCATGACGGGCATGACTGCCTGGGCTGGTTTGAATTTGGTGGAGGTCAAAGCCGGGGATGTCATATTTATTTCCGGTGCCGCCGGTGCGGTCGGGAATGTGGCCGGACAACTGGCGAAGTTGCGCGGGTGCAGGGTCATTGGGTCCGCCGGTTCGATGGAAAAGGTCAGGTTCCTGCGCGACGATTGTGGATTTGACGTTGCTTTTGATTACAAGACCGGCTCTGTCCTTGAACAACTGAATCTGGAGGTGCCGGACGGCATCGATGTTTATTTTGATAACGTGGGGGGCGAAACGCTAACAGCGGCGCTTTCGGCGTTGCGGGTGCATGGCCGGATCATTGCGTGCGGTGGCATTTCCGGTTACAACGATGAGAAGCCACGGCCCGGTCCCTCCAACTTATTCAACATGACCACCAAACGGTTGACGATGAAAGGGATGATTGTTCGCGACTGGCTGGATCGTCAGGCCGAATTTGAAAAAGAGGTAGGCGGCTATTTGCGAGCCGGCAAACTGAAGAACAAAGAGACGGTAGTGGAAGGTCTCGACCAGGCCGAGGGCGCATTCATCGGCCTCTTCGAAGGGAAAAACTTTGGCAAGATGGTGGTGAAGTTGAGTTGAGCTTTCTCGCGTGATGTGCTGTTCGTTCCATTCTCTATGTTTCGTGGAGTGGTCCATCGAGCGGAGGGGTGCGCCATAAAGCAATAGCGGTGCATATGCTCCACTGGCTGCATTCTTTACTGCCCCATATCCCTCATTACGGATATGTGCTTGTCTTCATTGTCGTGTTTTTGAACAACCTTGGCGTTCCCCTCCCGGGGGAGACAATTCTCCTGGGGGCTGGATTTGTTTTGGGAAAAACCGCGGATTCTCTGTGGGAGCCCATGGTGGCCGGAACGGCGGCTTGCTTTCTGGGCGGCACTTGTGCCTTTGGGCTGGGACGACGGTTGGGTCGTGGCGGCCTGGAAAAAATCCGCTGGCTCCATCTCACACCCCAACGGATGAAGTGGCCCGAACATTTTTTCAAACGGCATGGCGCCAGGACGGTTTTTATCGCGCGATTCATTTTCTTGTTTCCGCCGGTTGTGGCGAATCTGCTGGCTGGCTTGTCGAAAATGTCCTGGCGCACTTATCTTTTTTACAACGTCACGGGATCGGCAGCTTATACCACCACTTACATTCTGATCGGATATTTCTTCGGGAAGAAGTGGAAGCTGCTCGAAACCTGGTTGGGACCCGCGGCACTTTACCTGACACTCGCGGGAATGATCCTCATCATTTTGGGCGTGATTTTCCGACATACCGTATCCGGATTTTGGGCGCGGCGAATTTCCAAAACAAACCGGCAGACATAGATGCCATCCGGCCGTAATCTGAAACTCAATAGCCTATGAAAAAGACCACCTTTCCCCTGTCCGAAGTCTATCGCCTGCTTGAATCCGGACCGGTCGTGCTGCTAACCACGATTCGCGCCGGACGGGCGAACGTCATGCCCATGTCGTGGCATCTGATAATGGAGTTTACGCCGCCGTTCGTGGGTTGCGTGGTCAGCAACCGGAACTACTCGTTTGCCAGTCTCAAGACCAGCCGGGAAGGTGTCATCAATATCCCCACGGTGGAGCTGGCGAAAACGGTGGTGGCTTGCGGCAATACTTCGGGCCAACTGGTGGACAAGTTCAAGGCTTTTGGCCTGACACCCGTGGTCGCCGCGAGCGTCAAAGCTCCGCTCATCGTCGAATGTTATGCCAGTCTGGAATGCAAGGTCAGGGATACGAAATTCGTCGCCAAATACAGCTTCTTTGTCCTGGAAGTCGTCCAAGCGTGGGTTGACGCGGCGCTAAAACGGCCCCGGACGATTCATCATCGAGGTGAAGGTGAATTCATGGTGGCCGGCCGGACGCTCCATCTGCCTTCGCCAAAAACTTCGCTCGGCGGAAAATAAGAAGAACGCGCTGAAATATGTCCGGCTCGCTCGGAGAAGTGGCAGCCCTCCGTTCACACGGGCGAGGAATTTGTGGGGTGTTCACCCCATTGTTCGCGTCGGCCAAAAGCGACACTTTTGGATTATGGCCGAAGTTGTCCTGGAAATTAAGAATCTGACCCGCCGCTTCGGCACCTTCACGGCAGTAGACGCGCTGACACTTTCAGTCAACGCCGGTGAGGTCTTCGGCCTGCTCGGTTCTAACGGAGCGGGCAAGACCACCACCATCAAGATCCTCACCACGCTGCTGCCGCCCACCTCGGGCAAGGCACGGGTGGCCGGTTTTTCCATCACCACGCAGGCGGTCGACGTGCGCCGCGCCATCGGTTATGTGCCGCAGGCGGTTTCCGTGGACGGTTCGCTCACCGGTTACGAGAATCTGCTGATCTTCGCCAAACTCTACGACCTGCCGCACCGCGAACAACCGGCGCGCATTGCGGAGGCATTGGAATTCATGAACCTCACGGCCGACGCGCAACGGCTCGTGGGCGAATATTCCGGCGGCATGGTGCGTCGCCTGGAAATCGCGCAGTCCACGTTGCATCGCCCGCGGGTTCTCTTTCTGGATGAGCCGACCGTCGGGCTGGACCCGATTGCCCGCGACGCGGTTTGGAAGCATCTCGTGGATCTGCGGACCAACTATGGCACGACCCTGTTCTTCACCACCCATTATCTGGAGGAGGCGGAGAGCCATTGTGATCGCATTGCGATCATGCATCTGGGCAAGGTGGCGGCGCTGGGTACCTGCGAAGAACTCGAGTCTTCGCTGGGCAGCGGGCACACGCTGAATGCCGTTTTCGTTCACTATGCCGGCAGCGCGCTTGATTCCGGCAACAACTTCCGCGCCGTCTCCGCCGAGCACGCCACGGCGGAGCGTCTTGGCTGACTTATGGTCACCACTTTCATGCATCCGCTGACCAGTTTCATCGAGAAGACCTTCGTCATCACCGAATTTGAATTACGCAAGCTGCGCCACGATTTCACGGAACTCGTTACCCGCGCCCTCCAGCCCGCACTTTGGCTGCTCATCTTTGGTCAGGTATTTTCCCGCAGCGGGATGATGCACACGGGGAACATTCCTTATCTGGACTTCATTGCTCCCGGCATCCTGGCGCAAAGCGTTCTTTTCGTGGCCATTTTTTACGGCATCAACGTCATTTGGGAGCGTGACCTCGGCATTGTGCAAAAATTCCTCGCCAGCCCGACACCGCGCGCGGCGCTCGTGCTCGGCAAGGGCTTCTCCGCCGGTTTCCGCACGCTCTCGCAGGCGGCCATTGTTTACGCCCTCTCATTGCTGCTTGGGGTAAAGCTGAAGTGGAGCCCGCTCGCGCTCCTCAACGTATTGATCATCGTGGTCCTGGCTGCAACGCTGTTCTCGACGTTTTCGCTCATCATCGCGTGCATTGTGAAGACGCGCGAACGCTTCATGGGCGTCGGCCAGGTGCTCACCATGCCGCTATTCTTTGCGAGCAACGCGATTTACCCCACCGACATCATGCCTGGTTGGCTCAAGACCATTTCGCATCTCAATCCATTAACCTATGTCGTCGATGCCTTGCGCACCTGCATGCTGGCCGGCAGCGCGAGCACCTTCGGCCTGGGTTTCGATTATGTGGTTATCCTTCTGGCCACGACCACCCTGGTCTTGATCGGTGCCAGGTTATATCCCCGCCTGGCATCATAAAATCCAATTTTGAAATTGTTACCATAATTGTGAACACTCCAACTCTTTCGACTCCGGTTTGTCTGGGCGCGATCAAAGCGCCGAATCGCATCGTGATGGCTCCGCTGACGCGAATGCGCGCGGGACCGGGGCGCGTGCCGACGCCATTAATGGCTGAGTACTACGCACAGCGCGCAACGGCGGGCCTGATCGTCAGCGAAGCCACGGCGATTTCCCAACAAGGCACGGGCTGTCGCAACTCGCCCGGAGTTTACACCGACAAACAACTCCTCGGCTGGCGGCGGGTCACCGAGGCGGTCCATCAAGCCGGGGGCCGAATTTTCCTTCAGCTTTGGCACATGGGCCGGGTATCGCATCCGAGTTTCCAACCGGATGGCGGGTTGCCAGTCGCGCCCAGCGCTATCGCCCCGCGAGGCCAGGTGCTCACGGAGAATGGAATGCAGCCCTACGTGACGCCGCGCGCCTTGAAGCAAGAGGAATTGCCAGGCATTGTCGCGCAGTACGCCGCCGGCGCGCAACGCGCCAAACTTGCCAGTTTCGACGGGGTGGAGATTCACAATGCCAATGGTTATTTGCTGGATCAGTTCCTCCGCGATGGCACCAACCACCGCACCGATTATTACGGCGGCCTCGTGCAGAACCGCGCCCGGCTCACGTTGGAAGTGACCGCAGCCGTCACCAAGGTTTGGGGTGCTGACCGCGTGGGCATCCGCTTCTCGCCAGGTGGTGTCTTCAACGACATGCATGATTCAGATTCGCTGGTGACGTTCAGTCATGTATTACATGAGCTGAATCGCTTCAACCTTGCCTACGTTCACTTGATCGTGTCCACGGAAGATGATTTGCGGCACGGCGCGGCGCCGGTGCCTTTGGTGGCATTGCGACAGGCATTTGATGGGCCGTTGATAGTTGCCAACGGCTATACTTACGCAACGGCGACGCAGGCCTTGGCGGAGGATTTGGCCGACGCCGTGGCTTTTGGGCGACTTTTCATTGCGAATCCCGACCTTCCCGAGCGCTTTCGGTTAAACGCACCTCTGAACCAACCGGACGAATCATCTTTTTATGGCGGAGCGGAAAATGGCTACACCGATTATCCGGTGATGGGTTCCCAGCTCGTTGGAAGATAAGACGGGTAATTCCAGCAGAGAAGTTGCCGGCAAAACGGCGGCTTATACAGCGTAAATACCGCGCTGGGGTGAATACCCCATAGTCCACGCGCCACGTTCAAGCGCATACTTTTAGCATGAAAATCAAGACTTCTTCCCAAAACGAAAGTTCAGCCCACATACAACCACCCAAGGCGGTTACGAATTCAAAGCAAAGTGCCATTCCTCTCAATGCGTCTCCTGATGAGGCTGCCATGAGAGGCTATTCCATCTGTCTGAATCAAAACGCGTCCGCGATTCTTTCCATCAAGCTGATCACGGAACGAGCCAGCACCAACATATAAGCGCCCCAGAAAGACCACGACCGCCGTAACGATGGTTACTCCCGCTGGGGATTAAACGATTGAATAACAGATATTTTCCATTATGAAGCACAATAAATTCATCCAGGACCAAAACCAAAAGCCAGCCAGTACCCTTCGGCCAACTGCGGCTGCGGATTTAAACCAAAACGAAGAAAATTTTGTACTCTCGCCGGACGATGTGGCCAGAAAGGCCTATTTCAGCTATTTGAACGAGGGTTCGCTGCCCGGGCGCGATGTACAGCATTGGCTGGCAGCGGAGGCGCAATTGCTCGCGGAACGCAACCTCACCCGGGTTCACGGTTTTCATAATCGGACCTGAATGATTTGTTCAACTGAACCACCACGAAAAAACCAAATTATGAAAACAAACACTGCCAGATCCGCCAATCTTGTTGCTCTCCCGGATGCACCCAAGATGTATGAAACGGAAAATGACATCCCGGAAAAACGCCGGTCGGAACTGAACGCGCTGATGAACCTGCGGCTGGCGTCCGCCGTGGACCTGCAAATGCAAATAAAACAGGCACATTGGAACGTGAAGGGCCCGAGCTTCATCGCGCTGCACGAACTCTTTGACCAGGTGGACGAAGCCGTGGAGTCCTACGTGGACATGATTGCTGAACGCATCGTGCAATTGGGCGGCATCGCCGAGGGCACGGTGCGCGTGGCTGCGTCCCGCTCGTTGCTCGACGAATATCCGCTCTCGATGGCGGACGGCATGGCCCATGTCGGGGCGGTTGCCAGGGCGCTGTCCACTTTCGGCCATGATGCCCGCAATACCATCAAGGAAGCGGACAGTTTGGATGATGCCGGCACGGCGGATCTGTTCACCGAAATCTCGCGCGGCGTGGACAAATGGCTCTGGTTTGTGGAAGCCCATTCCCAGGCAACAAAATGAAAACGCGCGCCAAAATTATTATGAACAAACCTCCTGTTTCCCCAAAAGCGATTCATGGATGGCGGCCGAATTCTGAGGACGCAATCACAATTCCAAAGCCCCCAACGCGGGATAACATTTTCTCCAAATCCCGCGATACGCGCGAGGATCGCGGCACGCGCGAAATGAAGACGACGCATAACTCACAAACACTTCCGCACGGGCGGTAATAATCAGCCTATGAAAAAAAATCCACTCAAGGATGGTGCCTTGACCGAAAATTCCGCTGGCATCGGCACGGTGACGCGTAAGATGGTCCGGGAGCGCGCGGTTGAACTGGCCGTTATAAACGGGCGTTCCATGCGGGAAGTGTCTGAATCCGATTGGGAACAAGCCAAATCGGAACTGACCGGCGAGCCGGACACGGCTTCGAAAGAAACCACAATTGAATCCGCCCCGGAATCGGAACGCTGGGACCCGGTGCCCAGCTCGACCGGACAAAAAGTACCCGTGGCGCCCAATGAAGACGAGGATGACGAAGGACGAAGCGATAATGAAAGACTGGTCGATGAAGGCATCGCCG
>CAYPSF010000196.1:0-7718 GCA_964413165.1 uncultured Bifidobacteriaceae bacterium
GGCCCATTTTGGTGCCGATCTTGTCAATGACCCAGCCGGCCAGAATGGTCATGCCCGCGTAAAAGCCGGTGAAAAAGGCGGTCAGGTGGGAAAAGTCGGTATTGGACCAGCCAAATCCGCCCGCTTCCGCCGGGGTGCAGAAAAATTCCTTCAGGTAGCTGATGACCTGCCGGTCCATGTAGTTGACGGTCGTGGAAAAAAACAGCAGCGCACAGATGACCCAGCGGAAATTGCTCAATGCGGGACGGATTGAACTTGGGGAATTCATAAAGACGGAATTGTTACTCAAAAATGCACCGCCCGACAAGTCTTGAAATCCGACTTTACAACCCGGCGGCCTTTGTGTAACGCTCCTCCATTATGTGGAAAAAATTCCTGCCTCTCATGTCGGTGTTGTTGCTGACTGGCTGCGCGTCGCAGTTCACGCGCTTGACGCCTTTGCAACAACCACGCAATGCCAGCACCCAGTATCCGGTTGAAGTGGCCTTTAATTCCAAGCAACAGTCGCTGCGCTGGGAATCCATCCAACCCTACGTCCTGGTCAACGGCCAGCCTTCCGCCCTGCGCCACGTGGCTCTGGTGCAGAATCGTTGGGAAGGCTTCGTGTCGGTGCCGCCGGGAGTCAACACCGTAGAGTATCGCTTCAAGTTTGATTACAAATACAACGCCGTCGCCAAAGGCCCCACATCCGGCACCGCACTTTCGCCGATCTACAAGTTGACCATTGTCGACCAATAGCCGGAGACGGTTGCTCGGATCATTTGCAGCGCGGACATCTGGTCCGCGCTCTTTTTTTGGTCGGGCCGGAAATCAGACCTGGGGGCCGGATTGGATGGCCCCTTGCAGAGTGATGGCGGTGCCACCGCCAGAAGACAAGGCTCAGTGGCGGGGCCGGAGCAGGATGGC
The DNA here is from genome assembly GCA_964413165.1 of uncultured Bifidobacteriaceae bacterium. Classification (GTDB taxonomy): domain Bacteria; phylum Verrucomicrobiota; class Verrucomicrobiia; order Limisphaerales; family UBA11358; genus UBA11358. The sequence continues at coordinate 907 of CAYPSF010000196.1, forward strand.
TTTCTTGTCCGTGCCGTCCACCTCGACGCTATGGGTTTCCACGTCGGGATCGTCCTTGATTGCCTGGTGCACCACCCGGCGGTCAAACGCGCTCATCGGTTCCAGTTCCACCGTATCCCCCCAGCGCCGGACTTTTTCGGCGGCATCCTTGGCTTTCTTCACCAGCGCCTCGCGGGCCTGGGCACGGTAGCCGCCCACGTCCACCAGCACCTTGGGCGCGTTGGCGTCCTGCTGGAAAAGCAGGCGGTTGGTAATGTATTGCAGGTCGGCCAGCGTCTGCCCCTGGCGGCCGATGAGCCGACCGGCATCATCCGTCTTCACGTCGAGCAAAACGCCCTCTTCCATTTTGTGTTCCTCCACCGCGGCGGGAAAGCCGAGGGACGTCAGGATTTTTTCCAGGGTTTCTTTCGGTTGTGCAGGCATGGGATGGCGGGGGTTGAGCGTTGAAAATCGACAATTTCGTCGGGTCTTATTTCTTCTTTTTTGACACCGGCGTCAATACGGAAACGGGCGCCGCGGCAGCCGGGGGCGGGGGCACGGTCGTGAGCTTGGTTTGCACGATGGTCAATACGTTGTTGACCGTCCAATACAGTGCCAGCCCGGAGGAATAATTGTAAAGAAACACCAGGAACATCAAGGGCATGTAACGCATGATTTTCGCCTGCGAGGGGTCCATGCCCGGGGACGTCGGGGTCAGGTGCGATTGCCACAACATCGCCCCGCCCATCAGCAAGGGCAGCAGGTTGAACGGGAAAGTCGTTCCCGGAATCAGGAAGAGCGTGTCCGGCTTCGCCAGGTCCGCGATCCACAGGAAATGCGCCCCCCGCAGTTCAATCGCACTGCGGATCATCGTGAAGAAGCCGATGAACACCGGCATTTGAATGGCTACGGGCAGGCAGCCGCTCATCATGCTCACATTGTGCTTCTTCATCAGCTCCTGCCGCTTTTGCATCATCTTGGGCATGTCATCCTTGTATTTGTCCTGGATGACTTTCATTTCCGGCGCGAGGGCCTGCATTTTTCGCGAAGAACGGATGCTCGCGGCGGTGAACGGCCAGAAGATCAATTTAAGCGCCACCGTAATCAGCACGATCGACAAACCGTAACCCGCTTTGGTCACGTCGTGGACCCAGTTCATGGTCAGCAGCAGCGCCTTGGCAAAAAGTCCCGCATATTTCCCGAATTGCATCACCAGGTCGGCCTGGTTTTGATACGTGTCCCCGACGCGCGCCAGCAGCCGGTATTCCTTGGGCCCCGCAAACAGTACGATTTGCCGTTCGACCGACTGATGGGCGGCGAGCGTTGCCGTGGGATACACGAGCGCGGTCTGGATGCCCTGCAAGGCCGGCTTGCCCGGCACCGGCTCGACGTTCGGGAACGGCGGCAGGCTCACCGTGCGGGCGACCATTTGCCCGGCCGGTTCCTTGGGCATCGCCATCAGCGCGAAAAACTGGTTGTGCGCGGCCGCCCAAACGACATTGTTCGAACCGGCCTGGAATTCCGAGCGCGGCGCGCCGCGGAAGCAGCCACCCGAAAACGATCCCAACGGCTGGTCCTGGATGGCCGCGCCGTTAAACCAAATCGCCCCGTCATTCACCGTGTAGTTGTCGTCATCCGGCCCCATGGGGGTGGCTGTGCCGATGACCCATTCCTGGGCGGACAAGGTGATGGGCGAGGCCGAAGTGTTTTCGAGCCGCACGCTCGCCTGCACGAGGTAATTGGAACTGAGATGAAATTCCTTGGCCAGCCGCAACCCGTTGGTCAGCGCCTTCTCTGCCTGAACGCCATCGGCCGTCCGGGTCAGGGTGAAATTGCCATCCCCCATTAGACTGGCATCGCCCAGTATCGCCAGTACCGGCAACGGCGCGCGAGTATTCAGCGAAGCAACCGTGTCGCTGACCGCTTTGGTTTTCTTCCAGCGCGGCGAAATGGTTTCCGGATAATCCAGCAACTCCACCAGCATTAACCCGCCGCCGCGCGAGGTGAACGTGTACCGCGCCTGGCCATTGGTGATCATCAGCAGTGTTTCTGGCGTGTTGGTGTCGAAAACAGCGGGGGGCGTGTGCGATTGGTTGACGGCGGCATTTAACTGGTTTGAAAGATCTGCCAGATTGGTAACGGTCACGTGGACCACCTGATTGGTCGCGGCGTAACGCGCCTGTTGCTGCGCGATCTGGTTTTGTTTGACAAACCAGATGCCCAGCAGGATGGCGCAAAGTGTGACAACGATGATGCCGGTGCGGTCCATGAGAGTATTAGCGGACAGAACCCAGGGTGATTCTGGATTCTGAATTTTGAATTCTGAGTTCTGTCTGCGGCACCGGGTCAGGCCCACACCCGCCCCACGGGTGGCAGCGGCAGATCCGCCGGGTGGCCAGCCAGCTGCCATGAACGGTGCCCTGTTTGCGGATCGCTTCCAGGGCGTATTGCGAACACGTTGGCGTGAACCGGCAGCCGCCGGCAGGGCCGAAAAGCAGTGCCTGCGCCGGCGAAATCGTCCAACGATAAACGTGGATGGCCAGGGTCAAAATGTGTTGGGCCGGATTCACAATTCAATTTTTCAACAGGCCGGCGCGCCGCAGCGTCGCCAGAAAATCCTTTTCCACCGCTGCAAAATCGCGGCCGGCGATCGAATTGCGCGCGACCAGCACCAGTTCCACCGGTTGGGACAATTCGTGCTGATGTTGCCGGAAACTTTCGCGGAGCAGCCGTCGGGCCCGGTTGCGGGCGACCGCGTTCCCGATGCGTTTGCTGGTGACCACGCCCAGTTTGGGCGTCGCGCCGTCCGGCAGGCGGTGCCAGTTGGCGATGAGGCAGCCCAGCGCCAGGCGTTCGCCCTGCTGCCGCACCCGCGCGAAATCACGGTTCTGACCGAGTCGCAGGTCGCGGCCCAGGCGCAGACGTTTCGGCGTTTCGGGCATGAGCACGCGGGTTAAACCGGGGTCAGGCGTTTGCGGCCCACGCGGCGGCGATTGCGCAGCGTGGCCTTGCCGCTTTTGCTGGAATTGCGGTTAAGAAATCCGTGCTGCCGCTTGCGGCGGATTTTTGACGGTTGATACTGGCGTTTCATAAATTAATTCAGCTTCCTTCCGGGTGAAAAACCGGAACGTGCGAGGATAGCCATGAAACGCCTCGTGTCAAGGCGGGGTTGGCATCACTTCACATTCAACTCGCGCTGGATGCCGAATTTCTCGATGCGTTTGCGCAGCGTCGCCCGGGTGATGCCCAACAGTTTCGCGGCGTGGACCTGGTTGTTGTTCGCCTCCTTGAGCGCCTGGATGACCAATTCGCGCTCGACGGCGGGGATGACCTTCAACTTCGGGTCGCGTCGGGCCCATTGGAACAACTGTCGCGCCAGCGCCGCGGCATCGGTGGCGGTCGCCTCGCCCACGGTCGCCGACAGCGGCGGGCCGCCGCTGCCGCCCGCCTGGCCGGAAATTTCCGGGGGCAGGTCGCTTTGCAGGATGGCGTCGCTCTTGGCCATGACGTGCGCGCGGCGGATGGCATTCTCCAGTTCGCGCACGTTTCCCGGCCAGTGATATTTTTCGAGCGCCTTGAGGACGTTGGCGGCGATGGACTTGGGCGGGCGCTGCTGTTCGCGCGCGAATTTTTTGAGGAAATAATTCACCAGCAGCGGAATGTCGTCGCGCCGCTCGCGCAGCGGCGCCACATGAATGCGCACGACGTTGAGCCGGTAAAACAGGTCCTCGCGGAATTGTTTGGCGGCCACGGCGGCTTCCAGCGGCTTGTTCGTGGCGGCGATCACGCGTACGTCCACCTGGATCGGCTGGTTGCCGCCAACGCGCTCGAACGTGCCGCTTTGGAGCACGCGCAGGATTTTCGTCTGCGTCGCGGGCGTCATGTCGCCGATTTCATCGAGAAAAATCGTGCCTTTGTTGCATTGCTCGAACTTGCCGATGCGCTGCAGGGTGGCGCCGGTGAACGCGCCGCGTTCGTGGCCGAAGAGCTCGCTTTCGAGCAGCTGCTCGGGAATGGCGGCGCAGTTGACCGCCAGGAACGGTTGCTGGCTGCGGTGGCTGTGATGATAAATCGCGCGCGCGACGAGTTCCTTGCCCGTGCCGCTTTCGCCGGTGATGAGCGCGGTGGCGTCGCTCGCGGCGATCTGGCCGGTAAGCTTGAAGACCTGTTGCATCGGCTCGCTGCGGCCGACGATGCCCAACTCATAATCCTCGGATTCGAGCAGGGGCTGATACGACACGACCTGCTTCATGTCACGCGCGGCCTTGAGCGCGTTGCCGACGAGCTCCTTCAATTTCAGCGCGTCAAAGGGCTTGAGCAGATAATCGTAGGCCCCCAGCTTCATCGCCTCGATGGCCATCTGCGTCGTGCCGTAGGCGGTCATCAAAATCACCAGCAGCTTGGGGTCGCTCTGGCGGATGCGGCGGAGCGTTTCCAGGCCGTTCATCCCGCCCATGCGGATGTCCATGAGCACCAGGTCGGGCTTGAATTTGGGAATGGCTTTCAACCCCTCCTCCCCGCTCGCGGCAGTGGCCAGTTCGATTTCCGGCGAATCAAAGATTCGCTGGATCGAATACCGCACGTCTTCTTCGTCATCAATCAGCAGCAGCTTGCTCATCGGAGGTTTAACATAGCGAAAACCCGCAAAAACCATAGGGAATTTTTGATGCGCATTTTTAATTTGAATCCCCACGGCCACTAATGCGACTATTGGACGTTCCCCAAACGGACCCAAACCATCATGAAACGAAATCTTTTATCCGGGCTGCTGGCTTTGCTGGCCGCCCCGCTCCTCGCGGCCGATGCCAATCCCAAAGCCGAAGTCAAGCAGGCCACCTTGGCGCTCGGCGGTCAGACCAATTACAGCTGGCGAACCACGGTCGACGCCGGAAACAATGCCCGTTTTCGTCCCGGCCCGACGGAGGGGAAAACGGAAAAAGGCGGTTATACCACGTTGTCGATGAGCTTCAACGACAACACGAGTGAAGCCGTGCGCAAAGGGACCAATGGCGCGATCAAGACGCCGGATAACGGATGGCAATCGCTGGCGGAAGCCATGAAGGACGATGGTGGCGGCGGATTCAACCCGGCCCAATTCCTGGCCCGGACCGTTCAAAATTTCAAAACGCCCGACCTGCAAGCCGCCGATCTGGTGGACCAGGTGAAAGACCTGAAAAAAGATACCAACGGGATTTCCGGTGATTTGACGGAGGACGGTGCGAAAGCCCTGTTGGCGTTCCGACCGCGCGGCGGGAACGGCGGCGGCGAAGGGCCGACCATCGGCAATGCCAAGGGGTCGGTCAAATTCTGGCTGGCGAACGGCAAACTCGCGAAATACCAGTTCCAGGTCCAGGGACATGTCAGTTTCAACGGCAACGACCGCGATGTGGATCGCACCACCACCGTGGAAATCAAGGACGTGAACTCGACCCGGGTTGAAGTGCCGGACGACGCGAAGAAGAAGCTGCCGTAGGGCTTTTAAAGCCGCCGGGCCCCGTCTGGCGCACTGGTTTGGAGTGGCGCATGGGCGGGATGCGTACCCCTTGGTGCGCCCTTGCGCTGCCGGGTTGGTATGGAATCCCTGTTTGACCTTGCTCCGTGCATCACCTAAACTCACCGTCCATTTTCTATGAAAATAGTTGTTTGCGATCCGGTCTCGCCCAAAGGCATCGCGCTGCTGCAACAGCGGCCGGAATTCCAGGTCGTCGTCCTGCCCAAGCGGCTGCCGGAGGCCGAATTGCTGCCCGTGGTCGCGGATGCCGTCGCCCTCGTCGTCCGCTCCGAAACCAAGATCACCCGCAAAATCATCGAGGCCGCCCCCAAATTGCGGGTCGTGGGTCGCGCCGGTGTTGGCGTGGATAACGTGGACATCGAGGCTGCGACCCAGCACGGTACGGTGGTGATGAACACGCCCGGGGGTAACACCGTGACCACCGCCGAATTGAGCTTCGCCATGCTGCTGTCGCTCGCCCGCAAGGTGCCGCAGGCGCATGCCTCGATGACGGCGGGCAAATGGGACCGCAAACTGTTCCAGGGTTCGGAACTCATGGGCAAAACCCTCGGCGTGCTCGGTATGGGCCGCATCGGCACCGAAGTCGCCAAACGCGCGCTGGCGTTCGGCATGCAGGTCATTGCCTACGACCCTTATTTGACCGAGGACCGGGCGAAGGCTGTCGGTGCGGAATTTGCCGACAGTGTGGATGCCGTTTATCGCGCGGCGGATTTCATCACCGTGCATATGCCGGTGACGCCGGAAACGAAACACATGTTAAACGCCGCCGCGTTTGCCAAAATGAAACCCGGCGTGCGCATCGTCAATTGCGCCCGCGGCGAAATCATCGTGGAAAACGACCTGATTGCCGCCCTCGAATCCGGCAAGGTTGCCGGCGCGGCGCTGGATGTTTTCGCCGCCGAGCCCCTGCCGGCCGATCATCCGTTCCGGAAGCAGCCGAATTTGATTTTGACGCCGCACCTGGGCGCGAGCACGGAGGAGGCGCAGGAAAAGTGCGGCATCGAGGTGGCCGAGGTCATCGCCGGCTATCTGCTGACGGGCGAGGTCCGCAACGCGGTGAATCTGCCGTATCTCGATGCGAAGACCTACGAACAGGTAAAGCCCTACCTGCCCCTCGGCGAGGCGCTGGGCAAACTGCTGGCCCAACTCGCGCCCTCGACCGCCGATCGCCTTTACATCACTTATGGCGGCAACGCGCGACTGTTGCCGAACATTGACCCGGTCACGCGCGCCATCCTGCGCGGTTTTTTATCGGGCAGCAATTTGAAGGACGTCAACAACGTCAATGTCCGCGCCGCCGCCGCCAGCATCGGCATCACCG
>CAYPSF010000197.1:0-7698 GCA_964413165.1 uncultured Bifidobacteriaceae bacterium
TGTTCTCGATGCAGAATTTTTCAATCTCACGATGCTCCACGTCCGCGCTGTGCTGCGTGGAAATGACAACATTGGAAATGGCCACGGGTTTGTCATTCTCGTAAACGACGGAGACCTGTGATTTGGCGTCGGGCCGCAGCCACGGCACCTTGCCGGTCTTGCGGATGCGGGTGAGTTCGCGGCCGAGGCGATGCGCGAACATGATGGGCGCGGGCATGAGCTCAGGCGTTTCATTGCAGGCGTAACCGAACATGAGGCCCTGGTCGCCGGCGCCCTGCTTGGAAGTCTTTTTGCCCTTGGCCTTGCGGGCGTCCACGCCCTGCGCAATGTCGGGCGATTGCTGCGTGATGATGGTGTTCACGAACACCTTGTCGGCATGGAATACGTCGTCGTCGTTCACATAGCCGATTTCACGGATGGCTGCGCGGGCGATTTTGGTGAAGTCGAGCTTCGCGCGCGTGGTGATTTCACCGCCGACGATGACGATGTTGGATTTGACGTAACATTCGCAGGCGACACGGCTGAACTTGTCCTGCGCCAGGCAGGCGTCCAGCACGGCATCGGAAATCGTGTCCGCGACCTTGTCCGGGTGGCCTTCGCCGACGGACTCCGAGGAAAAGATGTAGTTTTTGCTCATGAATCAATGGGTTAAAATGTCATATTGACGTATCAAGATAAGATGATATATCTATTTCAAAGCGCGTCAAATGCTTTTTGAGAAAAGATTGGGCGCCAAAAGCCATGTCCTCGACCTTGAAATCATTGCGGGCCCTGTCCGACCCGACCCGGCTGCGCATCGTGGCGCTGCTGGAGCGGGATGAATTGTCGGTGAACGAGCTGCAGGAAATCACCCGGCTCGGCCAGTCGCGCATCTCGACACATCTGGGCCTGCTGTCGGGCTGTGCGCTGGTGCAATCGCGGCGCGAGGGCAAGCGGACGTTTTACCGGCTGAACCCGCAAGCCAACGGCGACACGGGCGAATTCATCCAGCTGGCCATCCGCGGCGCGAACGAACTGCCCGAGCACGACGGCGACCAGATCAATCTCAAGCGCATCCTCGCCCGCCGCCGGGAACAGGCGCAGGTTTATTTCAACCAGGTCGCCGGGCGCTTTGACCGGGTCTATGGCCCGGGCCGGTCGTGGCAGGCGTTCGGACATCTCTTGTTGCGCATCCTGCCGCCGCTGGTCGTGGCCGATCTCGGCGCCGGGGAAGGACTGTTGAGCGAACTGCTGGCGCGTCGCTGTAAAAAGGTCATCGCCGTGGACAACTCGGAAAAGATCGTCGAATTCGGAGCGGCCAAGGCGAAGAAGAACGGGTTGAAGAACCTGGAATTCCGGCGGGGCGACCTGCAAAGCCCGCCGATCGAGCCCGGCAGCGTGGACCTGGTGATTTTGAGCCAGGCACTGCATCACGCCGAAATTCCGGCGGAAGCGATTGCCGCCGCCCACAAGATTCTCCGGCCGCGCGGGCAGGTTGTGATTCTCGACCTGCTCAAGCACTCTTTCGGGAAGGCGCACGAACTTTACGGCGACCGCTGGCCGGGGTTTGCCGAGAGCGATTTGCATCGCTGGCTGGACGAAGCCGGTTTCAAGAAGATTGAAATCAGCGTGGTCGCCCGCGAGGAACAGCCGCCGCACTTCCAGACGATCCTGGCCAGCGGGGAAAAGGGCTGAACCGGGCTACAACGGGTTCTGGGCGGACAGGTTCATGCCGGACGAGTCTTCCTCGAACATGACCACGGCCTGACAGATCTGGACTTTTTCGCCCGGGATGACATAGGGGCTGCCGTAGGGTTGGAAGCCGTCCTTCACAAATGAATCCACCTGCTTGTCCAAGCCTTTGACGTCCGTGTCCACAGCCGTGAAGTATTCGAGGATTTTTCGGCTCATAATCCGGTACCGGGGTTGAGGTTAATCCGCCAAGGCCAGTATTTGCGAGCTTTTTCAAGAAAGCGATGAATTATTGCACTTTTCGCTGAAAGAATCGGTCTTTAATTACGAGTTATTGGTGGAACGAAAATGTTTATGAAAACAGTCTTATTCCAAATAGATCGACCTATTATAATTTGCCGGTCCATTTGCGTCCGGTATAACTGGTTTATCAATTTCCGTGAATATTTCGGCACATCTGGACGACATTTCAGGGAAAATGATTGCAGAAGGTTAATCGAAAATGAATAATAGTGAGGCTTGCCTTATGAAAACGTCGATTTGTCCACTTCTCATGAAAGCCAGGTTGTCTGCCTCTGTAACTATCACCGTCAGCATCCTGGCTGCCACCTCTTCCCTGTCCGCCAGCCCGGTGCAGTTGCTTTCCGCGCCGGCCCCCTCCGTCACCCGGCCCGCCGGCGGGAACGGCGATTCGGTGGCGCCCTGGATCAGCAGTGATGGCCGTTACGTGGTCTTCAGCAGTTCAGCCAACGACCTGGTCACGAACGGTAATGGGCAGTTCCGGTTGAACGTGTTTCTTTATGATCAGGCCAGCAATGCCATGACCCTGGTCAGTGCCAATGCCAGCGGCAACGGCGGCGGCAATGGCGATTCCCTCGCCGGTCGGGTTTCATCCAACGGCCAGTATGTTGTCTTTCAAAGCGACGCCAGCGACCTGCTGGCGGGCGACACCAATGGGGTGAGCGACATTTTTGTGCGGGACCTGCAGGCGGGAGCAACCCTTCTCGTCAGCGTGGCGGCGGACGGCAGCTGGGCCAATGGCGCTTCCTCGGAAGCGGTCATGACGCCGGACGGCCGGTGGGTTGCGTTTGTCAGTGCGGCATCCAATCTGGTGTCTGGTGATACCAACCGGGCGCCTGACCTCTTCGTGCGCGACCTGGTCAGCGGTACCACCAAAAGGGTGTCGCTCCGCTCGGCCGGAACGAACGTGGTCGTGACCACACCGGTCATCACGCCCGACGGGAGGTATGTGGCGTTTGTCAGCACGGCCACGAACATGGTTCCGGGCATTCCGGCTGTCACCAACGGCGAAATTTACCTCGGCGACCTGGTTTTGAATCAACTGACCTGGGCCAGCACCAATGCGGCGGCAACCGTCTCCAACATCCTGAGTTTAAATAATGCACCGTCCTCTCACCCCGCGCTGAGCGACGACGGCCGGTACGTTGCGTTCAAGACCGGCTGGACCGATGGGAACACCCCCACGTTCAGTTCGGCCGCGTCGGCGGTAATTGTATTTGTTTATGATGCAGTGGCAGGAACAAACACCATATTGAGCACCAATGGTTACGCGCCCTGGGCAAACAGCGACGACGTGTATGGCCCGGAAATGACCTCGGACGGAAGGTTTGTCGCCTTTTTGCAGCGCGAGCCGGTTCTCCTCACAACAAATTATTCCAGTATTCGTCTTTGGGACCGGCAAACCGGCACTAATGTGCTGGTGAGCGCGAACATCGATGGCTTGTTGCCGACCAACAGCACGTCGCATACTCCGGCCGTGAGCCAGGACGGGCGCTACGTGACCTTTCTGAGCAGCGCCACCAACCTGACCGGCATCCCCACCGCCACCAATGTCTTGCACATCTATCGCCGGGACCTGCAAACCGGCACGACGGTCTTGATGGACGTGACGACCAACGGCACCCCTTCAACGGATCAAACCGGGGCGATTCCGTCACTGAGTGCCGATGGACAATACGCGGTGTATGCGGCCGATGATGGCGGGCTGGTCGGTTCGGACAACAACAACGCATCGGACATTTTCCTGTGGGACGCGGCCAGCGGGACGAATGTGCTGATTTCCAGGCATAATCCCCTGGCGTCTTTTCAATCCGGAAATCTGGCGAGCTCACTGGGACCGCTTTCCCTCAGCGGCAATGGCGGGCTGGTGGCCTTTGCCAGTTACGCGAGCGACTTGGTGGCCAATGATACCAACGGCGTGGCCGACGTCTTCGTTCGCGACCTGGCGGCCAACAGCAACATCCTCGTGAGCATGGGCCTGAACGGCAACATCGCCCGGGGCGGAGGGTCGTACAACCCGGTCCTCAGCGCCGATGGCCGGTATGTCACCTTCACCAGCGGAGCGACCAACCTGGTGGCGGGCGATATCAATGCCACGGTCGATGTTTTCCGCCGCAATTTACAGACCGGCGCCCACGAACTGGTGAGCCTCATATTGGCGACCGTCAATCCCATCTCCAGCGGCGCCAATCCCGGCACCTACGATGCCGCTTTTCCCGCCAGCAGCCAGGATGGCCGTTATATCGCGTTTCTCTGCCGCACCAACACTTCCACCGCGTTGACCGGACTGTTCTGGCGGGACATGAATTCCAGTTTGACCCGGGTGATATCCGGGAGCGCGGCCAACCAGGCGGTCACGGTCAGTGCGGACGGACAACGCGTGGCGTATTTTGACAGTTCGCTCCGGCTTTATGTCTGGGATGCGAACTTGCAAGCCAACATCTATACCAACACGACCGCCGGTCTGAGTTCTGCCGCCCTCTCGCCGGCGGGAAACCGGCTGCTTTATCTGGCCGCAAATCAGTTGTTCGTTTACGACCTGGCCACCAGCTCGAATTTGTTTCTTTGTCCGGGCGCGGCCCCGATCAAAGGTTCCTCCCCATGGAGCGGGGACGGGCGCTACGTCGCCTTCGTCACCGGCACCAATCTCGTGGCTGGCGATAACAACGCGGCCAACGACGTGTATCTGCTCGATTTGCAGACGCGCACCCTGACTCTGGTGAGCATCAATCAAACCGGCACCGGAAGTGCCGCCGGCAGCTCCGATTCACCGGTAGTCAGCACCGATGGACGATTCGTGGCGTTCCGCAGTTTCGCCGCCAACATATTGCCCGGGATCGTAAGCCCGCCCTCCCTGGTCGTGTTTGACCGGTCGACGGGGGCGAACAGTTTGCTCGCCACCGGAACGACGGGAACCGGCTGGACGACCTGGCTGTCCCGGCCGGTCCTCAACACGAATGGAACGCGGCTGGCTTTTCAAAGCTGGGATTCCGGACTAGTGAACAGCGATTTGAACCGGGCCGGTGATATTTTTGCCGGAGACGTGAATGGTTTGTCCCTGTTGGACAGCGACGGGGACGGCATCCCCGACTGGTGGATGATGCAATACTTCGGGCACCCGACCGGGCAGGCGGGGGATTTGTCCCGGGCGCAGGATGATGCGGATGGCGATGACGTGAACAATCTCGGCGAATATCTCGCCGGCACGATTCCCACCAACCCGGATTCCGCCCTGGCTCTTCACGTCGCCATGAGCGCCTCGGGCACCAGCGGCTCCCTGAATTGGGGAACCATTCCTGGCCGGAACTATCAAGTCCTGTCCACCACCAACCTGAGCAACCCCGCGTGGCTGGTATTTCCTGGCAATGCCACGGTGATCGGCAACCAGGGGTCCTTCAATATCCAGGCCGCAGATTCACAACGTTACTTCCGCATCCAGTGCGGTAATTGATGCGTCATGAAACTGCCTTTTCCAAATCCATCGGCAACGACACAGCGACGGCAAGCGGATACCGCCCGGGGTTTCACCTTGACGGAATTGCTCTTCGTCATCGGCATGACGGCTTTATTGGCCACCGTGTTGCTGTCCGCATCATTCACCACCCAGGAACGCGTTCTGCGGGCTGAATGCGCGAGCAACTTGAAACAAATCGGCTCCGCCACGCTGATATATGCTGGGGAGAACAACGATTTCGTCCCTATACGGAGTTGGCATAATCCTCCCCCGGTGGGCATTGGAAATCCGTGGCAGACGTATGAGGTCTGTCGCATCAACGGGATTGGGAGTCGCTCAATTGTAGAGGGACCTTATGGACTTGGCCTGCTTTTCTTCGGCAAAGAGGTTACGGACCCGAAAATCTTCTACTGTCCGAGCATTAAGAATGGATTATTTGGATTATTCGCGTACGACACATACAACGAGGCGGGTTGGCCCTGGCCTTCGATTCCACCCGACTTCACTGATGCCAATCCTTACGTTCGGTCCAGTTACAACTATTATGCGCAGCCGAAGGCAACCGAGACTATCTCTGACGGCACCTATGGCGTGGTAACCATGCCAGTCTTAGCGGCACAAAATATCGTTTTAACCAGTCCTTATCCCGGCGATCCTCCACAATCTGTAGCTAGTTACCCTGCGCGGCTAAAAACCTCTGACGTGGATCCGACCAAAGCTGTAGCCTGTGATGTGCTGCAAAACATGAGTAATCTGAGCCACAAGATTGCCGGCCAACCCGGCGGGGTGAATGCTCTTTTTGGCGATGGCCATGTGAATTGGACGCCGGTGCGCGGAAATAACAAAAAAGGATCTCTCCAACCATTCGATCCAAGATTGTGGGATCCATTCACGGGAGTTCCAATAGGCAATTCTCCAACCGCTTTCCGGATCATCATGAATGGTTTGGTGCCCTGACCGGACCAGTGAATTTTGTTTTAGCTATGAAAACGTCACTTCCAAAACAATCAGCCGCGACGCACCTGTTGCAAACCGGCAGTTCGGGAGCGTTTACGCTGACGGAACTGCTCGTCGTCATCGGGATGACCGCTTTGCTGGCCACCGTGTTGTTGTCGGCGTCGTTCACCACCCAGGAACGCGTTCTGCGGGCCGAATGTGTGAATAACTTGAAACAAATTGGTTCCGCCACGCTGATATACGCCGGGGAGAACAATGATTTCGTCCCTCAACGGAGTTGGAAAAATGCTCCCACCGTTGGACTTCCCTGGCAGACATATGAGGCCTGCCGTATGCTCGGAGTTGGGAGCCGTACCATCATGGAGGGGCCTTATGGTCTGGGCCTGCTCTTCTTTGGCAAGGAGGTTACCGACCCGAAAACTCTCTACTGTCCCAGCGTTAAAAGTGGATTTTTTGCTTACAATACGTACAACGAGGCGGGTTGGCCCTGGCCTTCGATTCCACCTGATTACACCGATATCAATCCTTACGTCCGGTGCGGTTACAACTATTATCCCCAGCCGAAGGCGACCGAGGTCATCACTGACCCCACCTTTGGCCCCGTAATTCTGCCCGTCCTGGCGGTACAGAATATGGTTTTAACGAGCCCCAATCCCAACGATCCACCTCAACCTTCGGTCAAATACCCGGTGCCGCTCAAATTGGCTGACATGGATCCGGCCAAAGCCATGGGCTGTGATTTGCTGCAAACCTTTAATGGCCTCAACCACAAGATTGCGGCCCAGCCCGGCGGTGTAAATGTCGTTTTTGGCGACGGCCATGTGAAGTGGGTGCCGGTGCGTGGAAATAACCAGAGAGGATCTCGTCAGCCATTCGACCCGAGGTTATGGGATCCGCTCGATTTCAGCGGCACAGGCCCGGGTAACGATCCAACCGGTTTCCGGATAATTATGAATGGTTGGATGCCGTAAAGGCCTGTCAGGTCTAACCCACCACGATGTTCACCAGCTTTTTCGGCACGATGATGATTTTTTTGATCGTTTTGCCAGTCAGAAATTGTTGCACCTTCTCCGCGGCTTTGGCGGCCGCTTCCACCGTGGCATTGTCGGCATTCGCCGGGACCTTGATGACGTCGCGCAGCTTGCCGTTGACCTGCACCGGGATTTCCAGCGTGTCCTCGACGAGCAGGGCTGAGTCAAACTTGGGCCAGACCGCGTAGGACAGGCTGATTCGATGTTGGATGTTCGATGTTGGATGTTCGATGTTCAGTTTGTCCCAAAGCTCTTCCGCAAGATGTGGCGCAAACGGAGCGAGCA
>CAYPSF010000198.1:0-7661 GCA_964413165.1 uncultured Bifidobacteriaceae bacterium
TTTCGGGCGTTTCTTGTGATTTTGAAGGCCACAGTTTTAATTAAACCGCTCTAACTCATTTGTCGCACTTCAAATTTGAAACTAAACGCGATCTAGCGTTTTCAAATCCTTAGCGACCATGCGCAGCATCGCCCGAACACCGCCTCGCCTCGGGCGATGCAATCGGTCAACGAGAGTACTGTGCGAATTTCGAACCTCTAAATGTATCCCAAGCTCTGGATAATCATATGGATGGAAAGCGTGCGTCAATCGGACCTGCATATCGTCTCGGACCCGAATGGTCCTTGATGTTTTCGGTGCCTTGTAGAAAACATCTGTGCATCAGGCTACGCCGTAATTTGATCTCCCTCTCGGCCAACGAAGTTGAGGAGAGGGAAGGGCATTTTTGACGCCGGACGATGCTTTCTACAAAGCATGTTTTCAGTCCGACAGTTCGGTTATGGATTTCTGCTCGGATTGTGGACGAACCAGGTAAATGATCCCATTCGTCAACTTGAAGAAACCAAAGCCGGCGGCCAGCATCAATAATCCCAAAATTTTGCCGGTAGCGGTACTCCAATGAGAACCTACCGGCTGTGCCAGCAAGAGGTATATCAGGCTGCCGCTGACGATCGTGACCACGGCGCCAATCAGTGTATTTTTGACGCCCTTTTTACGAATCTCCTGGTATCTCTCAAGGTTGAAGGTTTTGATCTGCTCGTCGGCTTGCGGTCCGGGCATGCCGTTCGAGGTCAGGAAATCGCGGACTGATTCCGCGTCTTCGCCCCAAATAATTTTCGCTCTGGCTTCGGTGATCAATTGTTCGTTGTGCATTTAAACTCCGGGTTTTTTGGTTGGCAGCCGGCTTTTCAGCCATTATTTTCAGCACTTTTGGTGCCGGTGCAACATTCAGCCTTTAGCCTTTAGAATTGAGCCTTTGCTCCCACTTTTCCTCGCACCGCAGAGCCAATTCCAAAAGCATCTGCCCACGCCGGCCAATCTCGCCAGGCGGCTGCATAAACAGGATTGTCTCGTGCCAGTTTCTGCGTCTATGCCCAACCACGGTTTCACGCGCATCGATCTGAAACCTTGTTTCCGCTGATTGACCGAAAATAAACTCTCCACCAATCCCGTTTCTGTATCCGAGCTGACCCCTTTCGGAATATCAAAATCACCGGGCGGAAGACAGCCGGTAGCGAAAGCCGACGGAATAGGTGCCATTTGGCGGAAGGGCTTTGTCGACGGTTAATTCGATCCGGCCACTATTGGTGGCTGCCGCCATTTGAGGAATTTTGTCCACCAGAATTGCGCCCGGTGGCAGACGCCAAACCTGGACAAAAGGTACATCAGCGACGCGATTGCCGGGGCTGCCGGTAAAGTTAATGATGACGTCGTTCCCTTCTTTTTTAATGACGCTGATAGCGGAGACTTTCGCGCGCACGGTATAGAAGCACGTGCCGTGGGGAGGGACCGGGTGGTTCAGGAGAATAAGGCAACCGCGGTCAGGTCTTTTGATAATTTTCATTGGCCTGCTTGCCTCGTCCACGCAGGAGATGATTTTAGTAGTTTCGTTGACACTGTCAAAGATGGCAGTGTCAACGATGGCGGTGTGCTCCGAAGTATTTGTTTGCTGAATGGCGGCTTGGCAAACAACGGCTCCATCCGGTTGCAAATCGGCGATGGTGTTCATCATCGTGGGAGACAAGATATCGGTTGGTTCGGCCAGCAGGCGGGCCAGTTGGCGCGCGTCGGCCACCTTGATTCCCACGACGGTGGTTGAAGTGAGGATGAGAATGGCGGCCGAGCCGGCCACCATAGCGGTTTTAGTTGTGGACCAGGCCATAATTTTCAATGCTCCTTTTACAAGGGTTAAGGTCGAGATCGAGGCTGCCGCGCCTTTGGCCAGCGCCACTGCCGTCACCGCGCTGGCCAGTCCGAGCGGTGCTGCCTGGACCGAGTTGGCCGAAATTGTTCCGGCAATCGCCTCCGCCGTCGAACTCATCCCGTGTCTCAGAAAGAACTTCTGCAACTTCTCCACCGCCCGGCTCACCCGCTTCCTGGCGGTTTCCTCGTTCGCACCCAGGGCGACGCCGACCTCGCGCAAACTCCGACCTTCGTAAAAGCGCAGGACGATGGCGCGCCGCTCTTTCTCGCTCAAACCCGCCACGGCCGTGTCCAACACAGGAGCGATTCGTTCCCAAAGCTTGTTTCCCGATTCACCAGGGTCGGACTGCATGTAAGCCTCCTGTTCACGGCGATGTCGCCGCATCTCGCTTCTCACAAAATTGCCGGCCGTCAGGCGCGTGGCCTGAAACAACCAGCTCGACAGGGCCTTCTCGTGGCGCAAGGCCGGCATCTTTTTTGCCAGAATGATGAACACCGCCTGCGTGATTTCTTCCGCGTGATGGGTATTGCTGACCTGCCGCATCGCGACCGAATAGACCAGGTTGATATGTCTTGCCACCAATGCGGCAAAGGCTTCATCAGAATGATTTTCGGCAAATTGCCGCAATAGCGAGCTGTCATCCGGCAGTTCCATTCGTCTGTAAGTGTGCGCCGACTTGCCAAACCGGACAATTTATTTCACCGCCAGGAACTCATGTCTGAGCAGCAAACAATGGCAGCCATGGCTGATGGCCTCTTTCATATTCTTCCCGCGATGACAGAATCACATTTATGCACCTGCCGGCCAATCTCGCCAGGTGGCTCCATAAACAGGATTTGGATCACATCATGGCAGGGGTTCGCCGGGGCAATACACGAAGGCATCAATGTCTTGAAACCTTCCGTCTTTAACTACGATTTTGATGGTATGTCTGGTGTTCGGCAACCCTGACTCCACATAAAGCACCTGCCCCGGAATCCAGGAGGAGCCACGGGTGTCCACGCTTTTTCGCAGCACGCCATCAATATAGACCTCGGCATCGCCTTTGTTGTCGTTCCTGCTTCCGACCCATCTGATGGCGGTGCCGGTGAATGAATACTCGGCGTAGCTTCCTGTTGCGTTGGAATAGTGGCAGGTAGCCCGGTAATACCCCGGGCTTGTGGCGTTGTAGCTCCATTTCCCGGAATACTTGATGTCTTTGCAAGTGTCGTCAACCGGCACCCAGGTACCCGCCGGGATGGAGGTTGCGGTCGCCATGGCTCCCGGGATGGGGCCGCCGCCCAGTCCCCAATACTTGGCAATGGCGCCGATATTCACGCCGGTCTCAAAACTGCGCAGACCATTGCCGGCGTTCGGCTCTCCCGCCCCGTCGTAGCATTCGTTGTAAGTGCCCCAGCGTCCGGCAGTGGGCCCATTGATCAGCGCGTCGTAAACAGCCGCTTTTTCAGGATCGCCGACCGCGACCTGGCCCCAGAGCAGGTACCCGAGATCGTGTCCTAGCGATCTCCCTCCCGGGATGCCGAGCAACGGAAGCAGATGGGCCGGTTCATCGAAGTACTGCCGGACGAAGAAAACGTCGTTACGGGAGCGTTCGGGATATTGCAGCGGTGTTCCGTAGTAGAGCGGGAAAAGGGTAAAATTGACGACGGGATATCTCAGCGAACTGCCGTCGCTCTTGACCCGAGCCCAGTCATGAAAGCCGCCGGGAAACTCCGGCATATTCGTGCGCCAATAATCTCTCTCCAAGGCCTCCTTCAGCCTGCCGAGTTCCTCATTGAGGTTGAGAATCCGCTGGTCCTGCGAGTTCAGATACGCCGCCGGATTGGCCCCTTTTGCAGTCAGGTATTGAATATAGAAATCCAGCGAAGCCGAACACAGGGCGAGAGAAGGCATGGACCAGTAGTGCGACAAATGGCCGTCAAACCCAGTTGGCCCGACGTCTCCGGCGGCAAGCTCGGTTTCGTCACCGTTGAATTCCAATTTGCCGCCGTTGGCGAGGGCTAGCTTCAATTGAATGTCCATCGCATACCGCAGCGAATCGTCGGCGTTGGTCAGTGTCTGGAGATCGTGGGTGGCGTGGTAGTAGTCCCTGGCCGCCAGCAGATACAGCGCGGTTACCTCGACTCCCGCGTTGGCTTCAGGATACGGCCCGCCGCCGGCACCGCTTCGATGCACGTAACTGTCACTTCCGACGGGAGCCGCATTAGGAATGCAGCCATGCTCAGAATACTTGTGGTCCAGCCATTGAATGAAACGCTTCAACTCCTCGAAATGACCGTTCTCGCTCAATCCCCGCAACCCACAGCAGGCGTCACGCACATAGGATATATCGTAAGCTCTTTCAGTGCAGACGATCCCTCCGTCACGGCCTTGATTCATTTTGATGATCGCCAGGCCTCCCTCGACGATGTCCCGCGCCCGCTGATCTTTGATGCGCTCCAGAGAATACCTGGCGTCAACGCCCGCAAACCAGGATTGCCACTGCTTGATGCAAAGTTCGGCGTCGCTAACCGGATTCCTTGCCCGGACCAGGTTGAGACAGCCGCTGTCGGTTTCATTCTCATAGTGCAGGTAGTGGTAAAGCGCGACGCTGTAAGTACCGCCGGGAGCGAGGTTCCTGGTCCCGGAATCGAGGATAAAGGCGTCGCCGGATTTGCTTGCGGAAGCGGTCGGTTCATTGAAGGCGATCAAAGCAAACCGATTGGACCAGTTTTGGCATACCTTCTCCGCCATGCAATTGAGCGAGGTATCCAGTTTCAGGCTGACGCCGGCGGCGCGACCGTTTGAATCACCGACAATGGAAGCGCTTCTTCCCGTACCCGTCCGCGGGTTTACGCGGGCCTGGATGCTGGCCTTGTGCGCGGCCGTAGCGGACATGTTTCTGACTGTCACCAGCCTTGCCGTCCAGGGTTCGCCACGACTGGCGTGGTCAAGCAGGCAAACCTCCAGATCACCGACGGTAACCAGCCCGTAGAATATACCCGTATTCCTGGCGCGGTGCATGTTTATGGTCAGCGGCTATTGCGCGCCATCAATCAGCAGACTGATCTCCTCGTCGCTCAGATAATTCGGACAAGTGTAGTCCGGCCCGACCAGGAAGTCCCACTTGCCATCTGCAGTTCCACCGGCGCCTGCCACGCCGCTGCCCATGAAGAAGAACTCACTCTTGTTTAAGTATGGAACCTGGTCCGGCAAAGGTGTTTTACCGATTAGCGTGATGCGCTCTTTGGCTGTTGCCGGCTCCGGGTCGGAGATGACCTGTGCTGCCGCATCGGGGAGAGCCGTGGCGGAGACCAGGAAGAGAACAGACAAAACCAGATAACGGCGCACGCTTGACGATGGTTTCATGCAGTCGTGATCTATTTGAAGCCGTCCACCCGCCAGCGAGTCAAGTAGTAATGCTTCAACCTGGCCGGGCCCAGGATATGGACGGATTCCTCCAGATTCGATTGGGCGATCGTTTTGGATCGAAACCTTAATCTCCATAGATATCCGAATCTTCTCCCGACTTCAAAATCCCATCAATCCACCCTTTTTGTCCGCCAGAAGACCAATTCAGGTGATTCCAAACCGGACCAGTCCCGGCGGATTTTGAGAGAATTTGTGCGCCGGGTGGTGGCACACCCGCACCCCACATTTGTGGGGAGGCGCTGGGAAGGAGGATTGGTGCATTAGTGATGCCCACTAAAGGACGAGGGCAAAGCGGTTCACTTGTACGCCATGCGCCGAGGCCGGGATTGGGAAGGCGAAGATGGAAGATTGAGGATAGAAAATGGCAGGCCGCGTAAATGGTCTTTGGCCTCAGGCGGTGGGTGACGCGTCCGATTTACCATTGCCGATTTGCGATTGAAATGGAAGTCTTTGTGTGTTTCGTGGTTTCGCCTTGTGCCATTTCTTCCGCGCCAGTTTGCGATTATAATCCTTGCTGGGAATTTGCCGGTCTGATTTCCTGAATTCATGTCCACAACCATGGTTGGAAAAGTCGGCCGGGAACTGCGTCGTGCATTTTTATGAACCCCGATGAAGCGGTGGACCGAGCCATTGAAGTCATCCAGGCATCACCCGACGCGGACGAGCCAGTGTTGAAGGAAATATTGATGAAGCGCGGAGTCCCGGCGTTCATTGCCGACCAGTTGCTGGTGCTCGTACCTCTCGCCTTTTCCCGCGCTTGGTTTATCCAGACGCGTCTGGAAAATCAGCTATGGAATTACTTCCTGCTGGTGGATCGGCGAACGAAGAAAGAGGAGAAGCATCGTCTGGATTGGAATCCGTTCTACGGTGTCGCCCAGGTGCGAGCGCACAAACTGTCCAATGGAACTCCCGATGATCGGGACCGGTTAAGGGCGGTCGCGCACCACAGTTCCGAGTATCAGGCTATTGATGCGCTTCTCAGCCAGCTTCCTCCCGGGGCGGTCCCGCAAGCGGTCGGGACAAGTCCCGTTATCGTGTTGACGGATTTCCCCGGCACGACCTCACAAGTTGCCTACCGGAGCACGGTCCAGGCCCAGGAGGGCTGTCGCCGCGCGGATCAACCGGGGAAGGACTGTGCTCTCGGCATCAATCTGGTGATCGATTCGGAGCATCCGATCGAAGAGGAGATCCGGCACATCAACGAGTCTTTGCTCGACTGGCTGGCGAAGCGAAAGGGGGAATGCAAGCAGATGGTCATCGCGGTTGAGGCGGCACCGGGCCAGAACGAAAAAATCCTGGAACACTGCCAGCGCCTGTTGCAACAGGATCTGGGTATGGACACAGTCATTCAGAATCTGGAGGTGACCGTATTTTTGATCGATGCGGCAACGAAGGCCGAGAAGCAGTTCAAACTGGCCTGGCAGCCCGATTCCTGACTTTATCAAGGCAGACCGTGATGGCGCGACAAGCGGCAAGTGACGAGTGACCGCGCTTCGCTGCGCTGCGACCCGGCAAGCAGGTAACGGGATTTGGAAAGCGAAGATGGAAGATTGAGGACAGCAGCTGGCAGCCCGCGCGGAGCGGTGTTGCCGATTTACGATTGAAACGGAAGTTTCCGTGTATCTGGCATATTTCGCGGTTTCTTCTCACACGGCAAATCACGCTGCGAAATCGATCCAGGAGCTCGTGGCCATAAATTAAAGACGCCGCCGAAAAACCTGCTCATACCGAGCCACCCGGCGACGTCTTGTTGTGCGCCCAATCGGGCACAGGCTAATGTAAGCGCCTGGCCTGAAAAATCAATTGTGACCAGAGGAGCAGGGGACCTCTTTCTGGACGGGTGACGGGTGACAAGTGAGGGGTGACGGGACTTGGAAAGACGGGGAACATCCAACAAGGCTGGATCGCGAGCAGGCATCCAAAATCGAACATCCACCGGTCTGGGCTATGCCAATCCCATCGAGCCACAGGCTCAACTGCAAACGGCGCGACGGCCGGGATGCGGAGCGGGTCAATGGCCGATATAACCCGGCCGGTTCACCAGCCAGAAGAACGCGAAAACAACCACCGAGCAGACGAACACTGATAACCGGGTGAAGAACTGCATTTGTTTTTGATGCAGGGACAAAAACGGTTTTCTTTTATAAGGCAGGTAATGTGGCATAAATTCAGTATTTACCGTATCGGCCGGTTATGAATCGGCTTAAGGATTTTTTTCAATTTCATCTGCAACTAAAGGCTGCCATTTCTGCCGGGTATCGGGTGGCGAGGTTCCTGCTAAACTGTACCGACACGCAATCACGCGGAAAAAAATACACGCTAAAAAGAACTCATGGGCACACTCAGTGACAGGATGCGAAAGCTGCTGAAGTACGGCGATTTGTGG
>CAYPSF010000199.1:0-7505 GCA_964413165.1 uncultured Bifidobacteriaceae bacterium
GCAGCGCGCGGGCAATCCGCATCTCCAGTTCGTCAATTTGCAGCCGGCCCTTGGCAATGTAATCGTCGGCGCCGCGCTTCATCGCGTCCACCGCCAGTTCTTCCGAGCCGTAAGCCGTCATCAAAATGCAAATGGGCGGCCGGGCCAGCGACTTGGCGCGCGCGATGAGCTTCATGCCGTCCTCGTTGGGCAGGCGAAAATCCGTGAGCAACACATCAAAGTTTTCGCGTTCAAGCAGCTCCATCGCCGCTCCGGCGTCTTCCGCCACATAAACGTCGTAGCGATCTTCCAGGGCGGCGCGCAGCCCGTCGCGCGTCGGCTTCTCGTCGTCCACGATCAACAATGTCGGTTTTTCGGTCATTGTTTTTTAGCGGTGGGCTTCGGCGTTCTTTTCCTCCAGCAAACGCGGCCGGCGCTCGTGCAGGGGCAGCCGGATGCGGAAGGTGGTTCCCTGGCCGACGTGGCTTTCGAGTTCGATCCGGCCGCCGTGGGCGCGCACAATACGTTGCACGATCATCAGGCCGAGGCCGGTGCCGGTTTTCTTGGTCGTAAAAAATGGCTCAAAAATGCGGTTGATTTGTTCCTGGGGAATGCCGCCGCCGGTGTCCGCTACGCTCATCCACACGCCATCGGCGCCTTCCCCCGTTTGCAGGGTAAGGGTGCCGCCCTTGGTCATCGCGTGGATGGCGTTTTTGACCAGGTTGACCAGCACCTGCTGCATTTGCGTGGCATCAATCGGCGTGGCGGTCAACTGGCGGGCCAGCCGGGTTTTCACCGTCAGGCCGCGATTGTCGAGTTCGGGCCGCAGCAGTTCGAGGGTCTTTTCCACCACGGCGTTGAGCGAAGCTATTTTCAATTGCAGCTGCGCGGGCCGAATTGCCTGTAAAAACTGGGTGATGATGTAATCCAGCCGGTTGATTTCGCCCTTGGCCACGCCCAGGTATTGCTCCAGTTTGCGGGAAATTTCCACCCCGTCGGCCCCGGCGGACACAGCCGGCGAACGCGGTCGCGGCCCCGGTCGGGGATGTGTGGCGTTCATTTTGAGTTTGTTCAGCTCGCGCTCCATGAGCTGCAGATGGATGTGCAGCGCATTCAGCGGGTTGCCGATTTCATGGGCCACACTGGCGGCGAGCAGGGTGAGCGCCTGAACCCGCTCGCTGGCAATGGCCTCGAAGGTTTTTTGCCGCGCCTCGGTCGCGTCATGCAGGATGAGAGCCACCCCGGAACTGCCGGATGCTTCTCCATCGAGGGGCGCGGCGTACAGTCGGAGAAAGCGTGGCCGGGGATAATCCACTTCAAATTCAAGGCGGGTGATGCGCGCTCCGCCGGCGGCGTCGCTGCGCGCGATTTTTTTCCAGTCCACCTCCGGCAAAAGATCGGAGATGGGTTGGCCTTCCACATCCGGCTGCAGGCCGATGAGCCGGGTAACCGCCTGGTTGAAATAGATGACGCGTCCTTGTTCATCCACCACCAGCACGCCATCTTCGATGGTATTAAACAGGGTTTCGAGAAAGCTGCGTTCCCGCGCAAGCCGTTGCACAACGGTTTGCAACCCTTCCGCATCCAACCGACCGATACGGCCAAGCACTTTGTCGAGGAAACTGGATTTGGGCGCAGGCATTAAACAAATCGTTTGTTAATCCGATGGACTTGCTGTTATGTCAGAGTGACAATTTGTCGCAATCCAGGAATTCGTCAACGGTAAATTGGGCATTGATGGCACAGATGCTGTCCCACTCCGCTTAATGTTCAGCGGAAGTCAGTTTCAGGAATATGTCTTCCAGCGGACCGGCAGCCCCGCTTTGCTGGCGGAGTTCGTCGCGGGTGCCCACGGCAATCAATTGTCCACCTCGAATGATGCCGATACGGTCGGCCATTTCCTCGGCCACACTCAGTTCGTGCGTGGACAACAGCACGGTCATGCCCTTGAGCGACCGTTCTTTCAGGACGTCTTTGACGATCCGTGAATGTTGCGGGTCGAGACCGACCATGGGTTCATCAATCACAAACACCTCCGGGTCGTGCAGCAGCGCGGACACGATGGCCACCCGCTGGCGCGTGCCGTGCGAAAGGCCTTCCAGCGGGCGGTTCGCGAAATCATGCAGATGGAAGCGCGCGACCAATGCCTGCCCGTTTGCCTCGACGTCATTGTCGTCCATCTGGAACAACTGGCCGGTGAAACGGAAGAATTCCCAGGCGGTCAGCTTGTCGTAGAGAAAGGGAAAATCAGGGACATATGCCATGCGCCGCCGCGCTTCGAGCGGTTGCCCTTGCACATCAAAACCACACACCCGCACACAACCGGAGGTGGGTTTGATCAGGCCGGTGAGCATTTTAAGCGTGGTGGTTTTCCCGGCGGCGTTCGGTCCCAGCATCGTAAAGAATTCGCCGCGCGGCACGGTGAGGGTGAGGTTGTTGACCGCCACGAGGCTGCCAAATTTTTTGACGAGATTGACGAATTCGATCATGGCGTTCGTTTCAAGAGCCGCCGAGCTGGTCGAGCACGGCGACGGTGCCCCCGGGCAATTCCACCCGCAAAATTTCACCCAGCGTGCTGACATAAATGACCAGCGGATGGTCCATGAGATGCGTTTCCAAACGATAGGCCGACACCGGTTCGCGGCCCACCATCAGCCGGTCGTGGCGAGCCTCCCAATGGAGATTTCCGGCCAGCCCCGCCGGGGTTTGCGGCAGGGGGAATAAATCCAGTCCCCCCAACAAGCCGCCGCCGGAATCACTGGCAAACGAGCGCAACAGGGTGTTGGGATTTTGCAGATCGGCAAACGTGAATTCGCGTTCGATGACCGTGCCATCGCTGGTGATTTTTAAATGAACGGTCTGGTTGGTGGCGACGGAATGAATTTCCACCGCATCGGCATGCGCGGTCAATTTCAAATTCAATTCCCGCCAGGCGCGGCCGGGCGAAAATTGGACGTGTCCGTTGAAGGTAAGCCGGTTGGTGAATTCGCCGAGGCTTACGTTGCCGTCAAACCGGATCTGGTAACCGGCCTGCTTGACGAGACCCTCCGGCGGCGGCCGGTCTTCCTCGAGCACGGACATCGCCTGTTCGACGCTGGTGGAGAATTCGCAAAAGCCGGTTTTTGCCTTGCCCGAATAGACCGTCAATGACGAGGCATCCGGCGCGGTCAGAATTTTCCGCCACACCAGGTCCGCCGGCACGACGATGCCGCTGCCTCGGGCACCATACTCCGCCTGCCAAAGCAACACGTTCATCGCCACCCAGAACATGGCGATTGCAAAAAATAGGATGCGGGCAATCATGCAGGCGGATCAAGGCGGGGGAAGATTCAGGACCTGGCCAACCCGGATCCGGCTGAGATTCACACCGGGATTTGCCGCCTGCAAAGAACTCAACTTGATCCCGAATTTGCGCGTAAGGCCGACCGCCGTTTCCCCCGGGGCGATCTTGTGGGTGCGCGGCGCGGCGGCGGTTGACCCGGAGCTTGCCGGCCGACCCGGGTTCGACCGGGGCAGGGCGGCGGTGCTGGCCGCCGCCGGCTGGTCGGAGATCGGGTTGGCGTCCGGCGGTGGCCCGCCGCCGGGCGGCGTAATCGTCGTTGAATTGGTTTTGGCCGCCGCCAGCTGGCTGGCGTAATAGGCGCGCCACTTGCCGACTTCATCCTGCAACTGCCGGTTTTGATCGGACAGTTTTTCCAGCTGCTGTTGGGCCGCGGGCGTGCTCGGCAGCGGCAACACGTCCGCCGCCAGTTGCTGCTTGCAGCGGTAGATCCGTTGCTTGATGACCTCCGCATTGTCGGCGCTCGGATTCAATTTCACATACTCCTGGTAATGATAAATCGCCGCGGCGGGGTCGGACTCTTTTTCGTCGTACAGCCAGCCGAGTTCAAAATGCGCCGCCGCCGAATGAGGGTTCGCCTCCAGGCATTGCTCGAAGGCTTCAATCGCCCCCCGGAAATCCATGGCGTTGACGCGGCTTTTGCCCAGGACAAAATGCGGTTCTTTTTCCTCGCTCACCGGACTTTGCCCCGACGGTGTGCAACCGCTCAGCCCGCTGAGCCATAGCACACCTACGACGACTGCCAACCGGAGCCAAAATGACATGACCCGAACCTAAACAAACCCATGGGCTTGTGCAATCGCGGGCTGCGGTCCGGCCGGTGATTTTTGTCCGGGTTGGCGGGAACGCCACAAAAGCTTGAGATTCGGCGACGCTGGGCGCACCTTGTTCCCGGTTGCGCGCGTGGCGGAATGGCAGACGCGCCAGACTTAGGATCTGGTTCCGAAAGGATTGGAGGTTCAAGTCCTCTCGCGCGCACCAGCTCCGAACGCCTTTGGGGGGTGTGTGTGCGCGCGCGCGCTGCCGCGCCGAAGCGCGCAGCGCTCAGACGGGCCGGTTGGATGAAATCCAGCGGGCTACGGCTCGGTGTGCCTGATTTTCAAATTTACTTCGCGGCGGCTTGCCGCACCTGCTCCTTTTTCGCCTCCAGCTCCGCCTGGAGGGATTGGCGTTCCTTGACCCATTGCTGCTGGAGCGTTTCGACTTTCTCCGCATCACCGGTTGCCGCCAGCTTCGCGATTTCGCTCTTCATGGCGATTTCGCGACCGGCGATCGTGGCGGCGTATTTTGCGTCCAGCTCCGCCAGTTGCTTTTTCTGCGCCGGGGTCAGTTTGACGGCGGGCGCGGCCTGCTTGAGCCGTTCCATCGCGAGTTCGTAGGCGGTCTTCATGGGAATGGATTGTTGGCTCGGATTGCGGATGGCCAACGGACTCGTCGCGCAAACCGGACCCGCCCACGCTACGCACCCATCGGGATTTGCGCAAGCCGTGACAACTATTGGCCAAAAGATCGCTTCCCCCAACCGCCATCGTTAATAACATTGACTAATTAACATCCTTAGCCAGCCAAAGTTGTTCGGGAGAACAAATATAACTCCCTCATTTTCAACGAGATAAATCTATCATTAGAATTTGACACGTTCCTATCAAGTGGCTTAGTGTGACAACACAACGGTGTCAGGGTGACAGGTCTTCAACGCTGTCTTGCCTTGCGCGGCGGTAAACTTTTATTTTAAACAGAAAGTTCCATGAGTGATACAACAGCAAACGCGTCGTCGGGTGGCGCGCCGAAGGTTTCAAATATCAACGAGGCGGTGATCCGTATCGCCGGCAATTCGCAGGATGGCATCCAGGCCATCGGCGGGTTCCTGGCGCGGCTGGCTGGCCGCAGCGAGCAGGAAGTCATGACCTTCATGACGATTCCCTCCACCATTTCCGGCGGGCCGTCCATTTTCCAGGTCCGCATCGGCTCGGGCGAGGTCTTGAGCGCGGGCGACGATGCCGATGTGTTGCTGGCGTTTTACCAGCATTCATACGAGGGCCACATCAATTCCCTCAAGAAAGGTGGCATCGTGCTGTTTGACTCCGACCATGTCGAACCCAAGCCCGAATGGCAGAAAGATTATCACCACGTCGGCATCGCCATTTCCTCGCTGACGGTCGAGGCCATCGGTGGCACGGCCAAGGACAAGGGCAAAAACATTTTCGCCCTCGGCCTGATTGCGCGGATGTTCGACCTGAATGTGCCGAAGCTGGAAAAACTGATTGCCGAGCGCTTCGGCGGCAAGGACGAGAGCATCGTCAAGAACGCGCTGGCGGCCTTCCATGCCGGCTACAGCCACAGCGTCGGCAACCTGATGGAAACTTTCAAATTTTCCGAGAGCCAGCACAAGGACGGGATCCAGGTTGTCATGAATGGCAACGAAGCATTGGGATTCGGGCTCATTGCCGCCGGCGTGCGATTTGGCGCCGCCTATCCGATCACGCCCTGGTCGGACATCATGGAACTGCTCCGGCGGGAATTGCCGAAATATGGTGGCACCTTTGTGCAATGCGAGGACGAAATTGCGTCCGTTTCCATGGCGATCGGCGCCGGTTACGCCGGCCGGGTGGCGGTGACGGGTTCGAGCGGCCCGGGAATTTCGCTCAAGACCGAGGCGCTGGGCTGGGCGGTCATGGCGGAAGTTCCGCTGGTGATCGTGGATGTGCAACGGGGCGGGCCTTCGACCGGCATGCCGACCAGCATTGAACAATCCGATTTGAACATTGCCTGCTTCGGCGGCCACGGTGATGCGCCCCGGGTGGTGATCGCGCCCGCGAACGTGGAGGATTGCTTTTACATGGCCGTTGAGGCCGTCAATATTGCGCGCAAATACAGCGTTCCGGTCATCATCCTGACCGACCAGGGCATTGCCACCCGCATCGAAGCGTTCATCGAGCCCAATCTCGAGAAAGTCTGCCAGGATATTTCCCCCGATTTGACCCCGGTGGCCAGCCACAAGCCTTACGATTTGTCCGCACCCGACGGCATTACGCATCACATCGTGCCAGGCACCCGGGTCTTGGATGGCATCTATCCGATTGCCACCGGCCTGGAGCATGACGAACACGGGCACCCGACCGGGTCGCCGAAATTGCACATGCAGATGTCGGCCAAACGGCGCCGGAAATTGCAGACGTTAGCCGCGACCCTGCCGACCCCTAAGATTTACGGCCCGCCAGAAGGCAACGTGCTGCTCGTCGGCTGGGGTTCCACGCAGGGACCGATCAAGGAAGCCGTGGACCGCGCCCGGGCCGCGGGGGACAGCGTTTCCGCAATCCATATCAAACATGTCAATCCGCTGCCGCCGGGACTGGAAAACATCTTTTCCGGTTTCAACCATGTGCTGGTGGTGGAGATGAACGACGAAGGACTTTACGGGTTTGGCCAGTTGGGCGGATTGCTCCGCGCCCGTTATTGCGATCCCAAAATCCGCGGCATCAACAAAACCGACGGCCTCACCTGGAAGGTGAAGGAAATCCTCGAACGCGCCAAGGACAACGTCGCCGCCGGATTGCGGAAATTGTAAATTTGAACCGTCTTAACCTCCTAACCGTCCAAGATTTATCATGAGTCAAATGTTGACAGAAACTCCCGGTCACCCCGGCAATTCCGCCGCGGTCTCTGTGCCGCAGGCGCCGGATGCCGAACGCAAAGGGCTGACCAAGAAGGAAATTGCCGCCGACCATCCGACGTGGTGTCCGGGTTGCGGTGATTTCTCCGTGCTCGCGCTGTATTTCAAGCTGATTGAACGGCGCAAGCTGTGGCACGAGAAAATCACCACCATCGCCGGCATCGGCTGTTCCAGCCGGTTCCCGTATTTCGTGCAGGCTCATGGCGCCCACTATATTCACGGCCGCGCGCTGCCGTTTGCCTCGGGCATTTCCCTGTCGCGGCCCGATTTGCACGTGTTCGTGTTCGGCGGTGACGGCGACGCCTTCTCCATCGGCGGCAATCATTTCAACCACACGGCGCGCAAGAACATCAAGATGACCTATTGCGTCATGGACAACTGGGTTTACGGCCTGACGAAAAAGCAGACCTCGCCCACGTCGCCGCTCGGGTTCAAGAGCAAGACCGACCAGTGGGGCGCGGTGGATTATCCCATCAACCCGATGAAGCAGGCGATTTCCGCCGGGGCCACGTT
>CAYPSF010000200.1:0-7454 GCA_964413165.1 uncultured Bifidobacteriaceae bacterium
GGGAGATAATCCACGACCGCGTCCACCAGCGTCTGCACGCCCTTCTTTTTGAAGGCCGAACCGCACAACACGGGCACCAGTTCAATTTTGCATGTCAGCCGGCGAATCGCCGCCTTGAGCACCGGCGGCGTGATCGGTTTTTCTTCGATGACCAGCCCGGCAATCTCGTCGTCCTTGTTGGAAACGGCGTCAATCAATTCCGCCAGCGCAGCCTTGGCGCGCTCCTGATGTTCGGCGGGAATGTCCTTCACCTCGTAATTCAGACCTTCGTTGACCACGTCACCCGGGCCCCAAAGGATGGCCTTCTGGTTGACGACATCAATGACGCCTTCAAAATGGTCCTCGGCGCCGATGGGCAGGAAAATCGGATACGCATACGCTTTGAGCTTGTTGCGCATGTCGGCCAGCGCGTTTTCAAAATTGGCGCCGGTACGGTCCATCTTGTTGACGAACGCGATGCGCGGGACCTTGTATTTGGTCGCCTGGCGCCAGACGGTTTCGGATTGCGGTTGCACGCCAGCCACGCCGCAGAACACCGCGACCGCGCCATCGAGCACGCGCATGGAACGTTCCACCTCGGCCGTGAAATCCACGTGGCCGGGCGTGTCAATGATGTTGACCCGATGCGGAATGTCCCGGAACGCCTTGAAGACCTCGTTTTCACGCGCCTTGTTTGACTTTTGCGTCCAGTAGCATGTCACGGCCGCCGAAGTGATCGTGATGCCGCGCTCGCGCTCCTGCTCCATCCAGTCGGTCACCGTGTTGCCGTCGTCCACGTCGCCGATCTTGTGGATGAGGCCGGTGTAAAAGAGGATGCGCTCGGTCGTGGTCGTCTTGCCCGCGTCGATGTGAGCCGCAATCCCGATGTTGCGGGTGCGCTCCATCGTGTATTCGCGACTGGCCGAATTGACCGATTTCGTTTTGTCTTCCGCTGCTTGCATGTCTAAATTCTTCTACTTTCCTGTATTAATAACAAAAAAACCCCGGAAGTGCAAATTGCCGGGGCAGATTCAATCAAAATTCTACCAACGGAAATGGGCGAAGGCCTTGTTGGCCTGGGCCATTTTGTGGACCTCGTCGCGTTTGCGGATGGCGTTCCCCTGCCCTTGGTAGGCTTCCAGGATTTCCGCCGCGAGCGCCTCGCGCATGGGCGTGCCTTTGCGGGCGTCCGCAAAATCCACGATCCACCGCAGGGCCAGGGCGGCCTGCCGGTCGGACGGCACTTCCAGCGGCACCTGGTATGTGGCGCCGCCGACGCGCCGCGCCTTGGTCTCGATGCGCGGCTTGGCGTTGTCCACCGCGCGCTGCAAAATTTCCACCGGGTTGCTGGCCGGGTTCTTTTCGGAAATGCTTTCGAACGCGCCGTAAACAATCCGTTGCGCCGTGCTCTTCTTGCCACCATACATGATGGTGTTGACCAGGCGCGAAACCAGAACGCTCTGGAATTTTCCGTCCTTGATGATTTTCCGTCGGGTGGCTTGTCGTCTGCGTGACATGGGATTCGTTAAATCGTTGGACCGTAAATGGGTTTAGGCGGCGGGCGCTGCTTCCGCCGGGGCGGCGGCGGCCACGGGTTTGGAACCGGGCTTCGGGCGTTTCACGCCATACTTCGAACGGCTGACCCGGCGTTTTTCCACGCCGGCGGCATCGAGCCGGCCGCGAACGATGTGATACCGCACACCGGGCAAATCCTTCACGCGTCCGCCGCGCACCATGACGATGGAGTGTTCCTGCAAATTGTGGCCTTCGTCCGGGATGTAGGCGATGATTTCGTAGCCGTTGGTGAGGCGCACCTTGGCCACCTTGCGCATGGCCGAGTTCGGCTTCTTGGGCGTGCGGGTCATGACCTGGATGCACACGCCGCGTCGAAACGGCGAACCTTCCAAGGCGGGTGACTTGGACTTGTACTTTACCTTGCGGCGACCCTTGCGGATCAATTGATTAATTGTCGGCATTTATCTTAAAAATGGAACGCGGAATATAACAAACCAAACCGGGGTTGCAACAACTATTTCACCCGATTTTGGAAGCATCACGGCATCCCCGCAGATTCGGTCACCAAATCGAGGCAAGGCCACGCCATTTATGGGTGTTCCTTTTGAAACAGGGCTTTATTCAGATTGGTGCGGGCCAGCGCAAAGTCGGGATGGAGGGCCAAAACCTGTTCAAACTGAATGATGGCCTCCTCCACTATTCCCTTTCTGAGCAAGGCCATCCCGAGGTTGTTGCGGGCAGATACATCGTCCGGCGTGATTTTCAAAGCGCTCTGGTAAGCCCTTACCGCCTCGTCCATTTGTCCCTTTTGGAAATAGGCGTTGCCGAGGTCAAATGAAGCCATCGAATCTCCGGGATGTTTTTCCTGGATCTCCCGAAACTGGACGATGGCCTCGTCGACTTGCCCCTTTTGCAGCAGGATGATGGCAAGGTCGTGGCGGGCATCGGCATAATCGGGGCAGAGTTGCAGGGCCTCTCTAAATTCAACCATGGCTTCGTCGTCCCGCCCCATCCCGACGAGCTGGTTGGCATAATCGCCATGAGTCTTGGCGAGCGCCACGCCAAGATTGTTACGGGTTTCCGTCAGGTCCGGCTTGATTTGCAACGCCATTTGGTAATGCGCAATCGCTTCATTCACATTGCCTTTTTTGAACAGTGCGTTGCCAAGATTATTGCGGGCTTCCACGAAGTCGGGTTGGATTTGCAGGGCCGTTTGGAAATAAGACATGGCCTCGTCCACGCTGTCTTTTTTGAGCATGGCGTCGCCCAGATTATAATAGGCTTCCGCGTTGCCGGGCATGATCTGCATTGCCTTTTGGAAATGAGTGATCGCTTCGTCCACACTTCCCTTTTTGAGCAAGGCCTTGCCCAGGTTGTTTTGGCCGACAAAATTGTTGGTCGTGCAGGCGAGCGTGCGAGTCCACAGCGATTCACTGGTTCGCCAATAAGACGTCTGCGACCGTGCACAGAAAATCAAAGCGATGAGGATGATCGTGGTAACGCCGCCCAGCGCCACGCGGCGATAACGCCAGCCAGCGCATAGTTCAGCTGCTGCCCATGTCAGCAATAGATAAAGGCCGATCTGCGGCAAATAGGTGTAACGATCCGCATGGGCGTAGTAGGATATCTGCACAATCCCGATAACCGGGATCATCATCCCCAGATACCAGAGCCAGCCGACAATGAGGTAAGGATATGTCTTGCGAAATATCCATACCGCGCCGGTTATGGCCAATAACAAACCCAGCGCCAGGGCCACTTGCCAGAATGGCAGATGGTTTACCGGGTTGGGATAAACATTTGCCAGCCCGAATGGACAGATCATCTGCCAAAGATAGGTGACGTAGGACATCACGGCGTTTTCCATCCGCAGCCCGAATGGCAAATGGACGGCAGCTGTTACTTTTTCAGGTGCCAGGAACGTCGCCACGCACGATCCCAGCGTCAGCACCAACAGCGGGATTTTCTCGGCCACCCGCCGCACTAAAACCTGGGAGGAAAAGTCTGGAAAACGGTTCAGCGGCCAGTAATCCAGCAGCAGGAGAATAAAGGGCATTGTCACCAGCATGTTCTTGGACAACAAACCCAGGGCGAAGAACAACAGCACCAGATAATAGTCGAGCGTCCAGAGTAGGAAGCCGAGCACGGGAACAGCTTGTGTTCCCGACCTTTGACTCTCGATTTTCGACCGCTTTTGGACATAGCGGACGTAGGCTCCGAGCGTCAGCATAAAGAACAACCCGCTCAAAACGTCTTTCCGCTCGGCAACCCAGGCAACCGACTCTGCTCGCAATGGATGAATCGCAAACACCGCCGCCACAAACGCGCTGCGCCACAGGCATCCCGTCATCCGTCGCAGCACCAGGAAAAGCAGGATTACCGAGGCCGTGTGGAGCAGGACGTTTGTCAGATGATGACCGCCGGCATTCAACCCGTATACCTGGCAGTCCAGCATGTGCGAGAGCCAGGTCAACGGGTGCCAGTGGCCGATTTCACCGTAAGTCAGCGCCCAACGAAATCCCTCCCAGGTCAGACCCTTTTGGACGACCGGATTCTCAGTTACATACCGACCGTCATCGAAGTTAACAAAGTCGTAACGGAACGTCTGGCCAAAAACAGCAAACGTAATCGCCGCAAGAAAAATGCAGACGCCAACGACTGTCCAACGGGCATTCAAATCAGCCGGATGACCTGCAAATTCCGGCGAGCGGGAGTCCGCCATTCCCGGCATTTCATCGGCCGGTGGAACAGACGCGTTTGAACACGCGACAGGGGCTTTTCCCTTCGATCTTCGACTCATTTGCTTTCCTGATGGAATAACAAAGGGTTTTGACAATCAAGCCTGACGATGTGTCCGCCCGGAACAACCTCGGGACGGCCCTGCTCAGAAAGGGAATGGCGGACGAAGCTGCCGTTCAATTTCAGAAAGTTTTGGCCCTCCAACCCAACTTTGCCCTGGCCCGCACCAATCTAAATAAAGCCCTGCTTCAAAAGGAGCGGCCATAAACCGAATGATTCCTGTTTGACTAAACCTTCACGTCTGTTCGCCGAATCGGGGCAAGACCGGTCAGCCAATATGACAATATCAAGACCCGTTGACGTATATAATTCCATAAACGGGTACTATGGTTGACGTGTCGAGTTCAAAAATGTCGTTTTCCCAGGATTGGCCCAATCAACATGCAGAGCAACAGACCGATCCACGGTCCTGCCACTACTATCACGCAGTACCGGACAAACGTCCATTGAGCGAGCACCTTCGGTGGAGACGTTTGGTTTGAAGGTGTTATTATCAACTTGCCAATAATATGTGACGCAACAAAGCCCCCGAGTACCCACAACAAGTTGACATATCCTCCCTGTGCAGCCAATGCACCGGCGAATATCAATGATAAATATGATCCGAATCTAGCTTGAGTGATTTTGTCCATAGATTAATCGCACCACCGCACACGTCAGGACGCATCTCGCATTGCGGGACCGTGAACTCCAAGAAGCCGCTTTGGTATTGATTTTCAAAAGGGAGGCTCACACCGCGCCATTGGTTGCCACATTTATGATTTGACTCCTTTTTCGCCATCCTTCAACTCAGCTTCGATGGCTTTCACTTCTTCTTCAAGAGACTCAAATAGAACTCTAACGGGATCTCTTGACATCTCCTTCCGGACAAGACTGGTGAGTCCTTCCTGATTGAGCGGTGATTTAACAGCCACTATTGGGAAACGTTCTTCTGGCCCCGCAAAAATCTTTTCCAGTTGAGTGCTAGGCTTAGGATACAGGCTTTGAAACAAACAATCCATCGTATCTCCGTAGATATAGTGCAACTCGCGGAAATCCAAAATAATTGCAGCCGGCCTCCAGACAACAGATGCAGCTGATTTCATGGCATCCATAAAACACAAGTCCCTGGAATTTACAGCCTTCTGCGACTTAAAACTAATCACAAGCAGATCATCATGATTCTCCCAAGGATGACATTCTAATTGAGACGTGAAAAAAGACACTTCCACTTCACTGACATCGGATATTTGTTGTTGCGTCAATTTCATAGCAGTTTGAGTGTATCAGTGAACGGATCGGTTCCTGGTATCGTAATATTTTCCCATTTCATCGCGATGTTCCGTGTCGATGCCAGTATAGCAAGCGGTCAAGGTGCGTCCAAGTCCCCATCCCGCAAGCGGGTCACATATAAGGCCAGTCGTCGAGAAAAACAAAAAGGGCGTCTGAGGTTGTCAGACGCCCTGCTTGAATTATTTTCGGCGCTCAGGCCAGCAGCGGGTTTTCCGCCGGAGCCGGTTCCGGCGGCACTTCCGGTTCCGGCACGTCTTCCAGCTCCACCAGCATCTTGAGGTGCACCTTGCGGTGCATGTCAAAGCCGGTGCCGGCAGGGATGATATGGCCCATGATGACGTTTTCCTTGAAGCCGCGCAGGTAATCCACGCGCGACCGGGTGGACGCCTCGGTCAGCACCCGGGTCGTGTCCTGGAACGACGCGGCGCTGAGGAAGCTGTCGGTTTCGAGCGACGCCTTGGTGATGCCCAGCAACACGGGTGAAGCCTCAGCCGGCTTGCCACCCATCTTGTCCACGCGCTCGTTTTCGTCCTCAAAGTCCAGCTTGTCGATCTGTTCGCCCCACAAGAACGTGGTGTCACCAGGTTCGGTGATGCGCACCTTGCGGAGCATCTGGCGGACGATGATTTCGATGTGCTTGTCATTGATGGTCACACCCTGCAGGCGGTAAACTTCCTGCACTTCGCTGACGAGGTGCTCCTGCAACTCCTGCGGTCCGCAGACCTCGAGAATTTCGTGCGGGTCCATCGGGCCTTCGGTCAATTGCTGGCCCTTCTTCACCATGTCGCCCTTGAAGACGATGACGTGTTTGCCGATGGGGATGAGGTGTTCCTCTTCCGCCTGGGTCTTCGGGTCCTTGATGAGAATGCAACGCTTGCCGCGCACACTCGCGCCAAAGTCAGCGATGCCGTCGATCTTGGAGATTTCCGACGCGTCCTTCGGGCGGCGCGCCTCGAACAATTCGGCCACCCGCGGCAGACCGCCGGTGATGTCCTTGGTCTTGGATGTCTTGCGCGGCGTCTTGGCCATGAGGGTACCGGCCACAATTTTACCTCCTTCGGTCACGACGATGTGCGCGCCGGACGGAATGGGATAATTCGCCACGGCCTCGCCGGAGTCGTCGCTGATGATGATTTGCGGATGCAGGTCTTCCTTGTGTTCGACCACCACCATGGCTTCCTGGCCGGTGGTTTCGTCCATCTCCTGCTTCATCGTCACGCCCTCGATGATGTCGTGGAATTTCACCTTGCCGGCCTTTTCGGAAAGGATTGGCACGTTGTACGGGTCCCATTGCACGAAGGTTTCGCCCTTCTTGACCTTGGAACCGTCCTTGAACGAAATGACCGCGCCGATGACCACGGTGTGGTTTTCCAGCTCGCGGCCGTCGTCGGCCAGGATGGAGACCGTGCCGTTCTTGTTGAGGACAATGTTGTTGCCGTCCTCGAGTTCGACGAGGCGGAGTTCGTTGTAACGGATGATGCCGTCGTGCTTGGACTTGATCTGGGGGATCTTGAACACCTGCGCCGCCGTGCCGCCGATGTGGAACGTCCGCATCGTCAACTGCGTGCCGGGCTCGCCGATGGATTGGGCGGCGATGATGCCGACCGCTTCACCGAGCTTGACCAAACCGCCGGTGGCGAGGTTACGGCCGTAGCAATTGCGGCAGATGCCGTGCTTGCTTTCGCAGGTGAGCACCGAACGGATGCGCACGCGGTCAATGCCGGAAGCTTCAATGCGTTTGGCCTTTTCCTCGTCAATCTCCTCGTTCGGACGGATGAGGAATTCCTTCGGGTTCGTGGGATTCACGATGTCGTCGCACGCGAAGCGGCCCACCAGCCGGTCGGCCAGCTTGACCACTTCGTCTTCGCCTTCGAACACGGCGGAGACCC
>CAYPSF010000201.1:0-7451 GCA_964413165.1 uncultured Bifidobacteriaceae bacterium
AGCCGGTCAAAGCCGAGCGCGATGCCGCCGTGCGGCGGCGCGCCGTATTTGAACGCCTCCAGCAGGTAACCAAACCGCGCGGTTACCATTTCCGGCGGGATTTTCAACACTTCCTCAAACACGGTCTTCTGCACGTCGGGCTGATGGATACGGATCGAGCCGCCGCCCAGTTCCACGCCGTTCACCACCACGTCATAATGCTGGCCGCGGACCTTCTTCGGGTCGGTTTTGAGCAGCGGAATGTCCTCGGTCACCGGCGCGGTGAACGGATGATGGCTCGAGTACCAGCGGTTTTGCTCGCGGTCGAAACCCAGCAACGGGAATTCAATGACCCAGAGAAAATCGAACCGGTCGGCGGGAATCACCAGCTTCCCCTGCCCTTTCAAAACGTCCGCGCAATATAAACGGATTTTGCCGAGGATTTCACAGGCGTTCAGCCACTGGTCGGCAGCAAATAAAATCAAATCGCCTTCCGCGATGGCCAGCTTCTTCGTGAGCGCGGCTTTCTCGGCGTCGTTGAAAAATTTTACGATGGGCGATTTCCATTCGCCGCCTTCCACCTTGATATAAGCCAGGCCCTTGGCGCCGAAACTTTTTGCATAATCGGTCATGGTCTCGATCTGGCCCTGGGTGGCGCCGGCCAGCCCTTTGGCGTTGAGCGCCTTCACCACGCCGCCGTTGGCAACCGCGCCACTGAAAACCTTGAAGGTGCTGGCACGGAATTCCTCGGTGAAATCCGCGAGTTCCATGCCGAAGCGCGTGTCCGGCTTGTCAATGCCGTAACGGTTCAACGCTTCTTCGAAGGTGAGGCGTTTGAAGGGCACGGGTATGTCGATGTTCAACGCGGTCTTCCAGACGCGCTGAAGCAGGCCCTCGATCAGGGCGTAAATGTCCTCGCGTTCGATGAACGACATCTCAATGTCGATCTGCGTGAACTCCGGCTGGCGGTCGGCCCGGAGGTCCTCGTCGCGATAGCAGCGTGCGAGCTGGAAATACTTTTCGATGCCGGCGACCATGAGGATCTGTTTGAACTGCTGCGGCGATTGCGGCAGCGCGTAAAACAAACCTGGGCTCGTCCGGCTCGGCACGAGAAATTCCCGCGCGCCTTCGGGTGTGGATTTGAAGAGCGTGGGCGTCTCGACCTCGAGAAAGCCCTGTTCATCCATGAACACGCGCGTGGCGGTGGCGACCTTGCTGCGCAGGCGAAGATTGCGCGCCATTTCGGGCCGGCGCAGATCGAGGTAGCGATACTTCAGGCGCAATTCCTCGTTCACCTTGCTGGCCACCTCCGGGTCGTCCACCGGGAACGGCAGCACCTCGGCCACATTGAGCACTTCAAGTTCCTTCACCATCACCTCCACCTCGCCGGTGGGGATTTTGGGATTATTCGTGCCAGCAGGGCGCTGGCGGACCTTGCCGGTGACGCGGATGACGCATTCACTTCGCAAGGCGGCCGCGCGCTCAAAAAGTTCCTTGGGCAGATCAGACGGGTCGAAAACGGTTTGTGTGCGGCCTTCGCGGTCGCGGACGTCGATAAAAATCAGGCCGCCGAGATCGCGGCGGGAATGGACCCAGCCCGACAGGGTGACCGGCTGCCCGAGGTGGGCCGGCCGCAGTTCGTTGCAATGATGTGTACGTTTCATGTTCGGAAGAATTCAGGAACCCGAATCCAGAATCCAGAATTCAAAAGTGAATGTTGATGATGGCTGGAAATCAGGCGGATTTCAAAGAGTTTTTTGACTGGCAACGGCAAATTCCCCGCTCGCCATGGGCCGCCGGCTGAATTATGCTGTGCCCGCTATGGCACCCCTGCCGAAACCGGAAGTCATCATTACTCACGAAAGCGACCTGGACGGTCTGCTCGCCGGTGCGTTGTTGCAGCGGCTCGCCAAGCACCTGTTCGGAACGGACACCCCGCTGCAGGCCTATCATTACAATTTTTGGAAACAACGCGACCTGCGGGAACGGTCCGCCTGGGTTGCGGACTTCACCTTTGAACTGCGGCTCGACAAGACGGATTGGGTGATCATCGACCATCACGTCACGGAAACCGTGCCCAAAAACGCACAGCTCGTCCACGACGTCAACAAATCCGCCGGGTCGCTTTGCTATGAACTGTGCCAGCAACAAGGCATCGGTTCACCGGCCCTGGACCGGCTGGTGCATTTGAACAACGTTGCCGACCTCTTCCTGGAAGAGGACCCCGATTTTGTGATCGCGGGCGATTACGCGAACCTCGTCAAAATCTACCAGTTCTGGAACCTGCACACGCTCATTGGCGGCGACATTGAAAAACTGCTCGACCATCCGCTGCTCGAAGTCATGGCCGTGAAACGCCGCATCGAAAATCCGCTGGGCTTTGAATGGAGCAAATCGAACATCACGGAAATCAGCCCGGCGGTCGGGTTCGTGGACACCGTGATCGGCAACAACAATCTGATCGTCCACCAGTTGCTGGAGCAGCAGGCGACGAAATACCCGGTGTTGGTGACGTTGTTCCGGCGCGGGAACGCCGTTTTTGTCAGTTTGCGCAGCCGCAACGGCGAAGCCCTGAAGGTGGCGGAAAAATTTCAAGGCGGCGGGCACGCCAACGCTGCCGGCGCCATCCTGCCCAAGTCCGTCCGCAATGTTTCCGACGGGGTGGAATATCTCCGCCAGGTCCTGAACCCCAAACGGGACACCCCTCTGAACAGCCTGGAAAGCCTGTTCGCCGGAATTGAAGCCGGGAAAAAGTGAATTTTGCGGATGGGTTGGCCGGATCATCGTGCGAGAGGCACCCGGGCACTGGTACGTTTTGGATGAACCGGGTAGGGACAGCGGCGCTGCGCTGTCCGCGCCGCGTTCCGCGGCGCCACCCACTACTGACTATCCAATGCATATCCATGGCCATCCGTTGAACGCGGATGGTGACGCCGCAGCGCAGCGTCCCTGCCAGGCCAAAAGGCACCACTACCGGCACCCGCAACTGTTTGACGTTCCCCCGTAATGCCCGTTAACATCCCCGATGCTTATGGCCGAAACGCAAACGTCAGTTTCCTCATCTTCCCGTGCCGACGGTCGCCGGCCGGATCAGCTCCGGCCCATTCGTTTTCAAAACCGTATCGCGCCCTACGCCGCGGGCTCAACCCTCGTTGAATGGGGCAACACCCGCGTCATTTGCGGCGTGACCATCGAGGAAACCGTGCCGCGCTGGATGAAAGAACAAAAAGTCCCTGGCGGCTGGATCACGGCCGAATATTCCATGCTCCCCTACTCCACCCTCCAGCGTAAACCGCGCGACAGCACCAAGGGGAAAATCGACGGCCGCTCATCCGAAATCCAGCGCCTCATCGGCCGCGCCATGCGCGCCGCGCTCGACCTCGACAAGCTGGGCGAACGCACCGTCTGGGTGGATTGCGACGTGTTACAGGCCGACGGCGGGACACGCACCGCGGCCATCACCGGCGCCTTTGTCGCCTTGTCGCTGGCGGCGGAAAAACTGGTGGCCGAAAAAAAACTGGCGGCCTCTCCCATCCTCAACGGCGTCGCTGCCGTGAGTGTCGGCATGGTCGGCGGCCGGCCCCTGCTGGATTTATGTTACACCGAGGACGTCGCCGCCGCGGTGGATTTGAATCTGGTGATGAATTCGGCGGGGGCATTCATCGAAGTCCAGGGCACCGGAGAGGAAGCCACGTTCACTGAGGCCGAGCTGGCCGATCTGCTGGCCCTCGGCAAGGCGGGCATCCGCGACCTGCTCGCCGCGCAGCAAAAAGCGCTCGCACCGGGCTGATTCACTTGGCCACTTCCACTGCCAAAAAATCGCGGCGCAAACCCGCTATGCCGGCCGTGACCCGTCTGTGGCTCATCCGCCACGCCGAAGTCGAAACCCGTTACCACCACACCTTTGGCGGCCGGATCGACATGAACCTCTCGGCGCAGGGCCGGGCCCAGGCCGAAATCCTCGCCGGTTATCTGCAGGGTAAAACGCTCGACGCGGTTTATGCCAGTCCCATGAAACGCGTCCGGCAAACCCTCGCTCCGGCGCTCCAGCGGGGCGTGCCGGCACCCGCCATCCTGCCCGGCCTGCGCGAGGTGGATTTTGGCGATTGGACCGGGTTCAATTGGGAACAGGTGCGCCGGAAATTCGGCGTGCACCCCTATGATTGGCTCGACGAAATCGAGCGGGGTGCGGTGCCCAACGGTGAAACCGGCGTCCAGTTCCGGACTCGGGTGGAAGCGTGCCTGTTTGAGATCATCCGGCGGCATCCGGGCGGGACGGCCGCTGTTTTTTGTCACGGCGGCGTTATTCGCATGATGCTGGCCATTTTGCTCGAACTGCCCCTGCCCAAAACCAATTCATTCGAAATCGAATATGCCAGCGTCACCCAGGTCGCCCTGCACCCGCATCTGAACGAAATCGAATTGCTCAACTTCACCCCGTGGCGGGACGGCAGCGCATGAAACGGCCATCGCTCTGGCGCGTCTCCGTCAGCACCACACCCGAAGCCGAAGACGCCGTCGCCAACCTGTTGGGAACAACCCTTGGTCAGCCGGCATCAATCTATTTGGAACTGGAAACCGGTGTGAGTACGGTCGCGGTCTATCTCCCGCAACTGTCACTTCCGGGAACCAAAATCCGGCAGGCCGTTTCCGCCGGCCTGAGGCAAATCAAGGCTTGCGGCCTCAAAATCAATCCCGGCCGGATCCGGCTGGCGAAAATACGGCACGAAGATTGGGCGGAATCATGGAAACGGCATTTCCAGCCCATCGTCATCGGCCGTGACTTGCTCATCAAACCCAGTTGGAGCAAAAAGCGTCCGGGTAAAAACCAGGCGGTCGTGGTGCTGGACCCCGGGCTCAGCTTTGGCACCGGCCAGCATCCGACGACGGCGTTTTGCCTGCAGGAACTGGTGCGTTGCAGCAAATTTGGCACACCCCGGTCATTTTTAGACATCGGTACCGGCTCGGGAATCCTGGCGATTGCGGCAGCCAGGCTGGGCTATTCGCCCGTCCGCGCCTTCGATTTTGACCCGGGAGCGGTGCGGGTTGCCCGGGCCAATGCCCGCGCAAATCAGGTGCTCAAAAAACTGCGGATCATCCGGGGCGACGTGGCAAAACTGCCGGTTTGGCGGACAAAACAATATGATTTGATCTGCGCAAATTTGATTTCCTCGCTGTTGATTTCCGAGAGCCGGCGGATAGTGGCACAATTAAAACCCCGGGGGACGCTGGTGCTGGCGGGGATCTTAAAATCAGAGTTTTCACAGGTGGCCGGTGTTTTTGAAGAACTTGGTTTGAAACTTGCTGTCAAAAATTCCCGTAATGAATGGAGTTCAGGGTCATTTTCATTTGCCAAAGGAGATTCTTGGGCGAAGTTTGAATGACGAATGCTGCATTCAGTCTGATACTCAGGAGCGTAGGCAGTCAGCCTTGCCACCAAGGAAGGGCAGGCGCTGCAGAAACTCCACAACAATAACAAAAGTTGTGCTATGAAAAGAATGATGGAAGTCATTACGGAGGCAGTCCGGGATCCCAAGCATCCCTTTCGCAAACTGGATCATCAACCCAAAAAAACCCTCAAAAACCGTTACGAACGCAGAAAAGTAAAGGAGTATCTGCACCTGGGTGATTGGCAGGAAATGGCCTGAACCAGTGAACAATTTCTCCCACCTTGAATGAATCAGCCGCGCGTCTGCGCGGCTTTTTCTTTGCGGTCGCGGTCGCTATTGGCATTCCGGGCAGATGCCGAAAAACTCGAGTTTGTGGGTTACGCCCTTGAAACCGTTGGTGGCGGCGATCCGTGATTCAATCGCGCTCGGAAAACATTCCTCGATCTCAACCACCTCCGCACAGCGCGTGCAAACCAGATGATGGTGATGGCCATCATCGCCTTCACCCACCAGTTCAAATCGCGCCGCGCCGTCGCCGAAATCAAACCGCTTCACCATCCCCATCTCTTCCAACAGGTGCATCGCGCGGTAGATCGTCGCCAGATCGCACTGTCCCTTGGGCAGGGCGGCGAAAATCTCCTTGTTCGCGAGCGGATGCGGATGGCGCCGGAGGATTTCCAGGATCGCCGCGCGCGGGCCGGTGATCTTCCGCGCCTGCCGCCGCAAACGGCCGGTCAAGGCGGCCAGTTCCTGCCGCGGATGCGAATGAGCATGTGAGTGCCGTTTCATGACCTTTCAAAAACCACACTGGCGAGGCCTAAAACCAGGCCGATGGCAACCGCCACCAGTTTGCCGGTGGGAAAACGGTGATGGTCTTCGCTCTCAAACAAAATGGTGGTGGCAATGTGCATGAAGATGCCGATGACGATGGCCATGAGTTCGCGCGCATAGACGGCCAGGCCGGTATGCGTGCTGGTGAACATCCCGATCGGCGCCATGATGGCGAACAGTCCGAGGCAGGCCAGCGCCGGACCGCGTTTCATCCCGCTTTGCAGCAACATGCCCAGCAGAGCGATGGAGATGGGATAATTGTGGACGATCACGCTCACCAGGAGAAAATGGTGCGCTGCCAGGTCGTGGACACTCTGGTGCTCCGGTGATTGCCCCAGGGCCAGGGCCTCGACAAAAGCATGCAGGCAAAGTCCGGCCAGGATGCCGACAGCCATGCGTCCGTGGATGTCATGCGCGTGCCCGTGTTCA
This sequence comes from uncultured Bifidobacteriaceae bacterium, assembly GCA_964413165.1. Taxonomy (GTDB): domain Bacteria; phylum Verrucomicrobiota; class Verrucomicrobiia; order Limisphaerales; family UBA11358; genus UBA11358. Next base: position 6,630 of record CAYPSF010000201.1, read on the forward strand.
ATGCCCATGGAAATGGCGTCGAGTGCGATCTGCAGGAAGAAGCCGAACAGGATGAAACCGCCAAGGACCAGTGGCTTCAACACCAGGCCGGCTTCCGGCTCATACAGGTCCGGCAGCAGATGCAGCATCACCAAGGTGATCAGATACGCCCCGGTGAAGGCGTTGAGCAGCTTGATGCGCTTCGGGTCCTGCAGGTGCAGCCAGAAAACGGTGACCGCTCCAAGCCCGATGCTGGAAAGCAAAATCAGATAGTCCATATAAGCAGCCGTTCAGCTTTGACTCAATTGCAAATCGTTTGCAACTGATTCCCATCAAAAACCGCCCGGCCGCATCCGCGGCGGGGCGGCAAATCCGGTCACTTCATCAACAACATCTGGCGGGCGCGCTTGATGGCGCGGGTCAACCGGCGCTGGTAATGCGCAGGCATCCCCGTGTACTTGCGCGGCAGGATGCGGCCCTGGTCGGTCACATATTGCCGCAGCAGGTTGGTGTTCTTGAAATCGAGCGCGTCGGCGGTGAAGTCAATCTTCGGCTTCGGACGGGGCGTGCGGTTTTCCATCTGACCGCGGCGGGAACCGCGGCGGTCCTTGTCGGTATGGGTCTTGCGGGGCATAATTACTTGATTTCGCGGTGCAACGTGTGTCGGCGGAGCGCTGGATTATACTTTCGAATCTCCAGTTTCTCTGTCTTCAGCTTCTTGTTGCGGGTGGTGGTGTAGCGGGAGGGCGACTTGCCTTCCTTGCGCGCTTCGGTGCATTCGATGGTGATGATTTCGCGCGGCATAAATTATTCCTTCTCCTTGGTCTTTTCCTCCGGCTCGTC
>CAYPSF010000202.1:0-7448 GCA_964413165.1 uncultured Bifidobacteriaceae bacterium
CATCGCCGCCGCGGCCGCCGATGGCGAAGCCGCCCGCGCCTTCCGCGCCGGGGAAGGCCGGTAGCCCGTTGGTGAGGACGACCAGGAGATGGAAAATGTTGGTCGCAAACTGCGCCGGCGTACCGCTGTCGGTCACGACGTTGGTGAAGGTATAGACGGACGGGGCCTGGTTGGTATCCGGCGTCCAGGTGATGCCGCCGGTGGCGGGATCGATGATCGGGACATTGAGCCCGGGCACCGTGGTCGTCAGCCCGTAAGTATACGGCGGCGTTCCGTTCGTGGCGCGATTGGTGACGACAAACAACTGGTCCGCATAGGCGATGAGCTCAGGCAATTGCGGCAGGACCAGGGGCGGCGGCACCAGATGGAAGTTCACCACAATGCTGAAGTTGACGTCCGGAGAGCCCGCCAGAGCCGGGTTTTGCACGCCGAGGAAATAAGTCCCGCCGGCAACGAAATTGGTCGGGAAGGTGAAGAGATTGTTCGTTGCCCAGCTGCCGGGCGGATACGTGCTGGGCGGAAAACTGGTCAGGATCTGAAAATCCGGCGGGTTAAAGCCGGTGGGCGGGACGGTCTGGTCAAAAATCAGGTTCAACGGGCCGGTGGTGTTAAACAGGATGTTCGTGGAGATGTCGGCATTGGTCGGGACGAGGACCATGTACTGCACGATGCCACCGGGCGGAACGTTGTTGGTCTGCGGTACGCCGTTGGTGAGCACAGCGAGGGTGGCCACCGGCTCGGTGAAAATGAAGTGCATCTGCCAGCTCAGCAGTGAAGGTTCGGGATTATTGGTGGCGCCGACGCGGTTATCCAGCACTTCGAGCTGCCAGCTGCCCAGCGCGTTCTCGCCGGACAGGGTGTCGAGCGATTGTTCGGGCAGGAAGTACAGGTTGAAATTATTCGTGTTGGCCTGGACCACGGCAACGTCGTCCAGCAGCATGCCCGGCTCGAGCCCGGTGATTTGCAGCGGCGTGTTGTTGGTCGTGGCAATGAAGCTGTAGGTGGCGGTCTGCCAGTTGGTGTTGTTCGCAAAGAAGATGGGTTGCGCGGTGCCATTCAATGTCACCTGCGCCTCCGCCAGGCCGTCGGCGACGGATGGCGCATTGGTACTGAATTTGGCTATGCCATTGGTGCCTTGATTGTAAATGGCCAGGATTTCGGAGGCCGACAAAGGCCGGGCGTAAATGCTTGCCTCATCCATGATGCCCTGGTAGTGCACGCCGGCAAGGGCTTCGATGCTGCCGGAATCCCGATAACCCAGATTCACGGACTCGAAAGATGGTGGGAATACAGGACTCGGCGCCGTATTCGTTCTCACCGGGACTCCGTTGAAATACAGGATGCCAGTGAGTGTTCTCAGGTCGGCGGTGAACGCCACATGATTCCATTGGTTCGTCAAGACCGGTCTGTTGACCGTATCGACCTCAAGCGCAGGGCTGGTTATGGTTGGACCGCGAATCAGCCCATGGAGCCCTCCCGGATTCAACGCCAATCCAGTTTCCGTATTGAGCCACAGGCTGATAGCCGCTTCCTGTCCCGCGCCGCCGTAATCAAAAATCGGGCGGATGGTGCCTCCATCCGTTGGGAAAATCCAGGCTTCCAGGGTCACACTTGAAACGGCCAGACTGGGGCTCGCCGGCACGGTGATCAGACTGGTGCTGCCGTCAAAATTAAAACCCCGGCCTACCTGGCCTGCGGGGTAAGTGATGCCGGGAGATGCGGTGGCATTGTTCCCGTTCACACTGTCAAGCGTGTTGCTTTCCGCCCGCCAAAAGGCGGCAAGTCCCGGTCCGCGGTACGCAAACGACACGGTGTAAGGCTGGCCGGGAATGGTGGGCAGGATCCGGGAAATCTGGCCGTCGGCCAGCGCCAGCAGGTTGGTGCCCGTCTTGGCCAGCACCGAATTGCTGATTACGGTCACCTGGTTGGTGATCACCGTCCAACTGCCAAAGCCCGGATTGACTCCTTGCGCATAGTCCCCGACGTACGCGTTTTCAAAGCCGTCATTCTGGCCGGCCGATATGTCGATGCAGTCCAGGAGCAAGCCAAACGGACCTGCCGTTTGCGACCTGAACCGGACCAGCGTGGAAGAAGAGGCGGCGGTAAAGACGACCGAGGTGGTTGCCCAGCCGAGTTTCGCCCACGAATTGGTGTTCGTCACTGAGAGGCTAACCAAGGTAATGCCGTCAACCCGAAGTTGGGCCGCGACCCCGGGAGTAACATTGGTTAGGCTGTTAGGGTTCTGCGCATAGGCAAAACTGAGCACATAGCTTTGTCCCGGCACGGTGGGAACATTCGTGGTGATGGTTCCCTGGTTGTTGCCATTCAGATCAACGAAGTAATTTCCTTCATCGGCAGCGGCACCAAACGTGCCGTTGGTCAGTACATCCACATCTCCGGTGAAGACCTGCCATCCTTCAGGGAAAACCGTCCCGGTTACGGGCGTGATGTTTCCCTCGGTCCCTTCAAAGGAACTGTGCCAGGTGGGCGCATTGGTGACCACCGGTATCGCCGGCGCAAACGGCGTGGGCGCGAACTTGATAGGCGTGGTCGTCCTGTTCGTGTCTTCGGTCAGCACCAGGTAGGTAAAGCGGCCCTGCAGGGCCTGGACCGTGTATTCCCAGCCGGTGCCGGCAATGCCGCCGTTGGGATTCATGACGATGGTGAGCGAGGAGGTATTGGTGTAGCCGATGTTGAACACCCCGCTGCCGTTGATGATACCGGAATTGAATAGTTGAACCCCGTTCTGGTCATAGACCACCATCTGGTCGGGAACGGTGAAGAAATCATAGGTGATCGTCAGGACGCCGGTGGGCACGGCCACATGGACGATGTTGGTGTCCGGCGTGTCGCCGCCGGAGGCCGAGACCGGGATGATGTTGGTAAAGGCCAGGGTCGCGCCCATGCCGTGGGTGTCAGCGCCGCCGCGATTTTCCACCAGCAACACCCGCGTGCCTTGCGGACTGACCAGGTGGAACACCAGGTCGGACACGCGCGGATGGTCCACCCGCAGCCCCACTTCCATGGTCGAGATGACGCCGCTCACGGGCACAAACTGGTCCTGCGTCGTCACCGCGTCGTCGAGCAGCGGCACCGGCCCGGCGGAGGTGAACGTCGCCTGCGGCGCGGTCCCGATACCCAGGGTGGCGATGATGAAAAAGTCCTGCGGCACCACGCTTTCGTTGATCAGGGCGACCCAGTAACGGCCCGGCGTGATCGGCGGACCGATGGAAAGGGAATTGCCAGGCGGTGCGCCATTGGTAAGCCCCACCGGCCCGAATTCATTGGTATCGGTCAAGGTCGGGATGGAACCCAATTTGACGAACATGTCCACCAGCCCGGTCGCGGTGAGGTTCGTGGCAAAGAGCGACAAGTTGGTCGCACCGGGCGGCACGTCGATGAACCCGAAGAAGGAACCCAGCGGTCCGAGCGTGCCGCCGACTCCTCCGGTCAGGTCACGGTTTGGCTCAACCAGCAGGGTGAGACCGTTCACGCCGCCGACCTGTCCCGGCGAATCGTCCACCTCGCTCAAAATCCACGGGCCATTGCCCTGCTGGTCGACAAAACCGTTCAGGCTGCCCGGCCCGGCCGTCGGTTGAGAAAATAAAATGTTATTCTGTCCGCTGTCGTCATAAACGACCAGGTTCGTCCCCGCCGCGCTGGGAGAATTGTGGTTGTTCAAAATCACCCCGCTGGCCAAGCCGGACGACTGGCTGTGGGTGAGCGTGCCGAGCAGGTCGCCAAAATTCTGGGCGAACAGAGCATTGGTGACCACAACGCGCGAGACTTGCATGGGAAAGAGCGCCAGGGCGAAAACGTAGGACACTCCCGGATGCGCCGTGCTGCCATCGGGAACATTGATCGGCAACGGCAGGCCATTCACAATCTGGCTGCCATGCGGCCCGGGCTGGCTGAACGGGATGTCAGTAAAGATGGGTATGAAGCCGTATTCCGATGCCTCCTGGTCCTCCGAATACACGCCCACGTAATAAATGCTGGGATTACCGGGGTTTGCGGTTATGGATACGGAATTGGTGTAAGTGACGAATTCCGTGCCGCCACGGCCCAGTGAAGAAGCATCGCCATTGGCACCGACCAGGCAGTTGGAAATCACCAGCGGATTAAGATTCGTTAGGCCCGAGGCATTGGGATCATTCGGGCCGGCGACATAGAGGTCAATGTCCGCCTCCGGCCGGGTGGCATTTTGCGTGCCCGCAAAAACACCCATGCGGGGAATGGAGAGGGTCGGCGCCAGGAAGGTGACAAACGCAGCGTTGGTGAAATCAGGACCCGCGCCGGTGTTGGTGATCACGTAAAAATGCCACTGGTTGGTCCTGCCCAGCGTGAGGACGCCATTGGTTCCCCAGATGGTATTCGTCCCGAGCGGCAGGGTGTTCGTACCCGGCAACTGCGGGCTGGCACCGACCAACTGGTTTAACAACGGCGAATTGGTGCTAAGGATATACGTGATCTGCTGGGAGCCGGTGGAATTGGTAAGTCCCCCGATGTCCGTAACCGTGAAGGCATTCGTCACTGTGCCGTCGCCGCAGGAGATGACCAAGGCATAATCCTGCACCACGTCATTGGTATGCGCCGTGACGGCGTTGACGTTCACGCGATAACCCTGGACCGTGACAAAATAATTGGTGCCGGCGCTCGTCTGCAAATACACGTTCTCAACGTTGTTGATGGAATCGTAAACCGGGGCGTTTGAGGCATTGACGGCGGAATTGAAGGCGCTGGAAGCCTGGATATTGTTGCCATAATAGATATTGGTGTTGTTCATGTTGGTGACGACCAGGTTGAGATCGTTCACCAGCTTGATGGCGGCGGCCGGATCGCCCGGCGGGTCTGTCCATGCCAGCGTGATGCGCAGGGGCAGGCTCAGGGCGGCCGCGTTGGTGACGGACACCTTATATGTGTGTTGGTTCCCGGTCGCCAGGGCGGTGTCCGGGCTTTGGTCGAGGATCAGCATGGACTCGCCGGCAGCGGCCAAGTTCGTCGTCACTCCCGACGGCAAGGAGTCGGGCAGGTTGATCAAGCCCCAGCCTTCATAATTGATCGCGTTTTGCACCTGGAGGTCGTAAGAAGAACTCGTTACCCGCGCGCCGTTGATGGCCATGGCTTTGAGCAGCGCCGGGCTGGGCGTCAACTGCAGGGTGTTGGTGAAGTAATCCTGCATCAACGCGAGCACACCGGATACTTCCGCAGCCGCCATGCTGGTGCCGGATTCATAACGATACCAGTTTCCCGGTGGTCCCAGGGTGTCGTTCATGTGCTGCAATACCTCAAAATAATTCCCGAGGTCATTGGTCGTCTGCACATTGACGACGAATTCGTAAAGGAGCGCGTCGGCCGAATCGTTGGTGATCGCACACTGCCAGTTCACGTTGTTCGGGACCGGCGGCAGAACGACAATATTTGTCCCCGCCAGAATCGGCGGCGTGGTGTTCGGGTCCGTTCCCGGCCAGACGTAAATCGCCAGCGGGATATTCGTCGAGGTCCCGATGGCGAAGGCCTGGATCGTCACCTGCACCGCATTTTTATAGACGAAGAACTGCAGGGGCGGATCGGTAAAGGAACCGGGAAGCACGACGTCCGCGAAGGCCGTGACATGATCATTGGTCGGATGGTAATAGCCGTTGGTGTCCCATTCACTCGAGCGGGTGGAGATGACGAAGTTCCCCGGCGCAACCACATCCGGCTTGAAACGTCCGAACGTGCCTTCGGTGCCGATGCCGACGTTGCCCCGGCTGGAATAATCCGAGACTTGAAAACTGGTATCGGTCTTCGTCGCCCAGGGCGTGCCCACCGAGCCATCGGCGTTGGTAACCTGGTTGGCAATGTTGCGCGATTGCTCCAACGCGCCGACGGTCATCACGTTTTTGGCCGTGGCCGGTGACTGGATCGTGTTCGGGTCGCCGCTGCCGCCGCTGTCGTCGCCATTGCCGTTATTACCCGCCGAAAACACGAACAACACCGGTTGCGACCCTCGCTTCTGCGGCAGGGCATCGCGCACCGCCGCATCATAACTGGCGGCCGCCAGGTCGTAGGCGTTGTCGGCACCGTAATTCCAACTGTTGTTGGAAATGAGCGCGTTGGTTTGCGCCGGGGCTTGCTGCAAATATTGGTCGCTGAAATTCAGGAAGTTGAAGCTGCTGTTGATCGCCGCCACGGAATAGAGCTTCGCCAACGGCGCTTTACCACGAAATTGGCCAGCCGTGCCAAGACCGTTGTTAGTTAATATCGATCCGGATGCGTTGGTCACCGTTATTGATTCAAAACCATTGCCTGCAATGATCCCGGCCACATGCGTGCCGTGGCCGTTGGTGTCCACCAGGGCCAGCGCGGTGTCACCAATCACGCGGCTCGGGGGGGAACCGCCTGTACCGAAATCGGGATGGTTCGCGTCAATGCCCGTATCGTTGACATTCACCAGCACATTCGACCCGCTCAGGTTCAGGTAATTCGAGGATACCACCGTATCGGTTGCCACGCCGGTGGTCACACGGCTGATGTCGTTGGCCCGGGCGCGCTGGCGGGATGGTTCGAGGATTTGCACGCCGGGCAAGGTGGCCAGCGCCGTCCAATTCTTGGGCGGAACCACCCGCACAATCGGTCCGAACGGCGAAGTGTCGCGCGCCAGGATGGGCGTGATCCGTTCAATCTGCTTGATCGTCTGGTCGGCGGCGTCAGGAAATAACCCCAGCGTCAGCACCGGCATTTCCGGCAGGGGTTTCTGCTGCAGCGCCAGCCCGAGCAGAGGCAACTGGATTTTATAATAGGGCTCGTACGATACGACCGCCTGCACCAAACCATTGGCCGCCAATCCCTCCGCACCTCCCTGATCAATGCGCACCAGGTAGGCATCATTGGGAATATAAGCGACGACTTGCGCCCCGGCCGCGGCGAGCATCGCGCGGAACGCGGCGTCAACCGGCCCGCGCGCCTGGACGATGTAAGCGCCCGGGTCGCCCTGGGACTGCAGATGGGACGGGATGGAAAAAGACAGCGGGCTGCCGGTGTCAATGAAGGCATTCGCCAACAAAACTGCATGACGGTCGCCCATCAACTGGTCGAGCGGACGGGCCGTGTTGCTGAGCCGGAAGGCAAACTCGTTGGTCCCGGCCGAAACCGGGCCGGGTTTGGCAGCCCGGGTGTAAACCGGGGTCAAAATCTTTGAGGGCTTGGCCACGGCGGATGCCGCCGGCGCGGGCGCCGTGGCCACCGGGGGAAGCGCGGGCGATTTCGTCCGCGGGTTGACCGCCTGGTACCAGAGCCACCACGCGCCCGCCAGGCACAGCAGGCACGCCGCCAAACAAATCCACAAACGCCTACGCATAACTTTGAGTCAGTTGATTATCATCTCACACTACGGCCACAAAAGCGAAGATCGAGGACGGGAAATCTTCGGGAGTGCGCCGACATGTCGTGCATTCCGCAATGCG
>CAYPSF010000203.1:0-7381 GCA_964413165.1 uncultured Bifidobacteriaceae bacterium
CCTGAGCCGGTGCCAGAACATGAGCCGGAGCTTGTTCTGGAGGAACCGCGCGAGCATTCCGTCGGTGTCGCTGCCGATGAGCTGGCCGAATTCCGCCTCGGCGGGGACGACCCGGGACAGGTTGGCTGGCTGATCGTCCAGAGTGGTTTCGGCCTTTAATGCCTGTTGATAAACACTACTTTGGGGGACAACCTTGCGGGCCTGGGCCTTGTAATTGTAGGCACTTTGGCCTGATGGTGCGGCATTGACGTCCCCCAGCGCAGTTCGGGAACGGGTTTGCCGATTGTTCGCCGCTGTTGACTGGAATGCTGCCGGCGAAGTTGCTTCGGCGGTCATCGGCGCGGGACGGTCCGACTCATCCTTTTGAGCTTGTAATCGCACGTCGGAACCGGCCACCGCCGGCTGGTTGGCGGCCAATGTTTGCTGCGGAACCTGGGCGGCCGGAGGGCCAAGAGCCGGCGTTTGCGACTGTTGCTTTAGGCCGGCGCCACCGCCAAGCGTACTATCGAACGCAAACTGCGGGTTGGCCGGGTTGCGGGCCACGCTCAAGGTGCCGGATCGGTCGGCGTTGACATTGTTATAAACCTCAACCACCTCGCGATTGCCGAGAAAGGCGCCGTTGTCGGAGTAAAATGTTCGCGCCTCGGTGCGCGCATTAGGCGAGGGCGACAGGATTCTTCCCGTCAACGTGACGCAAAAGCCAACCTCGGCCAGCGGCCAGCGCGAGCGCAGTTCACTGTCGAATCGGGCCGCCACGACCTGGGCGTCCCGGCCGGCGGCCAGGTCCTCAACCTGTGCCCCGAACGCCTGCTGCTGCTGGGCCAGGTAATCGGAAATGTTCTGCGCGAGCGCATCAGTTACGCGTTGACACAGCAGCGACTGCTGGCGTTCGAGCAGGAACTGCTGGTCTTGCAGCGAGCGCACCGCCAGCCACGCGAGCACCAAACTCGGCAACAGGACCGCCACCACAAAAACCAGCGCGACTTTTTTCATGGGTTCACTTGCATTTTACCTCCGTCCCCCCAAAGAAAGCACTGCTCAATGTGGGTGCAAGACAGAGGATGAGTTTGGATTTCATTTTCGGATTTGAGTTCATTTAACCGGCCAGTCTTTAATCGTATGGCCGTCCGTCTCCGTTCGCCATGCCTTTTCCAATTGCCACACGGCAGCCTTTGTCGGTCGCACAACCGTGTAATGATTCGTCAATGAATCCCCGTTCATAATCAAATCAAATGTCACCGTAAATGGATACTTGGCTTCCTGAAATGCCGACAGCGGCGCATTTACAGACATGTCTCCATGGCTGTCTTGCGGCACGCCTGGCAAATGGCCGCTTTTCTTTAACTCAACCAGAAATTTTCCCGCCTCGCCCATTTCTGGCAGCGCCGAATTTGTCAATGCCGTAAGCGCATTTGTGAGAACATTCGTCTGAAAGTATGCAGCCGCCGTATTGGTTAGTACAATGTTGGTGGAGGATGAAATGAGCCGCTCATTAACGATACTCACGGCATCAGCGATTGCTTTCATCGAATTGGTCCTTTCGATGGTTAGTGTGCTGATCCCATTGGTTTGTCCATTTACGCCGAAACTCATTGCCACTTCAGGTTTTGTCGAGGCCGAATTCGTTTCAACGGCGTGGCAGAAAATATAATTTCCACTCAAAACGAGTACGAGGCAGAGGATGAGTTTGGGTTTCATGATTAGCCGCCGGTCATAGCATATTTTGAACTATCCCTATAAACAGAAAGAAGCAGAAAATAATAAATGGAACGATGGCGAACATCAGCGTGCGGATGGCATATTTTTTATCCCTTACGAAAAGCTGAATTATGAAACCAAGTATGAGTAATGGGCCGCATAAAACAAAAATTCGCAGAAATGCTTCAGCCGTTTGATTCCACACAGTTGTATTATTTCCTAAATAAACGGTCAACGGCAGTGGATAAAATATGTTGAACAGGAAATAAAACGGGAGAACAATGACCATATACGCTTTGAACGGAAATAGCGCCAAAGCTATCCACTCATTTTTTGTAGAGGGAAATAATCGCATATCATTCCTAACCAAACAAGCCGCCACTCAAAACGAGTGCAAGGCCGAGGATGAGTTTTGGTTTCATGGCTTCTTCGTTATTTCTCGTCCGTTTCGAGCCGGAGGAAGTCGTAAATGACATGATTCAGGAAATAGGCTTCTTTGTGCACCAGGGTGATGGTGTTGGTGCCGCGGTGCAACCGCTCCGGATCGATCGTGACCACTTCTTCCTTGTAGGTGCCGCACATGCCCGCCCGGATGCCGATGCTGGCGCCGTCAGACAGGAAGCGCACCATGCCGACGACGTTGCCGTTCGCCAGAACGTGGAGGGTCGTTTCGCGGCCGCCGCAGAATCCCATCGTCAGGTAACTCTTGCCCTTCGGGGCTTCGTCCAGGTTGAACTGGATGTTCCAGGCAATCGGCTTTTTCAATTGCTCCGGCGTCACCGGCGGGCCGCCAACACGGTACAGCGCGAATTCCTCCGGCAAGCCGGCGGGATGAAAATAAAACCAGTCGTCCTTTTCATGGCTCTGGCCGATGATGAAATTCACATCGTGCGGGAAGAGTTCGTGGTAGCGGAGGAAGTTGTCCCAGTGGCGCGCGGTTTCGTTGGTTTTCATCAAGGTATCGCCACCCTTGAATTCTCCGGCCCAGCGGTCGGGAATGCCAATCTGCCAGAGCAACCGGCCATGCGTGGCCGGCTTCAAAACCAGCTCGCCCAGATCGGTCACTTGGTCGGCGGTTGCCGCGACGGCGTCCCGGCGCAACTGCCCGTCCACGCCGGGCACCCAGGCATACAGCGTGTAATTGCCGGGCCGAACGTGGGAGACGCGGAACGCTCCCGTGGCATCCGTCTGCGTCCAAAAAAGGTAGGGACACTTGTGCGTCTGCCAGTCGCTGTCCGGGTCGCCGAGAATTATCCACGCGCCCTTGGCCGGACCGGCGCCGGCAACCGTCAGTTTTCCGGTGACCGTCCCGCGCGCCAACGGATAGAGCGGATCGTTGATCCAGCGGTAGGGCCAATGGGCCGCTTCATCCGCCGCCCGGTGCCTGGCATCCGCCCAGAGTTCATTGGCGTCTTTGCCGGAGTTGACATACACGAAGAACGGGCCGTAGAACTTCTCAAACTGCCCGGTCATCGGCAGGGACCCGCGGCCATAGTAATTGTTCTCGAACAGCTGCAGGAGAACCGGCCCGGTGTCGGTTTCATGGAGCGCCGTCGTCTGGCTGGTCGGACGGATTCCGCCGAACGATTCGAAGCTCCCGTAGACGAACCAGACGCCGACCCCATCGCCGGTCGCCCCGAACACGGGGCTGACCAGTTCATTGTTCACCCAGGCGTGTTTGGCGAGGATGCCGCCGTCGGGCAGACGATAGGTCGCATTCATCAACCCGGCGTTCGTATCCTTCATCACCGCGCGCACGGTTTCCAGGGGCACGAGCGGGCCTTGCAGCCGGTCGTGCATGAACCGGTAGTTGAACACCTTCGGGTTTACCCACATTTTCCAGCCCGCTGCTTCGACCTGGATGTCGGGCTGATCCTTTGGCTTGTGCACGATGGCGTACACATAAAAACCGCTGTCGCCTTCGCGCACTACGTAGCGCAGATCGAACTCGAAGGGCTGTTTCACTCGTGGCGGATAGTCGAACGACACTTCCGCGTAATCTTCGCGCGCAGCGATGATTCGAAACTGGGGAAATCCGGACAGGCCGCGAGTGACGTCTTTTGGGCCGGCATTGATTGGCCGCCAATCGAAATGCTGGTATCCGCCGGGGCCGAGCAGTTCGCGGGCATCGCCGGCCTTGCGCAGCGACAGCGGGCGGCCGTTCTTCTTGTCCAGAACCAGCGTGACGATCCCGTTAGCGAGCGTCACTTTGCCCGGCGATGGCATCGCGCTGGCGACCCACACGCGAGGAGCCGACACGTCGGTGGCCAGACTCGAATTCGTTTGGCCTTCGGCACCGTTCAGACCGCCGCTCAAAACGAGCGCGAGGCAGAGGAGGAATTTGGGGTTCACGGTTGGCCTCAACACAATTTGTTTCGGTTTTCGCTCTGAAATATCCCAAGTCCGTGTTCATAACCAAGCTCATTCTGGCCCGGCGAGGCGAGACTACTGGCGAGCCGCTGCCGGGAAACCCGTCAAAGCTCCGGCTCGCGGGGACGCTCGTCCCACCGGACAGATTCATTTCGCATTGCGGGTATTGTAGGATTGCGACTGCAGGGACTTGCGCGCCGCGCCGCCGTACTTGCCGGCGTTGAGTTGGTCGCTGAAATCGTCCAGGTTGTTGGTTTCCGCCCGGATTTGGACTTGGACCTCTGCCGGCGCGCTGGCGTAGGCCATATTGAGCGCCCCGCCTGCGGCTTTGAGGGTTTGGGCGGCCTGCTGGTAGTTCCCCGCGTCCGCCTGGGCAATGGCTTCGTCTTTGGCGACGGCGGTAAGCACCAGCGCCGTTTCCGCATTGACGGCGGCATTGACCGACCGGTCGGCGACCGCGGATTCGTCCGTGTAACGGATTTTTACCACGCCGCTGGTGGATTGTTCGCTGCCGTTGTCGAGCTCGTCCGTGTAACTGACCTTGAGGTGGGCGACTTCCGGTTCCGGGCGAGTCACCAGGCAGCGCAGAAACAGATACCGGCCCTGCCCCAGCGTAAACTGGTTCAAATTCACCGACGCCCGCTGGTTTTCAAACTTCTCGCCGCGGCCGATGAACCCCAGCGGTTTCACCCCGTCCGGGCAGGTGACTTCAATGCGGATTTCGCGCGCGGCGACCGTAAGCAATTCGCCCAGTTCCTTCGCAAAAATGGCCGGGAGCTTCTCCGTGTCCTGGACGTAATAATAATTCGCGTCGCTCGCCTCGGCCAGGCCGGCCATCAGGTCCTCGTTGTAATCGTCGCCCACGCCGATCGTCGTCACGGCCATGCCCGATTCGGCGAGTTGCCGGCCGAGCCGGCGCAGGTCGCGCGGGGAACTCGGGCCGATATTCGCCAGCCCGTCGGAAAGCAGGATGACGCGGTTGATTCGCTTGCTCGAAAGGTATTCCTCCATCTGCCGGGCGCCGGCCTTGACGCCGGCATACAGCGCCGTGCTGCCGTCGGCCTCGATGTGGTCGATTTTTTCCTTTAACGCCTCCTTGTCCCCCACCCGTTGCGCCGGCACGAGCACCCGCGCTTCGTCGCTGAAGACGACCAGGGAAAAAATGTCGTCAGGTGCCAGCCGGTTCACCAGCTGCCAGGCGGCCTGTTTGGTTTTCTCCAGCTTGGCGCCCGTCATCGAACCGGACTTGTCCAGGACGACGGCGAGGTTGAGCGGGGTACGCCGGTGCTTTTGCCGGTCGGCCAGCGCACTGAGGTCGATCTTCACGACGACCTCCTGCGGCCGGCCTTTCAACAGGACGTCGCGGTCCGGAACGAGGTTTAAATGCAGGGTTTCTCCGGCGAACAGGCCGGTGGTCAAACCGGTGGCCAGACCAAGGGCAAGCAGTATCTTTTTCATACCCCCACTGTGCCCGCGGTCGGGCGGAAGTTGTCATTGGCGGGTCAAAGGTTTGTAAAAACGGTGTAAAAACGGGACCGGCAAAAACAGCTTTGCAATTTCCCCATTTACCCTCCACGTTGTTCGCATGACGCAACCGCTCGCGTTGGTATTTTATGAGAAATTACTGCCCGGCAGCCAGTTGGTAAACCGGCTGCAGGACCTGAATTACCGCGTCCAGACCGCCAACGATCTGCCGGCGCTGCTGCGTTGCGCGCAAACCGAGGGCCCTATGCTGGTGGTGCTGGACCTGGAATCGAAACGCGATGATGTTTGCCGCACCATTGCCACGCTGAAGGCGGATGCCGCCACTCAGCACATCCCGATCATCGCCTTTGCCGGCGAACAGGCGACCGAATTGCAGGCCGCCGCACAGAAGGCCGGGGCCACCCTCGTGGTCGGCGAGGCCACCATCGGGAATTACCTGCCACAGCTGTTGAACCAAGCCTTGCAGGTGTAAACCTTCCGGGCCTGGCGGTCCGTAACGTGTCATCAATTTCCCCCGAAACTTCCGCTTGACTTTGGTCCGACGGGTTTTATGATGGCCTCATAACTTGAGGCATGAGTGTTTTTGAAAAGTGATTTGAGCATGGCTGATTTTCAGTCGTGTTCTTTTTCTTTTTAGGGTGTGCCTCGAAAATTCAGGAGTCAATTATGGCTAGCGGCAAAGTCAAGTGGTTCGACAATAAAAAAGGGTTTGGCTTCATCGCCCAGAATTCCGGGCAGGACGTTTTCGTACATCATACGTCCATCATCGGCGCGGGATTTAAAACTTTGAATGAGGGCGACGAAGTTTCATTCGAAGTCGTACCCAGCGACAAAGGGCTGAAGGCCCAAAATGTCCAGCGCGTGACACCGGCTTAAGCGCCGGCGCCGGTATAAATTAAATCCCGCGAAGCGGGAGATTTTCGTTCGCCAGCGCAGAACGAACGGGGTATCCTCACCCTATGGCCGGTTCCATCACGACCAGGGTCAAAAGCCTTTATATTCACGTCCCGTTCTGCGCCCAGAAATGCGCCTATTGCGCTTTCTATTCCGAACCGTCCGGCGGCGACCTCATCAATCGCTACGTCGCCGCTCTCATCCGGGAACTGGAACTCGTCGCCAACGATCTCAAACCCGAAACGATTTTCTTCGGCGGCGGCACACCGTCCCTGCTCAACCTCCGCCAGTGGGAACAAATCCTTCGCACCCTCGAACGGCTTGACCTCCTGGGCGCGGATGAATTCACCGTCGAATGCAACCCTGCCACCGTTTCGCCCGACAAAGCAAAATTGCTCCGCGACTTCGGCGTGAACCGGGCTTCCATGGGCGTCCAGTCCCTGGACGAATCCCTGCTCGACCGGCTGGGCCGCATCCACACCCGCGACATGGTCTTCAAGTCCTTCGACATCCTCCGCCGGGCCGGTTTTGACAACCTGAACCTGGACCTCATGTTTGCCATTCCCGGCCAGACCATGGAAATCTGGCGGGCAACGCTCGCCGAGGCCTTGGCGCTCGGCAGCGAACATCTGTCCAGCTACGAAGTGATATACGAGGACGACACACTACTGTTCGCACAGCTCAAGGCCGGCGAATTCGACGTGGACGAGAATCTCGCCTGCGACATGTATGAGGAACTGGTCGCCCGTGCGATCGCAGCGGGCTTTCAACAGTATGAAGTGGCGAACTTTGCGAAGTCAAAAACGCTCAACGCTCAACGCCCGACGCTCAACCTCCCTGCCCTCGCCTGCAAACACAACGTAAATTACTGGCGAGGCGGCTCGTTTTACGGGCTGGGCCCGAGCGCCACCGGTTACGTGCGCGGCGTGCGGAC
>CAYPSF010000204.1:0-7366 GCA_964413165.1 uncultured Bifidobacteriaceae bacterium
GGACCTCCTCAAAGTCCATGCGCCGGATGTTGGCGCGCCACAACCAGCGGTTCATCGGGTCGATCTGCGCGTAACGAGGATTGTTCTCGCTGCTTTCCTGATAGACGCTGGACAACATGATCAGCCGGTGCAGCTTTTTGATCGACCAACCGTCGGCCATGAAACGCGTGGCCAGGTAATCCAGCAGCTCGGGGTGGCTCGGCGGCGCCGACTGGTTCCCGAAATCATCCGGGGTCGTCACGATGCCCTCGTCAAAATGATGCAGCCAGATGCGGTTGACAATCACGCGGGCGGTCAGGGGATTGTTGGGGCTCGCAATGTCGTTGGCCAGTTCCACGCGCCCGCTGCCGAACTTGAAAGGGACCCGGTTCGTCGGTGACAGAATCTCCAGAAATTGGCGCGGCACAATCGGCCCTTTGTTCTCCGCTTCGCCGCGGATGAAGACCGGCGAATCCTTGGGCGTCGGGCTGTCCACCAGCATCATCGCGCGCACCGGGGCGTCGGGATGGTTCAATTCCAGCTCCGCCTGTTGCTCCCGGAGCTTGCCCTCCTGCTGCAGTATCGGCCGGACTTTTGCCCGGTTTCCCCGATTCTCTTTCCGCTGCTCCTCCAGCGCGGCCATTTGATTGTTCAACGCTGAAGATTTCTGGCTATAGTCGATGTAGCCGGGAGAGGCCGTGTTGATCTTGCCGATGATCGGTTCCTGGGCAGGTTCATTGCAGCTGGCAAACACGCCGTGCAGGGAATAATAGTCCTTGGTCGGAATCGGATCGAACTTGTGGTCGTGGCACCGGGCGCAGGTGACGGTCAATCCCAGGAACCCTTTCGTCACCACGTCAATCCGGTCATTGATGATGTCGTTTTGTTTTCCTTCGAACCGTTCGCCCACGGTCAGGAAGCCCATGGCGGCGACGATGCCTTTGTCCGGCTGCGTTTGCACCAGCTTGTCCGCCGCCATCTGTTCCAGGATAAACCGGTTGAACGGTTTGTCGGCGTTGAAGGCGCCGATGACGTAATCGCGGTAGGTCCAGGCGTAGGGATAATGATAATCCTCCCGGACCTTTTGCACGTCGCCCTTGGTGTCCGAGTACCGCGCCACGTCCAGCCAGTAACGGCCCCAGCGTTCGCCGTAATGCGGGGAGGCCAGCAGGCGATCCACCACTTTGGCATAGGCATCCGGTGAATTATCGGCCAGAAAATCGTTCACCTCCTGCGTGGTGGGCGGCAGCCCGATCAGATCGAACGTCGCCCGGCGGATCAGTGTGCGCTTGTCCGCGATCGGGTTGGGTTTCATCCCGTTTTCCTCCAGCCTGGCCACGATGAAATTGTCAATGGGTGTCTGGATCCATCCGGTATCCTTGACCTCCGGCACCGGCGGATCCTGAATGGGTTTGAACGACCAATGATCGCGCGGCGATTGGTGAGCCACCGGCGCGCCTCCGACCCGGGGATCGGGCGCGCCCAGCTTCACCCACGCCTCCAGATCGGCGATCTTGGCGTCGGAAAGCTTCTGGCCTTTCGGCGGCATTTGCAGGTCGGGATCGGTGTAACGCACGGCCTTGATCAACGGACTTTTTTCCGGGTCGCCGGGTACAATAGCCGGGCCGTTGTCGCCGCCCTTGGACCAGCCGTCACGGGTTTCGAGGGACAAGCCGCCCTTGAGTTTGGGCGCCTGCTGGCTGTGACACTTGTAGCAATCGTTGACGAAAATCGGGCGGATCTTGTTTTCGAAGAAATCCGATTGTTCGCGGGTCAGTGACTGTGCGGTTGCCGTCACAGGAATTGATAAACAAAGCAAAACCACGGTCAAGACGCATTTTACAACTTCCGGTGGGGCGAGCGTCCTCGCGAGCCGGCTCGTCAGTAGCCTCGCCCCACCAAACGGGACCACTGCCAAAAACAAGCTCGTTTGCGCGACAAACTGGAAAGTAGCTGGCATGGTGCCTCTCGGCGGTTGATTCAGGCGATGACCCCTTTAACCACTTCACCCGAGACATCGGTCAGGCGGAAATCCCGGCCGTTGTAGCGATAGGTCAGTTTCGTGTGATCGAAGCCCAGCAAGGCGAGGATGGTCGCGTGCAAATCATGGATATGAACCCGGCCGTCCACGGCCTTGGCGCCGAACTCATCGGTGGCGCCGTAAATTGTGCCGCCCTTGACGCCGCCGCCGGCCATCCACGTGCAGAATCCCTGGTTGTTATGGTCCCGGCCGGGGTTGTCGTTGCCGTTGCGGTCCTTGGTCGGTTTGCGTCCGAATTCGCCGCCCCAGACCACGAGCGTGCTGTCCAGCAAACCGCGTTGTTTCAGGTCCTTCAAAAACGCCCCGACCGGCTGGTCAATTTCCAGCGCGCTCTTGCGCAACTTGTCCTCGATGTCGCTGTGATGGTCCCAGCCACCGGCCCAGACCTGGACCACTCGTACGCCGCGTTCGATGAGCCGGCGCGCAATCAACATCTGGCGGCCCTGGGGCGTTTTGCCATACATCTCCTTGATCTCCTCCGGTTCCTGGTTGGTGTTGAAGGCGTCGGAAGCGGCGGTCTGCATCTTGAAGGCGATTTCCGAGGCTTCGATGCGCGCCTCGAGCAACGCGTCCTTCTGCAAGTTCTGGGAATTGATTTCATTGAGCTGATGAATCAAATCCAGCTGCCGGCGCTGTTCCGGGAGCGGGAGGTACGGGTTCTTGATGTTCTGGATCATCACGTCTACGGCCTGGGCCTGGGTGTTGACACTGGTGCCCTGGTAAACGCCGGGCAGGAAGGCCGATTGCCAGTTTTGGGAGCCCCCGGGGGGCAGGGCGCCACCGGGACGCAGGGAAACGAAGCCGGGCATGTTCTGGTTCTCGGTGCCCAACCCATACACGACCCACGAGCCGAGGCACGGCTTGGCAATCCGCAACGAACCCGTGTTCATCATCACGGTCGCGATTTCATGCGCCGGGATGTCCGTCCACATCGACCGGATGACGGCCATGTCATCCACGTGCTCGCCGATGTAGGGAAACACCTCGCTGACCTCGATGCCGGACTGGCCTTTTTTTGAGAACTTGAACGGTGACGGCATGGCGACGCCGCCCATGCCGGGAAGGGGCTGGCCGTCATAGCGGGCCAGCGCCGGTTTGGGGTCGAACGTGTCAATGTGGGACGGCGCGCCCTGGGCGAAGATGTGGACCACGTGTTTGGCCCGGGCGGGCAGCGGCGGGGTCTTTGGAGTGAGTGAGGAAACCTCGCTGGCGGCCTGTGCGCTTGGGGAGAACAGCAATTCCGGCCCGAGCAAACCGGCCAGGCCGAGGGCGCCGAAACCCATGCCGAAACGCTGGAGGAACTGCCGACGGGTTTGAAAATAATTCTCCGGCCGAAAATCGTTGTCCTGGCATGTCTCAAACATATCAATGTCCTTTAATAATTCCTGACATTAGTAATCTAGACGACCTGGAAAGGGCAAAAGTGACATGATTTTTCGGGGACGATGGCAGGGCGCGTCACTCCGTGCGCGCTATTCACCATCCCGCTCTGCGGGACGGCGGGCAGGGGACTGCCACGCCCTACCTGGCTGGCGGGCTTGATTATTTCTGTTCCTCGATTCTGGCCACTCGCACTTTCACAGCTTTGGGTTGGGTCAGGAGCGCCCGGAATTGCCAGTCCTGATGCGGTTCGAGGACGGCGAGGTAATCGCTGGCCGTGCCGATTTTGTTGTCCTGCGCGTCCAGCAAATCCAGTTCGATTTTGACCCCGAAGCGTTGACGGTCGGAATTATTTTTGACGGTTCCCACCACATGGACCAGGGCGCTGCCGTCCGTTTTTTGCAGCGTGACCGGGCCGGCCTGGAGCCGATCGTTGGCTTCGGGTGTGCCGGAAGACCCGTTGGTCATTTCGGAATTCGTCGGGGTCGGAGCCATCGCCCGGGTGGAAACCGGCGGATGGGGCGCCGTTTTTTTGACCCAATAAAACGCCGCGTCCGTTGCCGCCACCACCAGGATGAGCAGGGCCAGGCTCAACAGGACGGGAAATCTCCTTTTGGGTTGGGCTGGTGAGTTTCCGTCCAGCGCGGCGGGAACCACCGGAAGGGAAGTCAAAATGGTCTGGCGGCCGCAATGCGGGCAATCAATCGTCAGGCCCAGTCCGGTGGCTGGAAACTCAAGGTGTCCGCCACAATTCTGGCATGTTCCCTTCGCGTAGCCGGTTTCAGTCATTGGTCTATGGCCTGGCAAATTCCATTCTGGACGAGCACGAACCTTGCCGCCAATTCAAGTCCGACCGGCGGCGGCCGTTTCAGTCGGGATGAAAAACTTCCCGGGATTTCAATTCAGCAGACGCGCTGGGCTTCCAGTTTCAACAACGCCGCCAGCTTTTCAATCCGGTTTGCCACGTGGCCGACGCCGACAGTGCAGTGGTGCGCCGGGCCGGCCTGTGACCACTCGTTCAGGAACGCCTTTACCCCGATGGAAAACTTGTAACGGCTGTTCGTGTTGCCGATTTGCAGCACCGGGCCGGGCACGGATTCGCCCTCGGCCACCAACAGCAGCAATTTGCCGTCAGCGCGTTGAACGACCGATAATAGCGTGATCGGGCCGTGTTTTACCGTCATTTGGATCGAAAGCCCCCTGCCGGGCTTGCCATGGTAAACCGGCAACGGCACCAGGCCGACGCGGCCTTCGGCAATGGCAAAATGCGCCGGGCCATCGTGGCCGAGATACACCACGTCATCCTTGAAATCCGTCAGGTAAAATTCCGAGAACGAGCCGCCGGCGTCGAACAGGTCCATGATTTTCATCGCCTGGACGTTTTTGATTTCGCACTCGCCCGCAACGGGTACGTGGCGGCCGGTGAGCAGCGTGTTGCCCGCGATGACTGACGTGACGATGTCCTGATACGGATGGCCGGCAACGCTTTCGTAATAATAGGCCAGCGAGCCGAGATCATGCTTTTTCACCAGCGTGTCGAGAGCGCAGGAGGTTTTCGCCGCGCCGCGCAGTTCCACTTCGTCGCACTCGCGCGAAACATCGAACACCCGGCGAAATTGCCGGACTTTTGCCCGCGTCTGCGCGGCGGTCACGGCTTCGCGTAACGCGTGCAGTTCGCACATTTCCAAAAGCTCGAAATGATTTCCGAACGACGCTGACTGTTGCGTCAGGTCGCTGTAAACATCCAGCATGCCGCAATAATAATGGCCGAGGACGCCGACGCGGTTGTTTCGCATCCCGGCTGCGGTCTTCGCGGCGGCAACCCAATCGCCGATTTCCTGCCAGGCCGCGTCGTCCTGTAAATGGCCGGTGACGAGATGGAAAGCGATGCCGGCCCGGTTGAAGACCGATGCGATTTCGGGACAACTGCACGCCTGGCAATGCTCCAACCACACGCCGGTCATTATACCGCGGTCGCCGAGCGCGTTGAATTTTTTGTAATCGAGCTGCGCCACCGGCTGGAGGTTCAGCACCACCACCGGCACACCGGCGCGTTGCACCACCGGCAGCATGGTCGAGGACAATGCGTAGGTGGAGACGTAAAGAAAAATCAAATCCACCTCGCCGCGCCGGAATTGCGCCGCGGCCCGGCGCGCCGCGGCCAGGTTGTCCACCATCCCGGCGTCCATCAGCTGGACTCCAAAGCCTTCGATTTTTTTGCCGATTTGGCGCTGGTAGCCCAGCAGCCGCTCGCGCAGCCCCTTGAATTGCGGCCAGTAAGTGTCGAGACCGATGCCGAACAAACCGACCGTGACGCGGGATTTTTCCTGGATCTTCTTCATGGTCAGATCGCGCGCCGGTCAGGCGAGATGAAAGACTTCCTTGAGCGGTTTCACGACCGGTGAATGGTCCGGCTGCACCTCCATGAGCGGGGCCATGTAATCCCACCACTTGCGGACCACGGAGGAATGGGGCAGGCCGGCGGCGGTGTTGTTGTCGCTCAATTTCTGGACGGCGAACAGCGTGAGTGTTTCCTCGTCGAGGAAGATCGAGTAATCGGAGACGCCGGCCGCGCGCAGTTCCGCCGCCAGTTCCGGCCAGATTTCGTCGTGACGCCTTTTGTATTCTGCCGCCACGCCGGGCTTCAGCTTCATTTTGAAGGCGTGGCGTTGCATAACGGTCGGGCCGTCACGAGGCGGGTTGCGCTGCCCGGCCGGATTTCTCCAGCAGGCGCGGATAAACCAGGCCGTAAATCGCCGTGGTGATAAAGCCGATCAAGGGCAGGGTGAAGGAGATCCCCACGCTGTGGTAACGGTCCCAAAGCCAGCCCATCAGCACCGCCGAGATGGAGCCGGCGGCCCCGACCGCCATCACATGGAACGAGGCGGCGATTTTGGTCTGGGGACCGAGGTTGCGAATGCTCATCGCAAAAATGAATGGGAACATGATGGACATGAACAGGAAGCTGAACGGCAGAAACATCCACGAAACCATTTTGATGTCGGCCATTGCCAGCAGGATGATGATGGAGTTGGCAATGCCGTAAATCACCAACATGAGGTTGGGTTTGATGACCCGCGCAATGGCCGCCCCGCTGAAACGTCCGATGGCATAAAGGATGAACGCGAACGAGATGACATAGGCCGCCGTGGCGTCAGGAGTGCCCGCGTGCAGTAAGGTTCCATACCAGCTAAAGAGCGGAGCCGTTGTCGTCGTCCCGGCCGCGTCTGTGACCACCGCGTTTTGCACGATGTAATTCACGGCAAACGCGCCGATCCCGATCTGGGAGATGATGTAAAGGAATTGCGCGAACACCCCCCACTTAAAATGTGGCTGATGCGACAGCGGCGCATTGAATATGGTGGCGTCGTCTGTTTTCTCAACGTTGCCTTCTTCAATGGTCGGCAATTTGATTAACGAGAATGCTGTGAAAATCAAAAGCACGACGCAGCCGAGCACGACGTAAGGTAAAATGAGGGGATGGAAATCCGGGTTGTTAGGATCCACTTTCTTGCCAAAAAGCAGATAGCCGCCGATGGTCGGGGCGATGATGTAGGCACAAGAGTTAAACGCCTGCGCCACCGACAATCGCCCCGCCGCGCTATCCTTCGGTCCCAGCACCGTTACATAAGGATTCGCCGCCACCTCAATGCACGCGAGGCCGGTGGACAGAACGAGCAACGCCGCGAGAAAAGCCCAGAAAGTCTTGAACACCAACCCGGCGGGAATGAACAAAAACGCCCCGGTGGCCAAAATCGCCAATCCCAACAAGATGCTTCGCTGGTAGCCGATGCGACGATTCACCAACGCCGCGGGGAAGGCCAAAAATAAATACGGCAAAAAGACGGAAGTCTGGACCAGCCCCGACCGCGCTTTGCTGATGTTAAGAAGGTTTTGAAAGTGCTTGTTCAGCACGTCGAGCATGGCATGGCAAAATCCCCAGATGAAAAACAGGGAGGCGACCAT
>CAYPSF010000205.1:0-7325 GCA_964413165.1 uncultured Bifidobacteriaceae bacterium
AAAGCCTGGAGCGCATCGCCGACCACGCCAAAAACGTGGCCGAGGAGGTCGTCTATCTCTGCGAAGCCCAGGACATCCGCCACCCCGCCGGCAAATCCGCATCGTAGACGGCAACGAAAACCTTT
The DNA here is from genome assembly GCA_964413165.1 of uncultured Bifidobacteriaceae bacterium. Taxonomy (GTDB): domain Bacteria; phylum Verrucomicrobiota; class Verrucomicrobiia; order Limisphaerales; family UBA11358; genus UBA11358. Next base: position 126 of record CAYPSF010000205.1, read on the forward strand.
ACAGCCGGCGATGGACCGGCACAATCCGGCAGAAGCCGCCGTGAAAAGGTTGTCCGCATCTGCTGCACCGTTTTGGATGGCATTGGTCCTGAGTCTGACGGCCAGTGAGGCTACTTCTTCGCCCGGCGCAACCCCGAACCAGGATTTTACGGAGTGGACTTCCGGAGATGACAATTGGACGAACAGCGCGTGCTGGTCGGCCGGGCTGCCGGACCCGTTTCATCGGACGGAAGTGCACGGCACCAACGACGTGGTCATTCCGCCCGGCAATTACGTCGCCGGCGACCTGGAGATAGGTTTGAAACGCGGCGACCATGCTCGCGTGGTGCTGGATGGCGGCCAGTTGCTGCTCCTGCAGGATTCGTTGCGCATCGGCGAATCGAGCGGCAGCGAAGGTGAATTTGTTCTGAAAGCCGGCGCTTTGCACTGTCCGGTGGACGTCTATTCCGGCGCCGCCAATGGTGTCCCCGGCCGCGCCACCAAAGCCGTGTTGCGGATTCAGGGCGGCAGTTTTCTTGCCCGCACGCTGATTATCGGCACCGGTTGGGGAGCGGATTCGTTGCTGGCCATTGAAGGTTCGCGCGCGATGGCCGTTCAGGTGCTCGACTATTGTTATATCCAGGCTTTCGAAGGCGCCAAGGGCGCGCCCGGACTGGGCACGCTTTCCTTTACGCTGGACGAACACGGCGTCACGCCCATCACCATTCAATCGCATCAGGACGGGTTGCGGATCAACAAGGACCGCCACAGCCATTGCCGGCTGCAAATTCAGTTGAACGCCGTTCCGCCACGCGAGGATGTCACGCTGGTTTCGAGCCACAAGCGGACCATCGGGATGTTCGACGGTTTGCCGGAGGGCGGCGAAATCACGGCTGATTTCGAGGGGCAGACGTATCGGTGGCGGTTGACCTACCGGGGCGGTGCCGACGGCACCGATCTGGTGTTGCAGAACCACAGCCAGTACGCCACCCATGCGCCGGTGACGCACGTGCGGCCGCCACCGGAACCCCAAAAACCGCTCTGGTCGGAATTCCAGCTTTATCCGCTCTCGGCGGAAACGCACGGCGAACCCACGTTTCCCGGGGCCGAAGGTTTTGGCGCGTTTACTCCCGGCGGCCGTGACGGCCGGACGTTGTATGTGGACAATCTGAATGATACCGGCCCGGGCAGTCTGCGGGCGGCGGTGCAAACATCCGGCCCGCGCACCATTGTCTTCCGGGTCGGCGGTGTCATTGCGTTGAAATCCACGCTCCTGATCCAGGAACCGTTTGTGACGTTGGACGGCCAGGACGCGCCCGGTCCCGGCATCCTGCTCCGCAATCACGGCATTGAGGTACGGACGCACGACGTGGTCCTGCGCTATTTCCGGGTGCGCGTCGGCGATGACGACATCAACATGGACGATCCGCGGGCGCGGGAGAATTATGCAGGCGGCACGGGCGAGCACGCGTTGTATTTCGTTGAAGGCTCGAAGAACTGCATCGCCGACCACCTGTCGCTGAGCTGGTCCACCACCAAAATCCTGTCGATCACCAAGCTGAGCGATCTCATCACGATTCAATGGTGCATCCTGAGCGAAGCCCTGAATTTTGCCGGGCACGGCTACGCGTCCATCTCCGGCGGCAACCGGGTGACCTGGCATCACAATCTGTTCGCTCATAACAACAGCCGCAATGTCCGTTTTCAGGGGCTGGTGGACGCCGATTTCCGCAACAACCTCATCTACGATTGGGGCGATCGGGTATCGTACGGTGAATTCGACCGGGTCAACTACATTGGCAACTACGTCAAGGCCGGGCCGTCCACCAGCCAGGAGCCCCGGCAATTTCACGATGGCGGCGCGGTGGTCATGCCCGGCTCGTTATTCCTCACCAACAATGTTCTGGTGGGCGACGCGAAAGTGAACCGGGACAACTGGCTGGGAACCGGATATTTTGGCGAACGCGAAACCGTCGCGGCAGCAGCGCCCTTCGCGGCTCCGCCCGTGACAACCCAGTCGCCGGAGGACGCCTATGAAAGAGTGTTGCGGGACGCGGGCGCAACGTTGCCGGAACGGGATTCGGTGGATGAGCGCGTCGTGCGGGACGTGCGGGGAGAGACCGGCCATATCATCAACTGGGTCAAGGATGCCGGCGGCTGGCCCGATTTTCCGTCCGCGACCAACACGGCTTCGGATTCAACCAAATGAACGGGGTTTCCCGTCCCGGCACCGCCTGGCGCCTGAGGTCACCTCAAAATTCCACTGGCGCAGCCACCGCTTTAGTGGCATATTTATTTCGTTATTTGACGAAATGACACAACATATGCGCGAGTTCATGGCCATCACCAAAGCGTTGTCCGACCCCAGCCGGGTGCGGATCCTCCTGGCGTTGCGACGGCAGGAACTGTGCGTCTGCCAGATCACCGAATTGTTCGGCTTCGCCCCGTCCACCATGTCCAAACACCTCTCCATCCTGCACCAGGCAGGCTTGATTTTGTCACGCAAGACCGAACGCTGGGTCTACTACCGGCTGCCCGACCGTTCCATGCCGGTCGCCGTCCGCGAAGCCCTGGACTGGGTCCGCAAGTCGCTCGCCAAAACCGATGAGGTCAAATCCGATGCCCGGCACCTCAATAAAATTTTGCAGACGGATCTGAAAATCATTTGCCAGCGCCAATGCCGCCGGCGGAACTGCTGAAAAATTTATGAACCCAACCCTCCCAACGGAACAGGAACAGAAAGTCCGCCAACTGGTGCGCGAAGGCTACGCCAAAATCGCCCAGGACACCTCCGCCGGTTGTTGCAGCCCCGGCGTCTCGTGCTGCGGGTCCGCGCCCCCGGACGCGGACAAACTCGCCCGTGAACTCGGCTATTCCGTCGAGGAGCTCAAGGCCCTTCCCGAGGGCGCCAACATGGGGCTTTCCTGCGGCAATCCCGCCGCGCTCGCCGCGTTGAAACCCGGGGAAGTCGTGCTCGACCTCGGCAGCGGCGGCGGTTTTGATGTGTTCATCGCCGGCCGCAAGGTCGGCGCGACGGGCCGCGCCATAGGTGTGGACATGACCCCGGAGATGCTGGCCAAGGCCCGGCACAATACCGCGAACTACCGCCAACAAACCGGCCTCGACAACGCCGAGTTCCGTCTCGGCGAAATCGAACATCTGCCGGTGGCGGACAACAGCGTGGATGCCATCGTCTCCAACTGCGTCATCAACCTGTCGCCCGACAAACCGCAGGTCTGGCGGGAAATGGCGCGCGTGCTCAAACCCGGCGGGCGCGTAGCGGTGTCGGACATGGCGCTGCTCAAGCCGTTGCCGCCGGAAGTATTGAAGCTGGTTGAGGCGCTGGTGGGTTGCGTCGCCGGTGCGGCACTCGTGAGCGAGACCGACCGCATGGCCCGTGACGCCGGGTTGACGGATATCGTCCTCAAATCCAAGCCCGGATACGTCGAAGCGATGACCAGCTTTGAAGATCCGCTTTACCGGAAGATTGTCGAACACCTGCCGGCGGGAACCAAGCCGGCGGATTTCATCACCAGCCTCGAAGTCCAGGCGCGCAAACGGGACGGCCATTGCTGCATGGGGTGATGAACAACGCCGAATGCAATTCGAAACCGGATGCGGAGCGCGGACAGCCATGTCCGCGAGTTCCCGGAGAATCGGAGTTGCAACGTGCGGACAAGACAGTTTGCGCTCCGGCTGCCAAACGTCTGGCGTTCTTCGAGCGCTACCTGACCGTCTGGGTTTTCCTTTGCATGGTCATTGGGGTTCTGCTCGGCAAACTTGCGCCGGCATTCACCGCAACGTTAAGCCGGCTCCAATTCGGCCAGGGCTCGCAGGTGAACGTGCCCATCGCCGTGCTCATCTGGCTGATGATTTACCCGATGATGCTCAAGGTTGACTTCACCGCGCTCGGCGGCATCGCGCGCAAACCGAAGGGGCTCGCGGTGACGTTGTTCGTCAACTGGCTGGTCAAACCGTTCAGCATGGCCTTCCTGGCGTGGCTGTTCATGCAGCACGTTTTCGCCGCGTGGATCGAACCGGAAATGGCGAAAAACTACACCGCCGGCCTCATCATCCTCGCCGCCGCGCCCTGCACGGCAATGGTCTTCGTTTGGAGTTATCTCACCGATGGCGACCCGGTTTACACGCTCGTGCAGGTGGCGGTGAACGATCTCATCATGCTCGTCGCCTTCGCCCCCATCGTGATGTTTCTCTGCGGCGTGGCCAATGTAATCGTCCCCTCCAAGGTACTCATCACCTCGGTCATCGTGTTCATCGTGATTCCGCTCGCAGCCGGCTGGCTCACCCGCACCCTGCTGCTCAAATCGCACGGCAAAGAATGGTTTGAACGAAATTTTCTGCCCAAATTCCATCCGGTGACCATTGCGGCGTTGCTGCTGACGCTGGTGTTGATTTTTGCGTTCCAGGCGGAAAACCTCACCACCCGCTGGCTGGCCGTGCTCCTCTTGGCCGTACCGATTGTCATCCAGGTCTATTTCAATTCCACGCTCGCCTACCTGCTGATGCGGCGACTGCGGGTGCCGCACAACATCGCCTCGCCCGGCGCGCTCATCGGCGCGAGCAATTTCTTCGAGCTGGCCGTGGCCGTGGCCATCACCCTCTTCGGTCCCGGCTCCGGCGCGGCGCTGGCCACGGTCGTTGGCGTGCTGGTGGAAGTGCCGGTGATGCTCTCCGTCTGCAAAATTTGCAACCAGTCGCGCGGTTGGTATTCGCGCGAGAATTAACCAAATGAAATATCCAACAACCAACATCGAACATCCAACTCCCAACAGAAGGAACGCGTATCACTTGGATGTTGGGCGTTGGATGTTCGATGTTTTCCCAAATCATGAAGCCGACCATCCTCATCCTCTGCACTGGTAATTCCTGCCGCAGCCATATTGCGGAAGGTTTTTTGCGCCGGGCGGCCGGCGACGGGGTGAATGTCCAGAGCGCCGGCTCGAATCCCGCCGGTCACGTTCATCCGCTCGCCATCCAGGTCATGGCCGAGGCGGGCATCGATATTTCCAGCCATCGCTCGAAACATCTGAAGGAATTTCTGGACCAGCCGGTCCACACCGTCATCACCGTCTGCGGCAACGCGGACCAGGCCTGCCCGATTTTCCCCGGCCAGGTGAACCGCCACCACTGGCCGTTTGACGACCCGGCCAAGGCCACCGGCAGTGAAGAAGAGATTTTGAAATGTTTCCGCCGTGTCCGCGACGAGATGCGCCGGGTGTTTGAAACCTATGCGTTAGGGTTGCGGGATGACTTAAAACGGTAGGGCCGACCTGCTGGTCGGCCAGATAAACGCACAACATGCGTTTCTACCATTCCATTTTCCGCGACAGGCTAATGGGCAAACCAATTTGCACCATCACTGATAATAGTCATAGCAGTATAGGGGGTCGTGTTGGTAATGCTTGTCCCCCCGTTGATTTTATCAGGTGCGGTAGTCTCGATTTTAATAAATTTGATGTTGGGCCCTTGTAATGAGCCTGTCTCATCTGCGACGATAAAATCTTTACCGGCATGTCCAACAGCTGACGGCAAAACAATGGACACTGCATGGATTGTCCCGTTGGTAACTGAAACACCTTTGACCCCAATATACTTATCTGCATAGCTAGCATAATTCGTATAGATTGTGGTTCCGGTGTAGGTCACAGTTTTCCTGGTCACACCATTAGGCGAAGCCACCTGATTCAAGTTTGTCAAAAAATTCCCATAGAGGTCATAATTGTTGTAAACGCTGGTGAGAGTACACCCAATAAATTGATTGGTTAACGCTGAATCAACTGTATTATTGTTTATCATCAAACCTGTTACATTATTCGCGATGACGAAGTAACTTAGACCTGCAGGTTTATTGTTAAGTTGAACATTGTTCCCGCAAATTGTGATATTTGTATAAGACGCGTTGGCATAAAATTGAAATACGGATGGACTGTAGGCCGTATTTGTTGCCAGCATGAAAGTGTTGAACGCAAAGGTAAGGTTTTGGCCAACTACATTTCTGACAAAAACTTCGTCTAAACAATTTTTAAATGTATTGTGAACCACAATGACGTTGGCATTGCCGCCGGAGTCATCATAGAAGCCATTTCTAGCACCGTTGACATAATTGCCTTCAATTAAAACATTATTCAAATTTGCGCCATTGATGGCAATTTGCCCACCGATGAGATCTGGGGCAAGGAAAACACGGTTGTTTCGAATAATTCCGCTTATCTGAGTATCGGAACTAAAGACTATTGCCGAAATATTGTGCCCACCAGCAAACCCTGATACTTCGCATCCTTCTATGAAGTTGCCTCCACTGGCATTGGTATTTCCCCAACCGCCACCATTAACCACAATTCCAAATGCCTCGTTACCCGGCGTTCCTGAATTAATTACCTTCACATTCCTGACAGCTTGATGACTTCCATACAAAACCACTCCGTTAGCTATGATAGTCTGCGCATTGAAATTGCAGTCCAATGTGACATCAGATACAATGTTATTCGAGCAGAAGCTATCTACACTTGCTATAACATCAACAAACGTGCCGTTGCCCGGAGCGTTGGGGGCCAGTTGAAGAATGGTATTTCCAATTCCACTTCCAAAAACCGTCTGTCCTGATTTCAAAAGGTAGCCGCCGCTAGTGCTGCTACCCCATGTTTGATAGGTGCCGGACAGAAGATGGATAGTGGTGTTTGCGAGTAAACTGCCCATTACCGCATCAAATTTTGCCTGGGTTGAGCCATCATATGGATAATCCAGTGTTCCATTGCCTCCATTCGTCTGGGCGATTGGCGAAATCCAGACTTCATTGGTGAACCAGGTTTCCGCCGACCCTATTCGTGCCAAAAAGACCAGTGAAAGAATGACCAAAGTGGCGTGAATCTTTCCGAAGTACTTGAATTTCAGTTTCATATGATAAGTTTAACATTGAACATCTACCGTTGTGATCTTCATCCCCCACAAACTCAAGGGGAACCATGCCTGACACAGCATATTACGAAGGTGCGAAGCCAATCTTTCAAAAAAATTTGATCCCGCAGTTTATATTGATGTGACAGGAATAATCGACGAGATGCGGCGGGGTTGCGGGATGCGGCAAGGCAGGGTACGATTGCACTGGTGGCTCGCTCGGAGAGCCAGACCTACCCTTCAAATGTTTGACCCGCTTTCAGCGCACGTCCGGCCAGAAATTCCGTCACGTTCATCCGCCGGCCA
>CAYPSF010000206.1:0-7313 GCA_964413165.1 uncultured Bifidobacteriaceae bacterium
AGCAGGATGTTCATGTCCGCGGGCATTTTAAATCCGGGGTTCGGGCGCAAATGAAGCCAGCAGAGCGGCCCGGAAGGCGGCCCGGCTGTGGCGTTCCGCATATTGCCGGGACGCCGCCTGCCATCGGGAACGCTCCGCGTCGGAAGCGGTCAGTGCCTTTTGCACTGCCTGACGCAGTGCGTCGGCATCACCGGAGCGAAACAACAGGCCGGCATCGTGTTCGCGCACCAGCCGGCCCAGCAATTGTTCATCCGAGGCAATGACCGGTTTTCCCGCCGCCATTGCCTGCGACAGCACGGCGCTGATGCCGAAATGGCCGACGTATGGCAGCAACACTAGGTCGCATGCCGCGAAGCTCAGTTTTTCCTCGGCCACGGATACATACCGATTGATGAGTCGTGCGCGGCCCTGAGCCTCAAGTGTTTTCAGTCCGTCGGCCGTCGGGGGGTCGGGGTTCTGCTGGCCGACGCAGAACAAAAATGCCGGGTCGTCCGGCGGCAAAGCCAGGAACGCCTGGACGGCGAGGTGCAATCCCTTGCGCCGGGCGCCAGTCCCATAAAACAGGAACACGCGACGATCAGCCGGCAGGGCCAGTTTTTGCCGGGCATCGGCCGCATCACCGCCGAAATCCGCGGGACAGGGATCCGGCAGAAAAGAAATCGGGGCATCGGGAAATTCCGACCGGCAATCCCGGGCGAGGTATTCGTCCAAAAACAGGAGTTGCCGCAACCAGCCGCCCCGCAGCAAGCGACGAAAGCCCAATTCCTTGAGCCACCGATTGGGCGACCAGCGCGGCGCGGCTGTGAAACGCGGGCGATGATAGATACCACCCATCCGACCGCGTAACCGGGCCGGGGGCAAAAGTCCAAATGCCGCGCGCCGCCAGCAAGAGGACGCGATTTCGTCAATCACGCACAAAAAAACGTTCTCCGTGCCGGTCTGTTCCAGGCAATACGCCACGGACGCTGCTTTGCCATCGGCATGGCGGCGGCCGGACGCGTCATAGGCGTTGAACAGGGTCACCTGGTTGACCGATTCGCCCAGGTGGTCACGCAATTTGCCCTCGGCGCCGGGCCGTTGGTCCACGGCCAATGTCAGTCGGAAACCGGCGCTGAGCAGGTCTTCCGTGATGAAGCGCAACCAGGCGAGGTGATGCCCCTCGGTGCGGGGTTCGTAAAGCAGGAGATGCTCAAAGCGGCTGGGGGAGGCGGCAATCATCGGGACAGGGCTTTTTGCACCTGCGCTTCGCGCACGCGGGCGTAGCGCAGAAAGGTGTAGAACGCCGTCATCCAGGCGATGGCGAATCCCTGCCAGCCGTCGAGGAAGCCCAGGCGGAACAGATAAGCGCGCCAGAACCTCCAGACCGGCCGCATCAGCAGGTCAAGAAAACCAGCCGTTTGGCCCTGTTCCGCGCAAAGGCGGACAAATTCATCGGCATACTTCAGCGTCTTCCGGGTCTGATGCTCCAAAGATTCCATGCTGTAGTGCAGCAAGTCATGACGCAGCCGGTTCACGGGACCGTCCACCAGCAATTTGTCATGCGGGTCAATGCCACCCCAATGGGCGTGGCCCCTTTGCCACAGGCGTGTCTGGCGGTCCGGATACCAATCGCCATGACGTATCCACCGGCCGCAGTAAAACGAGCAGCGAGGAAAGCAAAAAGCCGCCGCCTGCTCCGGAGGTTGGGGTTGGGCCAGCAATCCGGCAATCTCCGATCGCAATGGCGGCGAGACAACTTCATCGGCGTCCAGGCCGAGAATCCACGGTTGGGTGGCTTTGTCCGCCGCTGAATTCTTTTGGGCCACGTGCCCCTTCCAGGGTTCGCGGAAAACCCTGGCCCCGTACGATGCGGCAATTCGATCGGTGCCGTCGCTGGTATCGTCGTTGATGACCACAATGATTTCGGACGTCCAGCCGGCAACGCTGTCGAGGGCCCGGCGGATGCGATGGGCTTCGGGACCCGCAATCATGCACACGGAAAGCGGCAACGGTGGTTCGATGGTCATGGTGTCGGGGTTCCGTTGGCTCCCCCGGCCCGGGTGGATGCGGAACCGCGCGCATGTTACCGCACCCTTCCGGCAGCCGGCAAAAGAATTGTGAAACGATCCCCGTGTCCGCCCGGTCACCGGCTTACTTTCCGGCCGGCACGGGCGCGGTGAAGAACCGATTGCGAAGCTTGCTGACCTGTCGGTAGAACGACATGTTAAAAAAGTGGCAGAGCAAATATTTCCATTTTTTATCGCTCGTATAATGATCGTGGGAGGCAACCTGGTCGGAAGGATTCAATCCTGCGTTGGCGCAGATCCTGGGAAAGATCTCGTTGACCGCAAAGGCATAGAGTTCGATGTCCAGCTGGTTGTATTCCCGGGCCATTTCAATCAAACGGGTGTCGGCTTCCAGGGCTTTTTTGATCTGGTTGTCCGGGGCGACCCGTCGCTTTTTATAATTCAAATTCAACGGGTAGGGAGTAAGCCGCTCCAGAACCTGGAGGGACAGTTCAAACTTTTCGGTCAGGCCGACAAAGTTGCATTTCTCCAGAAAACGTTTGGCCTTGTCCAGGCTTCTTTCCCCCGCCATCAATTTGACCTGCAAATTCTCAAGATCTCCGCGTTGCCGCAGGGTTTCTTCAAAGGACAGGCTGTGGTTGCCCGAAATGATGCCGTCCTGATATTGGGAAAAAACCCGGGCGACCGGTTCCCGCAGAAACGTGAGGTAAAAAGGATCAGGGGCCGACAGGCTGAGCGGGTCAACCAGGTTATGTCCGGCGATGCTCCGCAACACCGGGAAAATTTTCCTCGCAAAATCCAGGTCGCTTTGGGTGAAAACGGGTCTTTTGGTGTGATTGGTGTGGCAGGCGGCAATGCCAAAACTGTTTTCAAGAATGAATTGGAACGTTGAACCTGCGGTTTTGGGTATGTGCAAAAAAATCATCATAGAACGGTTTCCAACCACCGGTTCGCGCCGGGTGAAATTGTTGGAAAGGGCTTTTTTTTGCAACTCATTTGTGCGCCGCCCCGTCCGCCGGCACCCGCCGTTTATTTGAGGAGCCGATAGTTGCGGTGAACGCCAATTTCGACCCCGGTACAGTCCTTGACCAGGGCGGCCACGTCTTTCCAAAAATATTTCCGGCGCAGGCGGATCAGCGGGTTGCGGGAGGTGTAGGTCCAGTTTGCGGCGGCGACAATCTCCCGCATGACCGCCGGGTGGGTGCCGGTGAACGGTTTGACTTTTTGGTCATCCTCGTAGAATCCCTCGGGCCGCCGGCACATTTTTTCGACGGAGGCATCGTCGTGCCAAAGGCGGGACAGGTTTTGAAGCTTGGTCCGGGCGGTGTCCGGGTGCAAGGCGTGGCCATAGTGGCAGTAATGGCCGCCGGATTTTTTCACCCGGAGTTTCCGGCCGTTCAGGGTGCGGAAACCCTGGGCGTCACCGCGCGAGCCAATGTCCGGGTCGCGCCGCACCACCCGCACTTCCTGCCGGTACCAGCCGAACGAGGAGGCATAAGTCCAATAGCTGCCGTAAAAATGCGTGTAATCCACCAGCAAGCCTTGGACTTCCGGATGGTCCTGTTCCCGCTCCATCGCGGAACGCATGGCGGGCAGCGTGTCCTCGTGCAGCACCTCGTCGCCCTGGATATATACGCACCAGTCACCAGTGCACTGTTTCAGGGCCAGGTTGGTGTGATGGGAGAGCGCCAGCCCGGCCGTCCGCTGCTGTTCGTCCCATTCGGATTCGAGGATGCGGATTTTGGGATCCTTGATCGCCCGGACGCTTTCCAGCGTGCCGTCGGTCGAGCGCGGCACGTTGACAATCATTTCATCACACAGCGGCAGCAACGACCGGATGGAGGCGGCAAACGGGTAGCCCAGGGCATTGCCGTTGCGGATGAAGGTAAAGCCGCTGATTTTCACGCGACGCTATTTAAATTGAACCGGAGCCCGGGTGACAGCGAAAATTCGCGACCCTGGCGCCGGCCGCAGCAAAAAAATCTGGTGCCCGCGGTACCCCCCGAACATATTGGCCCCGCAGCAACCAGCGCAAGCAGCAGCGTCATGAAAATCCTGGCCATACAATTCCGCTACCTCGGTGACGCGGTGATCATGACGCCGGCATTGCGGGCGCTCAAGGAGCAGGTCCCGGATGCCAGGTTGCATGTGCTGGTGGCTGGGGAAGTGGCGCCCTTGCTCCAGCATCTGCCCTGGCTGGAGCGTGTCTGGGCCTTCCCCCGCGCCCGGGGAAAGGCCGGATTGAGACACTCCTGGCCAATCATCCGGGCGTTGCGCCGGGAACGTTTTGATCGCTCGGTGGATTTCGGCAGCGGCGATCGCAGCGCCATCATCAGCCGGTTGTGTGGCGCGCGCCAACGGTTGGCCCCTCTCTGGCCGGGTGGATTTCTCGGTCGTCGTTATTGCTACACCCAGACCGTCCCGATTCCTGAATCGCTGCACGAGGTGCGGCGTAATTTGCATCTCCTGTCCGCCTGGGGCATCGGCGACCCCGGTTCGTTGGAATTGGAAATCCATTCTGATCCGGCGTGCGACGCTACGGCTGCGCACCTGTTGCCCCGGCCGGTCATCCTCTGTCATCTGGCCAGCGGCGCGATCAAGAAGGAATGGCCGTTGGCCTGCTGGGCGAAGTTTTACCGCCAAGCCGCCAGTGCGGGTTTTGAAATCGTCTTTTCCACCGGCATTTCGTCACGCGACCGGGCCCAACTCGAAGAATTCAGGAAACTCGCGCCGGACGCGACTGTCCTGCCGTCCAACCCTGACCTGACGACGTTTATGGCGGTAATCAAACGGGCGCGGCTGTTTGTCGCCGGTGATACGGGCCCCTTGCATATTGCCGCCGGGCTGGGGATTCCGACGATTGCCCTGTTCGGCCCGAGCTCGGCCAGCCAGTGGGCTCCCTTGGGCAAATCGCATCGGGTACTGCAAGGTGGCCCGTGCACTTGTCCCGGCCAGGTTGGCGTTTGCCAAAGCCAGAATCCGTGCATGGCGACTATTTTGCCGGAAGCCGTGCTGCAACTGGTCCGGCAGGTTCTGCCGTCGGCCGGTTAAAGGCGTTGCGGGATTACGGAACAAGGATGTAGAGTCGGTGCTATGAATCAATCGCGTAAGAATATGCGCTTGGCATTTTGTCTATACTTCTGCTTTCTCAGTTTGTCATGCCTGACGGGGTTGGGAGCAAGCGGCCTGTTCCCCAAAATGCCTTCTGCGCCCAAGGCTTACGTCGTGGAAATTGAAAAGGACGCCGACAACACCAAGATGACTTCGCGGGCCTTGCAGGGCATGCTCAACCAACAATCGGCCGAAGTATATTTGATCAACAACTGGTGGGATCGCGAACCGTTGGAATACTGTGAGAAGCTTTCCGAAAAACCAATAGCCATGCCCGGTGCCAGCGCGGGTCTGAGAACGCTTTTTAAAAAGTATCAGCGGCGCGTGAAGAAAATGTTCGTTTACGATCCTGACAAGGACTGGACCTGGTATTTGGCTTTGATGTCTGCGGCGCAGCAGGAAGGTATTCCCGTAACTGAATCCATCCGGAATGACCTGTCCCTGGAGTTTGGCTGGAAGGGCGAAGTGGTTGATTTTCGAAACCGATGGGCAAATCGGATCGAAGCCTACGATTGGGCGATTGAGCATCTGATGCCAGGCTGTAGCCGGAAAGTCATTTTCGCGCTGGCGAAAGGGGAGCCGTTGACGGATTACGCTGCCGCAAGCAAGGGGTTTGTGTTCTGGCTGGATTTCCAAAAAGAGCGGGCAGAAATCGAAAAGATTTTCAAAATTGGCGGATACGGAGTTGGCACTTCGCTCATGGGCTACGGCAGCAATGGAGATCAGGCAAACGAAACCGCCAATCCATTCGGCATCGGATATATCACCAGCAATTTATATGCAAACGGCAGTTTTTGGTCGAGTTTTCCCAATAAGACTTACACGCAATCTCCAGGACAAGCGGTCAAGGCCGAACTGGGCAAGATCTACGCGTCAATCACGTGGAGCGACGGCGATAATCTCGAATTCGACCAAAACCCGATCTACAAATTTTGGCATGATCCGGCTCATGGAAGAATTCCGGTCGCCACCCCCTTGAGCCCTGCGCTTCAGGAACTCAATTCGCCCTTGCTGGATTAGTACTATTCCAAAATGACAGCAAACGACGAACTGATGGCAGGACCAACGGGTGCTCAGTTTATTTATGTCCAGGATTTCAATGATGAACTATTCCCAGCGTGGTGTGAGCTAACGCGCGTTTGGTGCCGCGACGCGGGATTTCATGCCGGCCGCATATGGCTGGCACCTTACGGGAGCAAGAAATACATCACCTACATGAAAAAGTGCGGGTTTACCGGCGTATTTGGAGAGGCCCCCGAGATTCGCGCTGGTTTTCCGATTAAAATCGATACCACCGGCGCAGCCAATAAAGAGCAACTATTCAAGGAAATGATGGCGGTGAAACCAGATCCACGAGCCCCTAAGTTTGTCAGCTTCACCCCCATCGTTGGCGGTTTCTATCAAGGCGACCACGGCTATACAGCAATCAAAGAACAGATCGATCGCGTCGAAGCCGCGTTTCCCGGCCGGTACGTGTTCCTTCTGCCAAAAGACCAATTTGCCACCATTCGAAACTACCATGAAACGCGCCTGCCACAGATCAGCGGATCACCCGATGGTGACGAAGGATTAACTATCGCAGCAATGAGCAACGATACATGATCGAAGGTGGAGCGCAACGGGCGACGTTGCTGGTTGGTGCCCAAGGGTAATTCCACGAACTATTTCAATATGCAGGTGAACAAAGCCTTCCGCCCAGAGACCGGAAAGCCGCTACAAATTGACCTGGCATATTTGGATTTGGGGTCTGGAGCCATCGCGCTGGATTACGATTCAACCGATACCAGCCTGCCGGACGGTGGAGCCTACAAACGGTCTCCTTCTATTGTTCACCTCATGAATACCGGACAGTGGAAGCTGGCGCATTTTCAAATCAACGACGCTCGCTTTGCCGGCCGCGAAAAAGATGAAGCCGATTTTCGATTTGCTGCGACAGGTGATAATTTAATTGTAAGCGGTGTGCAAGTGCAGCGGATGAATCGCTGACGGCAAGAACTTGGAGCCTTAACTGCCAGTCAGTCGTCATCCTGTTGGCCGAGCAGGGCAGGCGGCGGTCTGCAAAGCCGCCAAGACTGGTGCAACCCCAGGAAAAATTGAGCTTCGTTACCCCGGCTGCTACGAATGAAGACGTTTTTAACGGCGCTAGAGCATTTTAAATAAAACTATAGCCACACGAGGCGAACCAGTTCCTCGCGT
>CAYPSF010000207.1:0-7298 GCA_964413165.1 uncultured Bifidobacteriaceae bacterium
CCTGCTCCGGCGCGAGCCAGAGCGGGAAGTTGCCGGCGTAATGCTCGATGAGAAAACCGATGAACCGTTCGTGCGTGCCCAGCGGCGCACGGTGGATGCACAACGGCGTCTTGTTGGTGTTGTCCCTGTCGCGGTAGGTCAGGCCGAACTTGGCCGGCACGGCAAAATCCACCTGGTTGGTGGCCAGCGTAAATTCGCGGCCGATGACGCTCCAGACCTGCACGTCAATCTTAGGCCCGTAAAACGCCGCCTCGTTCGGCACCTCCACGTAGGGAATCTTCGAATCGACGAGGGTCTTGCGGACCATGTCCTCGGTTTGCTTCCAGAGCCCCGGTTCGTTGACGAATTTGGCGTTGTCGCCGGTCAGGCGGGACGGGTCATGGGTGCTGAAGCGCATGACAAACTTTTCAATGCCGAAAATCTTGAAATATTTCAGGTACAAATCGTTCACCGCATTGAACTCCTGCGCGAACTGCTCCGGCGTGCAATAGATGTGCGCGTCGTTCATGTTGAGCGACCGCACGCGCATCAGGCCGAACAACTCGCCCGACTGCTCGTAACGATAGTTAGTGCCATATTCGGCCAGGCGTAACGGCAAATCGCGGTAACTGCGCGGCTCCGCCGCAAAAATGCGGTGATGATGCGGGCAGTTCATCGCTTTGAGGTAGTAATTTTCCGTCTCCCCATCTGCCGCGTTAAGGGCCGTCAACCAGTCTTGTGAAGCTTTTGCAAAGTCTTTTCCAGCTTCCTTGAATTTCTGTGCGGCTTGTTCCAGCGAATAACCTTCAGCTTTCAGCTTCTCCAAGTCCAAATTCTGCAGTTTTTCTCCTGCATTATCGTGAATTCTGCTGACATTCTTCAAATGCTGTTCTCGCTCTGCTTTATCCTTTCCTTCAAGCCGCAGTTTCATCGGCGGAAACATTGACTCCGCGTAAAGAATCGGCAAATGCCCAGACGTTAAATACATTTTCTCACGCGCGATGTGCGGTGTTTTGACGCGCACATAGCCGGCCTGGAATTCGGTTTCCTTTGCCAGCTTCTCCAGTTCTTCCACGATGGCAGTACCCTTCGGCAGCCACAGCGGCAGGCCGGGCCCGACAAATTCCGTGTCGATGGCGTACAGCCCCATCTCCGCGCCAATTTTCCGATGATCACGCTTCTTCGCCTCTTCGATCATCGTGAAATATTCGTCGAGTTGGGTCTTGTTCTTGAACGCGGTGCCGTAGATGCGCTGGAGCTGCGGGTTGCGCTCATCGCCCTTGTAATACGCGCTGGCCACGGTGGTGAGCTTGTACGCGCCGATGTTGCCGGTGCGCATCACGTGCGGCCCGGCGCACAGGTCGATGAAATCACCGTTCTTGAAATACGAAATCGCCTCGCCTTCGGGAATCTGGTTGATCAAATCCAGCTTGAACTTGGATGGGGCAGGGCGCTCGGCCAGTCCGCCGAGCCGTCCGCTTTGCGCATCCTTCTGCGCCTGTTCGCGCGCGACAACCAGTTTCTCAAAGACGTTGTTGGCCTTGATTTCCTTTTTCATCTCGGCCTCGATGGCCGCGAAATCCTCAGGCGAGATGCGATGCGACAGTTCGACGTCGTAATAAAAACCGTTCTCGACGGGCGGGCCGTAGGCGAACTGGGCGTCGGGCCAGAGGCGGAGGATGGCGGTGGCCATCACGTGTGCGCACGAATGCCGGATGCGTTCCAGCTCGGACATCTTCGCGCGATCGTCGAGCGTCTTGCGTTGCGGGTCAGGTTGCGGTTGTTGTTCAGCGGACATGGGGAAAGATTAACCACAAAGGCACCAAGAAACAAAGAGGAAGAAGTCGGGAAACATCCAATGAAACTGGCCGCCAGGCGCTATATTGGATGTTCGGCGTTGGATGTTGGTTGTTGGATGTTTTCCATTTTTCTCACCGGGCGGTCTTCCAAATCGCCACCAGAGACCCCAGCCCGCACAGCAGCAGCACGCTGACAGCAATCACACTGTTGTGGGCATGCTGCGGGAAAAATTGCAGGGACGCTGCGCCGACGCCCGGTCCGAGGCAGTTGCCCACTCCGATGGCGGCTTCGTGGATGCCGCCGTGCTCGCCCTTGGTCTCGCTGGTGTCCATGGAGTAAAACAGCGACGAATAATAAATGAGGCCGATGGCGACGCCGAAGATCATTTGCGCCCCGAGTACGACCCAGAGGTTCGGCACGGCCAGAATCACCGCAAAGGCGGCGATGAGCACGACAAACGCGGTCACGAGCCACCGGAACTGGTAATGCCAGCCCGTCCAGAACCACAGCGCGAAAAAAGTGCCCAGCCGCGCGAAACCCCAGAGCGAGCAGGCGAACCCGGCGAACATCGGCGTCAACTGGAACCGTTCGGCGATGCTGGGCAACACGGCGACGAGCGTGTAGATGGCAACGTAGGCAAACGGGTTCGAGAGCAGGGCCATGCGCCGGAAAGCCATGGTTTTGGCCGGAGACGGGCGATTCGGGTCGGGTGGCAGCATCAATACCGGTTGATTGAGGGCGGCGCGAGCCAGTTCCGTCGCGTGCCGTTGCAACCAGAACGTGAGCGCCAGCTGCGTGACAAAAATCACGAACGGAATGTAAAAAATGCATTGGAACCCGAATTTTTCCACGAGCGTGCCGCCGCCGAACAAGGCCAGCGCGTTGGTCCCCGCCCAGACGACGTTGTAAGTGCCGATGGCGCGCGGCAGGCCCACGGCGTCTTCGCCTTCGCTCACGAGCGCCTCGACGGTCGGCCACAGGCAGCACATGCCGACGGATAGCACCAGGCTGGCCAGAATCAGACCGATGGCGGAGTGCAGTTGTGAGCCGACTGCCAGGGCCAGCAACATAATGCTGAAACCGGTTTTCAGGGCGGTGAAATAACCGCATCGCTGGGCAAACCGCCCGGCCTGCCATGAAGCGAAGATGTAAACAAAACCCAGAGTGGCGGCGAGAGCGAGGTTGTTCTTGTCGCCAAAGCCGAACCATTTCTGCATCAAAAAATAAAGGTAATAAAAATAAAACGACACCGCAAAGGAGCTCATCCCCTGGATGGTGAAACAAACGATTTTAAACTGGCTTCCTTTTTGGGCGATCATGTCCGGCTCGAAATCTCCCGGATGGCGCTGCGGCAATACCACTTCACCGCGTCCGACATCGGCGGCTGCAGTGTGTCCAAATCCCCGGCCGAACACCAGCGGATGTCGTGATGTTCCTCGACGGCCAACTCAGGGTTGGGGCGCGTCACTCCGTGCGCGCCGTCGTTCTTTGGCTGCGCCCAATAAATCAGGCCGATGTGCTCGTGCGTCTCATTGATGCGGTGGATATCGAGAAATCGCGGCGCGATGAGAGCGCGGGTGCCGGGGCCGGTGGTGGGCGGACGTTCGCCTAGCAACTCAACGTCAAGACCACTTTCTTCCTTCGCCTCGCGCAAGGCGGCCTGTTCCGGGTCCTCATCCAGCTCAATATGCCCGCCCATTGGCAGCCATTTGTCCAGCTTGCGATGGTGTATCAGGAGCACCTTGCCGTCATGGACGACGAAGATGGCGACGGTAAAATCAATTTTTTCGTGGATATGGGCCATAGTTCGTTAAATCGTTGAATCGTTGAATCGTTGAACCGATGTGCCGATTTAACGGTTCAACAGTTCCACGGTTTAACGAAACAGTAATCATAAATCGCCCAGCACGTCGCCCATATCAGCCTCAATTTTTTCCAGGTCCTCATCGGCCTCAGGGTTTTGGTTCCAGCTTCACCTCGAAAATTTTCGGCCATAACTTGCCCGTGACGAACAAGCGGTCTGCCGCGGCATCGTAGGCGATCCCGTTGAGCACATCCGTGGTCGCATCGCGGTCCTCCGGCGGCAGCAATCCGCCCAGGTCGATCCAGCCGAGGACCGCACCGGTCGCCGGGTCGATACGCGCGATAAAATCCGACTGCCAGACATTCGCGAGGATCTCGCCTTTGACATATTCGAGTTCGTTCAGCTGGGTGATCGGCCGGCCATGGTCGGAGACACTGATCGTGCGCTTCACTGCAAACGTCTCCGGATCGAGAAAGCGAATCCGGTCGGTTCCGTCGCTGAGAATCAACGATTGGCCGTCTGTGGCCAGGCCCCAGCCTTCGCCGTCATATGCGAATTCCTTTTCGAGCCGGAACGTTGCCAGATCATAAACGAACGCTTTTTGGTTCTGCCACGTCAATTGATACAATTTGCCGTGCAGGACCGCGAGCCCCTCGGCAAAGCAATCGGGCGGAACCGTCACCTGCTGCAAGACCCGGCCGGTCGGCAGTTCCACGCGTCGCAAGCTGGATTGGCCGTAAAGCCCGGTGCTTTCCAGCAATGCGCCATCCAGCCAGACCAATCCCTGCGTGAATGCCTTGCGATCGTGTGGCCAGGCGTTCGCCACTTTGAAAGTGTAAATGGGTGCTCCGGACGACGGCGAAATCGCCTGGCCCGCGCCGTTCGGAGTTGTCGGGGTTTCCCGGTGGCATCCGGCCGCCATGACCAGAACCAGCCCGGCCAACAGGAAGACGGCCATTCGCGCGAAATTCTTTTTTCGCGGATACTCTCGCGAGGAAGCGCGAACAGCTGAATCAATAATCATACAACCCTCTGTCTTTCGTGTAACCGCCGCCGCCAGCCGGCCCGCCCATGAAATCGCCCAGCACGTCGCCCATATCGGCTTCGATCTTCTCCGGGTCCTCGCCGGCTTCCAGGCGTTTGATGGCCAGGTCCAGTTCCTTCGGCATCGCGCCCGCAGGCATGACCTCCTTCATTTTCTTCATCATGTGCGCCAGGTGCCGCGGGTTGTTTTCGTCCAGATGTTCCAAGTCGCGTTCCATTTCCATCATGGCCCGTTCAACCCGGGGATCGTCAAAATCGGGCAGCGGCGGACCGTCTCCGGCCATTTCCCCGCCGGCCGCCGGTTCCTTTACCCCTTTGCTCAGGGCAAAACGACTGATTTGTTTGGACAATTTCTGGTAGCCGCATTTGGGGCAGACGGGCAGGCGGTCGGGATTCACGCGTTTCGACAGGAAGCTGAAAATCTTCCGGCATTTCGGACAGGCGAATTCGTAAATCGGCATCGGGATTTACGATTTACGATTTACGATTGACGCGCCAGAAGAAAGTCACGAATCCGGTTTCGACGGAACTTGCCGGCCTAAAACCCAAAGGCCGACGCCCGCCAGCACCGCCAGGTCGCAGAACAGCGTCGGCGCGAAAATCGGCGCGCCGTGAACGAT
The DNA here is from genome assembly GCA_964413165.1 of uncultured Bifidobacteriaceae bacterium. GTDB lineage: Bacteria > Verrucomicrobiota > Verrucomicrobiia > Limisphaerales > UBA11358 > UBA11358. Next base: position 5,248 of record CAYPSF010000207.1, read on the forward strand.
GCGAAGAAACAGGTTTTCCCCGACACCATGCCAGTCGGCCCGCGCGTGCAGCCCGAAACCGAGCGCGCCCACTACCGCCTGCGCCAGCATGATCAGTCCGCACAGCCGCAAAAACGCCCGGTCCACCTTCAGCATCAACGGCACCATCAAAAACCCCATCGCCACCGCGCTGCTGGTGACGGGAATCCATTCCGTCCGGTGATAAAATCCATTCTGGGCGTGGTCGGTGACGCTGAAGACGAAATTGCCTGCGAAACCGCCGAGCGCGAAAAAGATCACCCACTGCGCCCACTCGGTTTCCTCGTCGGCGACCATGCGATTCATGATCAGCAGCGAACCGAGGCCGGTGTAGGCGAGCGGTGCGGCGAACGGTGCGGCGTAGACCAGGCTGGCCAGGGTCCATTGCTGAAAGAACTGGCTTTCCAGATGCAGCACCAAACCGGTAATACCGATGAGCACCGCCGTACCGCCAACGAGAGAACCAATCCAGCGCCAGAGCGCCAGCCGCGCGGTGGCCAGGGCCCAGAGCGCAGGCAGCAGCAGCACCGGCGCGACCAGCGAAAAAATCAACGGGATATACTCCGCGCGGGAACGAAAGGCGTTGACGCTATGGGCGAGAAAAATGTCGGGCGCCAAGCCGCCGAGATTGAACAACACGAAGAGTTCAATCCAGGTGCGTGGCCGCCGGAACCAGTTATTTCCCATTTTCCCTGCGGAGTTGCGCCGCCTGTTCCTTGAGCTCGACGGTGTGCTGCAGAATCGGATAGTTGCCGTGCCATTGCACATAGTCGGCACCACCCATGAACGCGGCATGTTTCGCGGTGCGGCCGTAGTAATGCCAGAGGTCGAAGTAGGTGAATTGCACCGGCTGGCTGAAGGCGTTGGTCGAGAGCAGGCCGTCGGCCTTGAGCGAATCCATGATGGCCCTGGCAGCGAGGACTTTTTCATTCGTGGCGTCCACCACGGCGGCGCCTTCCCGGTAAATGCGGTCCACGAGCGGTGGCGTATGGCATTGCAGGCAGATGTCCTTCATTTTGGCCTGGGCGCGCTCGGCGTTCGGGCGCGGTTGCGTCACCTCGGCGAACAGATTATACGAGAGCCGCTCGGACGGGTCGTGCGTGACTCCGCGGCCATTGAGCCCGCTCATATGGCAGGTCGCACAGGTGGGGATGAACATGTCCTTCGTGGTCAGGCTGTCGGGCGGCGCCTTCAGATTCAACAGATCCTGCTGCGCGGCGAACATGACGCCGTGCTTGGACTGCGTGTAAATTTCGATCTGGGAATGGTCCGGGCCCAGATGGCACTGGCCGCAAGTGCTGGGCAGCCGCGCAACCTCCACGGACGACGTGTGCCGCGTATGGCAAAACGTACAGTTGCCGATGCTGCCATCGGCGTTCGGTTTGCCGATTACGTGGCAGGCGATGCAGCCGCTCCGCATCGACGAGTCGCCCTCCAGTTTCGTCAGCGGATGCGGCGGACGTTTCATCGAGCCGGGATGCAATTTTTCCATCTGCTCGATCATTTCCGGCGAAAAGTCCTGGTTGCCCATGACCGCCACCCACGACGGCGCCGCATGGCGGCTGCGCGCGAACTGGTCGTAAACCGTCTGGTGACAGACCCGACAATTGGCAGGGGTGATGCCGTTGTTGATGACAAATCCGTTGTGGTTCGTGCCGGTCTGCCCCGGCTGCACCTGGTGGCAGTCCAGGCACGTCACACCCTTCTGCGCATGCTTGCTCATCTCGAATTCGTGGACGATGGAATACTGCGCGTTACGATGGCACTCGGCGCATTTGCCGCTGGCGCGAACGAACGCAGCGCTGGGTTGCTCGACAACGACACTGGGGCGCCTGGAATTGACGAGATACGCCGAGACGATCAGGCCGGTGGCCATGACGATGGCGATGAAAACGAGGCGGAAGTTCATGAGGCGTGTTGTAGTCTGGTTTTATGGAATGTCAATGCGCAGCGTCAATGCCCGGTTGGCGATCGCAGCTTAGCAGGTAACCCGGAGCCGGATTTTGACGCAGGTCAAAGAAAACAAAAAAGCC
>CAYPSF010000208.1:0-7293 GCA_964413165.1 uncultured Bifidobacteriaceae bacterium
CCGCGAGCATGGCCACGGTTTTGGCCTGCACAGCGGCGCGCTGGCGGCCAAGGAAATGGGCGGCACGTTGAATGTGCACAGCGACGGTCCGGGCCAGGGGGCGACTTTTATTTTGGAACTGCCCATGCAACCGGCGATCGCTTCCGAAGACGGCTGGAACGTTCATCACGACGGACTATGAAACATACTGCTACAGGTTTCAGAGAGCGCCAATGGATCCGGTCAGCCGTGCTGGCCGGCCTGTGGTTGGTTGTGTTTCTGCCGCGGGAATGTGTGTTTGCCCTCGATCCGGCGGAAAAGCCCGCTGACTACATTGCCGCCCATTGGGACACGGAAGACGGACTCCCGCACAACCTGGTCCGCTGTATTTTTCAAACGCAAGACGGCTACCTCTGGGTGGGAACCCAGCAAGGACTGGCAAGGTTTGACGGCCTGACTTTCACTATTTTCAGCCAACACAACACCCCGGAGTTTCCCAACAACATCATCACTTCATTCGCGGAGACGCGCGACGGCAGCCTGTGGATTGGCACGTCCTCGGGCCTCCTGCGCTATCAGGATGGCCGGTTCAAGGCCTACGGCCGCGCCGATGGTTTGAAGGCGGACACGGTGAACAGTGTTTGCGTGGCGCCGGACGGGTCATTGTGGATCGGCGGCCGCGAAGGCATCACCCGCTGGGTTGACGGCAAATTCGTCAATGATGTTGACACCTCTGCTTACGACATGCTCGGCATGAGGTTTGTCGGCGTTGACCGGCACAACGCCATCTGGATCGTCTCCGGGTTCGATGCGCTCCGCTATCAGGACGGGAAATTCACCCGTTTCAGCCGGGCGGAAGGTTTGCCTGCACAACAGGTCCGCATGATCCAGGAGGATGGCGAGGGCAACATCATGGCCGTGACCTATGACGGATTGCTGCGGCTCCGGGACGGCCATTTCGTTCCGTTTGAACAGAACAGCGCGCTTAGCAGCCAGCGAGTGGACACGGCCCTGGCTGATCAGGCAGGCAATCTCTGGATTGGTTCACCGGGTGGACTCGATCGTTATTTGGGCGGCAAGGTGGTTCCTTACACGGGACGCAACGGCGATAAGCTGGCCGGGGTCACGGCCCTGTTCGAAGACCGCGAACATTGCCTTTGGGCGGGCACATCCGCCGGCCTTTACCGGTTCATTGACCGCCGCGCCTCGCTGCTCCCCCTGGAAAACAGCGACGCGCAAACATTGATCAGCGCCGTGATGCAAAGCCGCGATGGCGCTTTGTGGATTGGCAAATGGATGAAAGGCGTCGATCGCATTCAGAATGGTGTCGTCACACATTATTCCGCCGGAACGCCGTTGTCGCCCGATACCGTCACCGCCCTCTATGAGTCGCCCGACGGAACGATGTGGTTCGGCAACCGGGGCAGTTCCCTGGATCGGCTGGACGGAAACAAAGTAACCAGCTTCGTCTATCAGTCGGGTGTCGTCTCCAGCCGGGCGGTCACCGCCATCTTTCAGGATGCCGACGGTGAGTTTCTGGTCGGCATCTCCCGCCGCGGGTTGTTGCAACTCGTGGATGGAAAGCTTTCTCCGGTGCCGGAGGCGAAAGAGCTTGCCGATGACACGGTATGGACGATCAAACGCACCCGTGACGGGCGATTGCTCATGGGAACGGATCGAGGACTTTATCAGCGGAACGCCGATCGCATCTGGAAACGGGTTGCGCTGGGCGGTCGAGGCCACCCGGTCGGAGCGCGTGCATTGCTGGAAGAAGATGATGGCACCATCTGGATCGCCACCGAGGGCAACGGCCTGGTCCGATGGGTGAACGGCCGGGAGTACGCCTATACCTCTCATGAAGGCATGATGGACAATGTCCTTTTCAGCGTGCTCGACGACAGCCATGGTTCACTCTGGGTAAACTCGGCCCGCGGAATCGGACGCATTCGCAAGACGGAGTTCGACGAAATTGACCGCGGCGCCGCCGTCAGCTTGAACTGCCTGACCTTTGGGCGTGCCGACGGGCTGTTGAACGCGTCCACCTCGGGCAATGGTGCTCCCTCGGCGCTTTGTCTCGCCGACGGCAGCATTGTCGCGGCGACCGACGAGGGCGTGGTGTTGATTGATCAGCGTCGGGTCAGGATCAACTCCCAGCCGCCGCCAGTGGTCATTGAAAGCGTCATCGTTGACGATCAACCGCTAGCTCACCATCAGCACGTGTTGGTCCCGGCCGGCGCTTATCGCCTCGAGATTCATTACAGTGCATTAAGCCTGGTTGCGCCGGAACGGCTCCGATTTCGTTACCAGCTCCAAGGTTCCGATCCCGGCTGGGTCGAGGCCGGCCATCAACGCCAGGTCAGTTACACGCATCTCTCACCGGGCCACTACACTTTTCGCGTCCTGGCGTGCAACAACGACGGTGTTTGGAATGAAGCAGGCGCAGCCCTGGATTTCACCGTGCAACCTTTTTTTTACCAGACCGCCTGGTTTATCGGGTTGGTGGTGCTGACGACCGGCAGTGCGGGTTTCGGAATCTACCGGGTGCGGGTCCGCCAGGCCCGGCACCGGACGGCGGAACTGGAGCGACTGGTGAAGGAACGGACGGGCGAACTGCAATTGGCCAAGGAGGCAGCCGAGGTAGCGGTGAATGCCAGGAATGAGGTCATTGCCAACCTCAAACGGACCGAGGCCCGATTGGCCGAATCCCTTTCGTTGCTCCATGCCACGCTCGATTCCACGACGGACGGCATCCTGGTGGTGAGTGCCGACGGGAAAAAGATTCTCCAAAACCAACGGACCGTGGACCTGTGGAAAATTCCGCCGGACATTGCGGCCGAAGACAGTGATGATGCGCAGGTCCGGCACGTCATTAACTTCACAACGAAACCGGAGGAGTTCCGGGAAACGGTGATGTACTTCTATGCTCACCCGGACGAGAGCGGCCAGGATGAAATTGAGCTCCGGGACGGAACCATTCTGGAACGGGTTACGGCTCCCGTTCTGGGCAAGGAGGGAAGAAATTATGGAAGGATCTGGACGTTTCGTGATGTAACGGAGCGCAAGCGGGCCGATGCGGAACTGGCTTACGAACGGGAGCTGCTGCGGACTTTGCTGGAGAATTCCACGGATCATATTTATTTCAAGGATGCCCAGTCCCGCTTCATTAAATGCAGCGATGCCCAGGCCAAACAGTTTGGCGTGGCCTCCGCTGATCAATTGGTGAGCAAGTCTGATTTTGATTTCTTCACGGAAGAACATGCCCGGCCGGCCTTTGAGGATGAGCAGAAAATCATCCGGACCGGCCAGCCGATGATCGGCCGAATTGAAAGGGAATCCTGGAAGGATGGACGCGGGGAATCCTGGGTGCTTACCACCAAAATGCCGCTGCGGGACAAAGCCGGCGAAATCATTGGCACGTTTGGCATCTCGAAGGACATCACCCCGATAAAAGAGGCGGAAGCCAGGTTGGAAGCCATCCACCGGGAACTGGTGGACGCGTCGCGGCGGGCGGGGATGGCGGAAGTGGCCACGAGCGTCCTTCACAACGTGGGCAACGTGCTCAACAGCGTCAACGTCTCCACCATCCTGATCCTCGAAACCCTCCGGAAATCCAAGCTCCACAACCTGGGCCGCCTGGCTGCCATGATCCGGGAACATCAGGGCGATCTGGCGGCCTTTTTCACGGCCGACCCCAAGGGCAAGCAATTGCCCGATTATTTCACCCGCCTGGCGGAGCACCTGGCCGGCGAACAAGCCGGACTGCTCAAAGAGGTGGAACTGACGCGGCAACACGTCGAGCACATCAAGGACATTGTCACGATGCAGCAGAGCTACGCCCGGGTTTCGGGGGTGGTGGAAAAAACCTGGGCGGTCGATTTGATTGAGGACGCGCTGCGCCTGAACGGCGGTGCGCTGGCTCGTCATGACGTGCACGTGACCCGCGATTTTCCCGCCCAGGCCATCGAAATCAACGTGGACCGGCAAAAGGTTCTGCAGGTGCTGGTGAACCTGATTCGCAATGCCAAATACGCCTGTGATGAATCCGGGCGGCCGGACAAGCAATTGACAATCCAGGTGCGGAACGGTGACGGCCGGGTGCAAATCGCGGTGATCGACAACGGGGTGGGCATCCCGGCGGAGAACATGACGCGCATTTTCAATCATGGGTTCACGACCCGCGAGCATGGCCACGGTTTTGGCCTGCACAGCGGCGCGCTGGCGGCCAAGGAATTGGGCGGCAGCCTGAACGCGCACAGCGACGGCCCGGGCCGGGGGGCGACTTTTATTTTGGAACTGCCATTGCAGCCCGTGTCCACGTTGAACGATTCGGTGATTCGGTTTGAAACAAAGCCATAACGAGAATGATATGAACCCAAAATGTCCTGATTCAGAAGCCCGGCGAAACGGCCTGCCGCTCAAGCCAAAGCCTTGCTGGCTGACGACGCTCTTTTGCCGGACAGCAATTTTCTCCAGCTTTCTATCGGCGCCGGTCATGGCCCTGGCCGCAGGCGGTTCCGCCACCAGTGAATCCGCCGGCAGCCTGGCCGACCTGAGCATTCAACAGTTGATGAATGAGCCGGTGACTTCAGTTTCCAAAAAGGAAGAGAAGCTCACGGATGCGGCGGCGGCCATTTTTGTGATCAGCAGTGACGATATCCGTCGCCTGGGCATCACGAGCATTCCCGAAGCGTTACGGCTGGTCCCGGGGTTGGATGTGGCCCGGATTAATTCGCATGAATGGGCGATCAGTTCTCGCGGGTTCAATGTCCAGTTTGCCAACAAATTGCTGGTGTTGGTGGATGGCCGGTCGGTTTACGGGACGGGCTTCGGTGGGGTCGTCTGGGGGGTACAGGATGTGGTGATGGAGGACGTGGATCGCATCGAAGTGATTCGCGGACCGGGCGGCACCCTCTGGGGCGCCAATGCCATGAACGGGGTGATCAACATCATCACCAAAAGTGCCAAGGAAACCCAGGGCACTTTGATTTCCACCACGGTGGGGACAGAAGATCATCCCACCACGACGGTTCGTTTTGGCGACCAAATCGGCACCAATCTCTTTTATCGCGCCTATGTGAAATATTTTGACCGGGACGGATTGGTGGAGGCCGACGGGCAAGACGCGCCCGATGACTGGAATGGGACTCAGGGAGGCATGCGCATGGACTGGGAACCCACTGAGATAAACCATCTGACCTTGCAAGGGGATGCTTACTACAACCGCATCACCGAAAATCAGGACGTGCCCAGCCTTTTGCCGCCCTATTCGCAAAACGTCAACAACATCGATCACAATTCCGGAGCAAATGTGCTGGGCCGTTGGGCGCATTCGTTTTCGGAAAGCTCGATGCTGACGTTGCAGGCGTATTACGACCACTTCAAACAGGAACAAATCCAGGCGACCGAAGTTGCCGACACGGTTGACATTGACGCGCAACACCAGTTCGCGCTCGGTGAATACAATAGCATCATGTGGGGGCTTGGCTATCGCCACCTGGCCGACCAATTTTCGCCGGGTTTCTTTGTGTCCTGGAACCCGGCCCAGCATGAAGAACAACTGTACAGCACCTTTGTCCAGGATGAAGTCACGCTGTTGCCCGACCGGTTCAAGGTCACGGTGGGATCAAAATTCGAGCACAACGACTACACCGGTTTTGAAATCCAGCCCAGCGCCCGCCTGCTCTGGACCCCGACGGAAAAACAGACCCTTTGGGCAGCGGTCTCGCGCGCCGTGCGGACGCCCTCCCGCTCGGATCTTAATCAACGCGTCAATCTTCAGGTTTTTCCGCCTTCACCACCGAACCCGCTGCCGGTCCTGGTTTCAAGCTTTGGCAACCCCAACCTCGGGTCGGAGGTGCTGATCGCCTACGAATTGGGCTATCGGATAGAATTGACCAGGCAATGTTCATTGGACCTGGCCGGTTTTTTCAATGATTACGATAACCTGATTGCACCGGTAGTCGGGACCCCCGGCTTTGAAGCCAGCCCGGCTCCACCACATATCCTGATCCCCTCCACCTACGATAATATCGGCCGCGCCCAAACCTACGGCATCGAACTTTCCGGCCGGTGGAACGTAACCGGCAACTGGCATGTCACGGCCAACTACACATGGTTCGACGTCCGGGCCGGAGCCAATCCACCCCTGGTTCAAAGCAGCCCGGAGCAACAGGTGCAACTGACTTCCGCGGTCGATCTACCCGGAAATCTCGAATGGAACACCGCAGTTTATTACGTGGATCAAATCGAATCACCAAACATTCTTGGCCAGACGCACATTCCGGCTTACCTGCGCCTGGATATGGGCCTGGTCTGGCACCCGACGAAATACCTGGAGATCGGCCTGTGGGGCCAGAACCTGCTCCAGGACCGGCACGCGGAATTTGCGAGTTATAAAACTTCGATAATAACGGAAATCCCGCGGAGTGTGATGGGAACAATCAGCTTGAGGTTTTAAGGCATTCAACCCGGCATGCTTAATCTGCCCCAACCCATGTTTAACATAACCCATAGTCGGACCGACAGGCGAGCCGGTGGAGGCTTCCGCTTCCGGCTGGCCGACGGATTCGTCGGGCGGGTGTTGGGTTGCGGTTTGCTCCTGGCCGGTCTGTTGGGCAACCCGGCCGGGGCCCAGGTGGCCAAGGAATACCAGATCAAGGCGGCCTACCTGTACAATTTTGCCAAATTCGTGGAGTGGCCGGCGCAACGTTTTGCGGACGATCAGGCGCCGCTGGTCATTGGCATTTCCGGCAAAGACCCGCTGGGTGAGGAACTGCAGGCCATTGCCCGGGACCACAAGATCAATGGCCGAAGCATTGTGATAAAACAAGTGGCCACTGCCGCCGAAGCCGGCGGCGTGCATCTGTTGTTTATCAGCGATGGCGAAGACAGCCGCATGCCGGAGATGCTTGCCGGGCTCAAAGAGACGGCCGTGCTGACGGTTGGCGAATCCGATAAATTCATCGCTGCGGGCGGGATAATCAATTTCGTGCGCGAGGCCGACAAGGTGCGTTTTGAAATCAATGCCGGTGCGGCCGAACGGGCCGGCCTGAAAATCAGCGCCCAGCTGCTCAAGCTGGCCAAACCCGTTCACAACCCTCCCTAGGTCCCGCGCTATGCACTTTCTTCGCAACCTCCCGATCAAACGCAAACTCATGGTTATTACCATGCTGGTCAGCGGCGTTGCCTCGTGGGTGGTCAGCCTGTCGTTCATCACGTATGAGCAGTTCACTGCCCGCCGACAGATGGTGCAGGATTTATCCATCACGGCCGCCATGGCCGGCGCCAATAGCACGGCGGGGCTGTCGTTTAACG
>CAYPSF010000209.1:0-7291 GCA_964413165.1 uncultured Bifidobacteriaceae bacterium
TTCAGCCAGGAAACGCCGCCGCCAATCCACCCGCGAAATCTTCCCGCGGTCATTGGCCGAAAGTGATTCGACAAACCGCCAGGCGCGGGGAACCTGCCAGGCAGGCAGCGTTGCCAGCAGGAATTGTTTCAGTTCCCTTTCCGCTGCGCCGGCCACGAGGACGGCGACGATAATTTCCGTCCTTTCCTCGTCCTGGCTGGGTACGCCAAAAACCAGGCATTCGCGGACCTGCGGATGCGCGAGCAACGCACGCTCGACGGTTTCCGGCGACACTTTGCGTCCCGCCACGTTGATTTGATCACCCAGCCGTCCGCGCAGGAAGACCGAGCCTTCCTTCAATTCGGCCAGGTCGCTCGACTGATAGACTCCGCTGCCGAGCGAGTCCAGTTTTTCCGGCCAATACGTTTCCGCGACGGCGCGGCTGCGGACCATCAGGCAGCCTTGATCGTTGAGTGACAGATTTACCTTTTGCATCGGCGTTCCGACCAACGCGGGGTCCGGGCGCGGGGTCTCCGTGGCGTCATAGGCAATGCCGCCGCATTCGGATGCGCCGTAAAAATTATGAATTTTGAGCCCGCAGGATTTGAAAACCGCCTGCTCCAAATCCAGCGACAACGGCGCACCGGCGGAAATCGCGAGCCGCACGCCGGAGGGAATCGCCTTTGCCTCATGCCATGCCCGCCACATTGCCGGCACAGCCGCGAGGGTGATCGCCGGTTCGTTTTCAGCGGCGCAGCGGATGATTTCGGGCAACGGCGCCGGCGCAATAATCAGGGGAATGCCGTGGAACAGCAGCGGCAGGACCAGGTTGGAGAATCCATACGAGTGCGCCATCGAAATGACGCCGAGGTTGGGCCAGTCCGCCCGCAGGCCCATGGTGACGACGATGTTTTCCACATCGGCCAGGAGCTGTTCCGGGGTGAAGGCAACGAGTCGCGCAACGCCGGCGGTGGCTGACGTGGATTTGAAATGAACACAATTTGCCGGCAGCCGGGAAATTTCCATCGGGAATTGTCCCGGTTCCAGCGGGCAAGTCATTTTATTTTCGCGCCACGCCGCGATCAAACCGAGGATAAATTCCGGTGAATGGCCCCGGGGGAAGATGATGTCGCCGCCGCCGGCCGTGTCGGACCGGCCTTCGCCTGGAAGCTGCGGCGCGGCAGGGGCCGGCGCTCCGTTCCAGCTTTGACCGGCTGCGAACAGTTCGGCAAAAGTCCAGCGCCGTCCGGACGCGGTATCGCGCAGCGCCAGTTCGTTGCGCCGTTCCCCGGCAATTTTCCGCCACCGTTCGTAAAGCATTGTCAGTTTGTTAAGGCACGACTAACTTCCTCCGCAAGCGAATTGATGATATCTGCCAAAACAAATCCGGGCGAGGCTGTCGGTCGGCGGTTTGAGTTTGCCCGCGACACCTTCGGTTTTGCCAACGAATTGCTGTGGGAATATCAATTCGATCCGGCGACCGGCAAAGCCACTGTCCGCTGGCGCAAACCGAGGCCGGAATACACGCATCGCTGTTTTGTCCTGACGCGCGTGGTGCGGCAATTCCGTTGTCACGCCCGGTTTGATGCCGGTCAAAAAGCCGCCGATGACGAAACCTGCCGGCATTTGATCCGCAAAGTTATTTCGCGCAGCGTGCGGACGCCGTGCCCGGAGGAAAGGAAGATCGTCATCCCCGGATATGCCAGCCTGCACGAATTCAGCCGGGCCAACGAACGGTTGTTCAAGGTCGAATGCGGCGGTGCGTGGCGCTCGTATTTTTTGCGGAGCCATTGGCGGATGGTCCTGCCGATTACGCGCGCCCACCAGACGCGCACGGCCGCGGAACTGTTCGCCGCCCTCCAGCAAAATATTTCGCCCATCATCCACCTCGTGAATTTCCCTTCTCTGTCCATCAATCACAGCATGGTGGTATTCGACGGGGTGGAGACCCGGAATGGTTTTGAATTTCAAGCTTATGACCCGAACGATCCGACCCGGCCGTCGCAATTGACGTTTGAACGCCGGGCGCAAACCTTTTTTCTGCCGGGGAATCTTTATTGGGTGGGGGGGAGCCTGAACATCATCGAGATTTATCGCCGCTGGTTTCTATGACCGCCGGCCCGCGTTTGGGCCGCCAGAACAACGGGCCGAAAAAGGCCAGGCCGCAGAGGTTGATGCCGCAGATATAGCCGATTTTGTAAGGCCGCCCTGAGTTGTCCGGCGCAAAAATCTCCACGTCCCGGCCGAGGAGCAGGCTTGGCAGCGCGAGCGGCATCAACGCGCCGTGCAACATGCCGTAGCCAAATCCGAAGGTTTTATTTCGGGGAAAAGCCCGGTACGACGACCAGCCGTAGAGCCAGCCCAGCAGCACGGAAACGATCAAAAAAATGGCGATTTTCTTAAACCACGACTTCCGGCGGGCGGCGGGGATTGGGACCGGCTCTGATATTGGCAACATTCAATCACAGCATGATTTTCCGCGGCGGTTGCGCAAGCAGAATTTCAACAAACGACGGCCTGGCGGTGCGTGCCGGAAACTTCGCCCTTGATAAGGGCATGCGAGAAACGCAGGCTGGCATCGCCAGGATATGGGCAATGATTTTTGCGCTGATGGCGATACAAACTAAAAGCTGGTTCAAGAGCGTTTTGCAACCCGCGGCCTTTTTCGGGGCGTTCTTGATTTTTGCGGTCGTCGGTTCGCTGGTCAGCGTGGCGTTTGCCGTGCCGGCAGTTCTATTTCGCGGGGTGCGCGCGCATTTTTTCGGCCAAAAGCTGATTCACGGGCTGTTCGTCTTTTTTGTGGGGTATTTGCGTGCGTTCGGACTGCTCGACCTTGACGCCGGCGAGTTATCCGAACTGCGTGAGGTCAAGGGCTTGATCGTGGTGGCGAATCATCCCGGGCTGCTGGACGCCGTGTTGTTGGTTTCCCTGGTGCCGCGAGCCGTCTGCCTGATGAAAGGCAGTTTGGCGCGCAACATCGTTTTGTCGGGCACCGCCCGGCTGGCCGGGTATATCCATAATAAATCCGGCTTGGGCCTCGTCAAAAAATGCGAGGAGCGACTGAAAGAAGGATCAAATCTGCTGGTGTTTCCCGAGGGGACCCGAACGGTGGGGGGCAAATTGCTGCCCTTTAAGATGGGGTTCGCCCTGGCGGCGGTTTTGACCGGGTCGCCGGTGCAAGCCGTCATCATCAGTTCGGCGAGCAACTATCTGGGAAAAGGCCGGCCATTTTTCAAAAAGCCGGCTTTTCCCGTGCGCTATTCCCTGCGCCTGGGCAGCCGGTTTCAGCCTGAGCCGGGACAGGAACCGAAAAAATTTGGCCGCGCGGTGGAAAATTATTTTCGGGAAACACTGGCCCGATCCGGAGAATAATACTCATGCGCGACCCGAACCAACCGACGCCCAGCCAGACGCATCTGGTGATTGTCCCGAGTTACAACACGGGAAGCCGGCTGCTCGAAACGATGCAAGAGGCGCTGGCCTGCTGGCAGCCCTTGTGGGTCGTGATGGATGGCAGCACGGACGGCAGCGCCGCCGCTTTGGCGGAAATGAACCGTCGGGAAAATGGCCTGCGGGTTTTGGCGCTGGAACACAACGCCGGCAAGGGCGCGGCCGTGCTGCACGCGTTGCTCGCTGCCCGCCAGGCGGGCTTCACCCATGCGCTGGTGCTGGATGCGGATGGCCAGCATTCGGCGGCCCATATTTCCCGTTTCATGGAGGCATCGCAGAAAAATCCCGCCGCCATGATTTTGGGCGTGCCACAATTTGCCGTTGATGCGCCGGCGGCGCGCCGCCACGGCCGGCGCGTGGGGAACTGGTGGGCCAACCTGGAGACCCTCTGGGGCGGGATCGAAGATTCGCTTTTCGGTTTCCGGGTCTATCCCATCCGGGAATCCGTGCGCATCCTGCAACGCACCCGCGGCGCGCGGCGATTTGATTTCGACACGGAACTGGCCGTGCGGCTTTTTTGGGCCGGCGTGCCGCCGATCAATCTTCCCGCACCCGTCAAATATTTCAATCCGTCGGACGGTGGAGTTTCCCATTTTCATTACGGACGGGATAATTTGCTGCTCATTCGGCGGCACACGCTGCTGGTGCTGGAGATGTTGCCGCAAATGCGACGGATCTGGAAGTTGCGGCAACGGGCGAAGGGCAGGGGAAAAGCTCCTTAGTTTGCCGCTATGTCGCAGACAAAAGACATCGTCGTTGCGCCCAGGGCCGTGCTGACCCGGGCGGGAAGCTGGTTTTTCACCCACCGTCGGTTCGCCCTGATTCTGGTCTTCGCGGTGGCTTTGACCACGCCCGTGCTGCTGGTGCTTAACTGGAATCACAATCCGCTGTTTTATTTAAGCCTGGAACTGGCCACAAAATTCCTGATTATTTTTCCGGCCATCCGTGCCAATTCTTGTTGGTTTGGCCCGGTCGTCACCCGATTTCGCACGCCTCAAAAAGCCGTCTGGCTCACTATTGACGATGGCCCGCATCCCGAGGACACGCCGCGGTTGCTCCAGCTGCTGAAAAAGCATCACGCGCGGGCAACCTTTTTTGTGATTGGCCGGCAGGTTCAAAAATATCCCGAACTGACCCGGGCGATTTTGCGCGACGGTCACTCGCTGGGCAATCACACCCAGACCCATCCGGTGTCGTTTTTCTGGAGTTTTCTTGAAGCCCCATTGACGCGGGAAATCGATCAATGCAACCGGGCGTTGCGCGAAATCACGGGCGAGCAGCCCCGATGGTTTCGCGCGCCGGCGGGCATGGCCAATCTGTTTCTCCACTTTTTGCTGTGCGACCGGAATATGAAGCTCATCGGCTGGTCGGCGCGCGGATTCGACGGACTCTTTAATAATCCCGAAGCCATGGCTGATCGGATCCAACAATCGGTCCAACCCGGCGCGATCATATTGCTGCACGAAGGCCGGCGCGATCGCCAGGGGCGGCCGATCAACGTCATGTTGGCTGAAACCATTCTGACCCGGCTGGCGGCGGAAGGCTACGTTTTCACCGTGCCGGAGGAAGGTGATTTTCTCTGAACCCGGCTTGAGCCGGAGCTTGAATAGAGCCCGGTTTTCTTCTAATTGACATCATGTTTTTGCGTCATCGCTCCACGCAAACAGAGTTTTTTGATTTGCCCGACCGCACGGAGGCGGAGACGGCCGCTTCGTTCCGTGAGCTCAACCGCGTCAACTCGCTCTTTCAGTTCTCGCATCCGTTTGCCGCGGGGCTGCCCCGATGGCTGGGCAAAGCGAATTGTGAACGGTTGAACATTCTCGACGTCGGCGCGGGCACTGGCCTGCTCGGTGAACGATTGACCGAGTGGGCCGGCCGTCGCGGTTGGCACTGGCATTTCACCAATCTGGATGTGAATCCCATGGCGCTGAAACTGGGCAACCGGCCGGACAGCATCGTGGGTTCGGCGCTGCAACTGCCTTTCCCCGACCGCAGCTTCGACGTGGTGGTGGCCTCGCAAATGACCCATCATCTGACCGATGAGCAGATCGTCAAGCACTGGCGCGAGGCCTGGCGAGTGACCCGCGGGTCGTTGTTCTTTTGTGACCTCCACCGCAACGCCGGACTTTATGGCCTGGTCTGGCTGGGAATGCATTTGCTGCGGGTCAGTCGAACCCTGCAGATTGATGGTTTAATTTCGGTGCGGCGCGGTTTTCGCCTGGGCGAATGGCGTGAACTGGCGGCCCGGGCGGAAATCCCCGATGCCAAAATCTGGCTGTATTACGGCACCCGCATCGTGCTGCAGGCACGGAAACCAGTGCGTTGAGCCGTCGCCGGCCAGGGGCCTTTTGAACAACCGGCGTGCGTGCGATCAGTCGACGCTGTTGGGATGGAGGTCCGTTTTGACGACCGAGCCGTCGGCCGCGGAAATATCCACAGCTCCGACGTCCGCGTCGTCATTGGGGTCTTTGAGTTTGGCCGCCCAGAGTTTGACCCTCCATTCCGGGCCCAGGTCGCCGTGTCGCAGCGAGAGTTGCGTGGCCACCAGTTTAAGATTTTTCAACAGCGGTTCCGCCATGGCGATCTTCAAGGCCCGGTCCGAATCCACCTTCAATTTCGTGCTGTCGAGCACCCGGTCCTCGCCGGTGATGGGTTCGAGCAATCGTAACGGGTGCGAAACATCCAGTTTCTGGCCCGCGCCGAATTTCACCTGGACGGCCTTGAGCGTCGCGTCGGGATCGTAATAAACGACATACCAGATGTCCGGCGTCAGCGTGCCGATGGATTTCTCGGAACGGATCTGGACGACTTTGTCCTTCGACTGCACGCCGACGTATTGGTTGCCCAGCTTGACCAGTTCAAAGGCCGTCGGATCGGCGGCCAGTGCCGCCCGCGCGACGGCCAAGGTCATTGCCGCAATCGCCAATGTTTTCCGGGTGAAACTCATTCGTTTAAATTTCATAATCGCGAGCATAATTCAATCGTGTGCGGCTGACAACGTGCAAAACGGTTCCGCCGGCCGGCGGCTGGCAGCCAGGGGGAGGTCCACCCTGCTGGTTGCGCCGGGATGGCGGGCGTACTATCATTCCCTCGGTGTCAAGTTACGGCTATTTTCCCACCGAGGCTGAACTCGCCTTGAACGGCGCGGCGCAAGCGGCCTTGCACGAGCGCGCCGCCGCCGCGACGCGGAAAAAATTCGGCAAAAGAGTTTTCGTGCGCGCCGTGGTCGAAGTTTCGAATTTCTGCCGCGAAAACTGCGGCTACTGCGGCATGCGCCGCGACAATCGCGACCTCGCCCGCTACCGCGCCCGGCACGAACAAATCGCCGAGCTGCTGATCGAACATCGTCCGGACAGTGTGACGGACGTGAACATCCAGTCGGGGGAAGACCCGGTGGTGGTGCGTGAAGTTGTGCTGCCGCTCATCGAAACCCTCCGGCGCGAAACGTCGCTCGGCATCAGCGTTTGCCTGGGAACCCTCTCGCCGGAACTCTACGCTGAACTGCAGGCTGCCGGCGCGGGCATTTTCATCATGAAATTCGAAACCGGCGACGCCGCGCAATACGAACAACTGGAAGCGCCCGGCACCCTGGCCGAACGGTTGCGGCACATCCGCCTGCTCGCGGAG
This sequence comes from uncultured Bifidobacteriaceae bacterium, assembly GCA_964413165.1. GTDB lineage: Bacteria > Verrucomicrobiota > Verrucomicrobiia > Limisphaerales > UBA11358 > UBA11358. The sequence continues at coordinate 7,057 of CAYPSF010000209.1, forward strand.
AACAACTGGTTTGTCAGCTCCGGTTTTATTGTCGGGCTGCCCGGACAGGAGCCGCGGGACCTGTGGAAAAACCTGGAACTTGCCCGCACGCTGCCGCTTCACGGTTGCAGCGTCAGCCCGTTCATTCCCGGTGAAAGCACGCCGCTCGCCGGGGGCGCGACGGCCAATGCGGATTGGACGTTCAATTGTGTGAGCGCCCTGCGGTTGATGCGGCCGGACTGGGTGATTCCCGCCG
>CAYPSF010000210.1:0-7279 GCA_964413165.1 uncultured Bifidobacteriaceae bacterium
GTTTCCGCCGACCGGGAAATTTCCGAGGACGACGTCCAGGACGTGATCAAAAACGCGAAAGCGATCAATTTGCCGACGGAAAACAGCGTGGTGCACGCCATCCGCCAGCATTTTTTTGTGGACGGCCGGGACGGCGTCACGAATCCCGTCGGCATGCTCGGTTCCCGGCTGGAAGTGGACGTGCACGTCGTTCATGGCAACACGAACCGCCTGCAAAATGCCATCCGCCTCGTCAAAGGCCTGCAGCTGGAGGTGGATGAAATTGTTTTCACCGGCCTCGCCTCGTCGCTCGCCCTGTTGTCCAACGAACAAAAGGAGCTCGGCGCGCTGGTCATTGACATCGGAGGCGGCACGACCGATTACGCGGTTTATGCCGACGGAGTCATCAAACACACCGGGGTCCTGGCGGTGGGCGGCGATCACGTTTCCAATGACCTGGCTTACGGCCTGAAGGTGCCGCTGAGCCGGGCCGAAAAACTCAAACTCGAGCACGGGTCGGCCGTGGTGGACGGCGAATGCCGCGGCCAGACGGTCACCATCACCAACGAACTCGGCCTGCCGCTCAAAACCGTCAACGTCGAGCATCTGCGCCGCATCATGTCGCTGCGGCTCGAGGAGATTTTCCAGCTGGTCGCGCAGGATTTGGAATCGGCCGGGCTTTTCGATTACCTGCGGGCCGGGGTTTTTCTATGCGGCGGCGGCGCGCGTATTCCGCATGTCGCGGCGCTGGCCGGCCAGGTGCTGCAGATGCCGGTTTCGCTCGGCCAGACCAATTCCGTCAGCGGCCTGAAATCGGCGCTCGACCAGCCGGAATTTGTCACCGCCATCGGCCTCGTCAAATTCGGTTCGTTCAAAAACCGCAAACGCGAAGCCCGGCCATCGCTGGTCAGCGGCATCAAGGGCGCCTTCGCCAGCCTGTTGCGCCGGCCCTGAAACCCATCCCCCCATGAAGACTAAAACCCAGTCTCCCGCCGCCGCCCTGGAACCTGACCAGATCCCAGCCGTGAAAATCTTTGGCGTCGGCAGCGCCGGCGTCGCCATGCTCGAGACGCTCCACAGCGACGATTTCTCCGGGGCGGGATTCGTGGCCATCAACACCGATGCCGCATCGCTGGCGTCCTCGTCCGTCCCCGTCAAGATCCAGCTCGAAACAAAATTATTGCGCGGCCTGGGCACGGGCGGTGACCCGGAACGCGGCCGGGCCCTGGCCGAGGAGCAGTTTGCCACGCTCAAAAGCGCGTGCGAAGGCGCGGATATCGTTCTCGTGGTGGCCGGGCTGGGCGGCGGCGCGGGCAGCGGCATCAGCCCCGTGCTTGCCCGCGCGGCCAAGGAATCCGGCGCGCTCGTGCTGGCGTTCGTCACCCTGCCGTTCGGGTGTGAAGGCAACCGCCGGCAGCAACAGGCGCAGACGGGGCTCGACCAGTTGAAAAACGTCGCCGACGGCGTCATTTGTCTGCCGTGCCAGAAGACATTCAAGCTGATTGACGAAAATACCAGTGTGCTGGACACGTTCCGCATCACCGACGGCTTGCTGGTGGAAGGTGTGTGCGGGATCTGGCGCCTCCTCACGCGGCCGGGTTTGATCCGGATTCATTTCGACGATTTGTGCGCCCTGTTGCGGGACCGCCACTCGGAGAGCGTGTTTGCGTCCGTGGAAGCCACCGGCCCGGCGCGGGCGCGTGAGATCGTGGAAAAGTTGATCGCGCATCCTTTGCTCGATGAAGGCCGGGCGCTGGCCGAATCCGACGCGGTGCTGGTAAGCCTGATGGGCGGGCGGGACCTGACGATGGCCGATGTGAACCGGGTGATGGAGCAGATCGGCCGGCAATGCGAACGCGCGCAAATCATCATGGGTGCGGCCGTGGATGAAGCGTTGAAGAACCGGCTGTCAGTGACGGTAATTGCGGCCCAGCCGGGCGCGATACCCATGGAGTTGCCTCCGCTCGCATCGGCGGGTGATTCCGGTGAACAGGTGACGGGGCGCGGGGTGGTGGCGCGGCCGGGTTCGCGTTGCGGTTCGCCCGCGGCGCCATTGACCTCCGAGCAACGTGAACAGGTTTTGGCCCGGAATGCCGGGAGCCGGGGACGAAAATCAAATCCGAAGATGCGGCAGGCGCAATTGCCGCTGGCCATCATTTCCAAGGGACGTTTCGACAAAAGCGAACCGACGATTCACAAGGGTGAAGACCTCGATATACCGACCTACATCCGCCGCGGCGTGGCGCTGAACTAGGGAACCCTGCCAGTTTTCTCAGGCCGGGCGGGCAGTCCTCTGCCCGCCGCTCGTCCGAATACAAAAAAACGGCGCGCACGGAGTGCGCGCCCTACCAAGATTCTCATCCCGACTTTTTCACTGATTCTTCGACCAGGCAGACAGCACGCCGTTGGTGTCGAAGGTCAATTGCAGCATCTCGCCGCTCAGGCCGGTTGGGGGGGTCTGGCCCGTGGAGAACCCCTGGCTGCCATAATACGACATGCCGCTATTGACGTGGGGCGTGACTGGGGCCTGCACAAACCAACTGGATTGGACCTTGCCGTCGCTAAGCCGGGCCTGGCGGTTGGGCATGCCGAAGTCGGTTAACGCCTCGTTATACGTGTAATGCCCCACGCGGCTGTTCCAATCCGTTGATGGCGTGGTAGCACAGCCGGCCAGGAATACCGCGACCAGGGAAAAAATGACAGGCAAGGAAAACTTCATGGCTGGGTTCATCTTCATAAATGTAAATTAGCAGAACATATGCCACCTGCAACTGATGTCTTTGGGAGGCGTCTTTTGGTCAGGCGGGTTCCATGAGCCCCTGACTGAACCCGGAAACCCGGCGGGAACTACGAAATACCCGGTAGATTACAACCTGATCGTTCTCGTTCTCGAAGCTGGAGTAACGAGAACGAACCGTTATGGGTCTTTTCGAGGAAACAAGGGCGCGGGTTCGCCGATTTTGTGGCCGGGGGGCAAGCCGCCCCAGGTTGCCGCGTCGGGCTTGTCCGGGACGCCGGTCAAATCGAGTTGCCCGTATATTTTCGCCGCCGTGCCGGGCAAAAAAGGCCGCAGCAGAACCGCCAGCACCCGGCAGGTCTCCGTCAGGTTGTACAGCACCTCGTCGAGCCGTTTGGCCTGGGCCGGGTCCTTCGCCAGGCTGAACGGCTTGGTCTGGTCCACATACTGGTTGGCGCGCGTCACCAGTCCCCAGATGCTATGCAGCGCGGCCTGGAGCTGGTTCTGTTTGAGTAACGCGCGGGTTTCATCCGCGGCCTTCGCTGCGTCAGCAGCCAGTTCATCATGTTTCGCCGGCACCACGCCGTTACGGTACCGCTTCAGCATCGAGAGCGAACGGTTGACCAGATTGCCCAGGCCGTTCGCGAGCTCGGCCGAGTAACGGGACTTGAACCCGGCGTCGGTCCAGTTGCCGTCCGGGCCGATGTCGAGTTCGCGCAGAACGTAAAAACGAAACGCATCCAGGCCCCATTCGTCAATGACCGCCACCGGGTCAACCACGTTGCCGGTGCTCTTGCTGATTTTCGCGCCGTCCTTTTGCCACCAGCCGTGGACGAGTATCTGTTTCGGCAGCTCCAGGCCCATCGCCTTGAGCATGATCGGCCAGTAAACGGCGTGAAATTTCACGATGTCCTTGCCGATGACGTGGACGTCGGCCGGCCACAGGGAAAGTGACGAGGGGTGAGTGGCGGGTGACGGGGGCAAAGCGGACAGGATGGCCGGGTCGCCGTGAGCAGCGGGGATGCTGACGTAATTCACCAGGGCGTCGAACCAGACGTAGGTGACGAAGTCCTGGTCGAAGGGCAGGGGAATGCCCCAGTTCAAGCGTGCCGCCGGGCGGGTGATGCACAGGTCTTCCAACTCGTTATTCTTTAGAAAGCCGAGGACTTCGTTGCGGCGATGATCCGGTTGGACGAACGACGGGTTCGCTTCGAGATAATCAATCAACCACTGCTGGTGCGCCTTGAGCTTGAAATAATAATTCTCCTCCTTCAGTTCGACCACTTCGCCGTAGCTGGGATCAAACGTGCCGTCCGGACGCCGGTCCTTGGTGGTCAGGAACGTTTCCTCCTTCGTGGAATAAAACCCCGTATAACCGGCCTTGTAAAAATGTCCGGCGGCGTGGAGCTTCGTGAGGATGGCTTGGACGAATTCCTTGTGCCGCGGGTCCGTGGTGCGGACGAAATCGTCGTTGGTCAGCTCCAGTTTTTTTGCAAACGCCCGCCAGTCCGCCGCGAGCTGGTCGCAATAGGCCTGGGGCGTTTTGCCCTCGGCTTGCGCAGCCTGCTGGACCTTCTGGCCGTGTTCATCCAGCCCGGTCAGGAAAAAGGTTTCCTGGCCCAGGCTGCGACGCGACCGCGCGATGACGTCGGCAACGATCTTCTCGTAGGCATGGCCGAGATGCGGCTGGCCGTTGACGTAATCAATCGCGGTAGTGATGAAAAACCGTTTGTTCATTGTCGAATCAATAGTGTGGCGGACAAACGCGGCAATGGCAATCCTGCGCAGTGATCGGGCGAGCGTCCTCGCGGGCCGGGGTAGTAACCCGCGGCTCGTCAGCAGCCTCGCCCCACCGGAGCAATCGTTCCCGCTTGCCGCAGGGCGGTTTCACGCTATAATGGCGTTCGGCTGTGGCGGAAAACCAGCCGACAACCAAAAACCGCATGACCACCGAGCTTTCAAATTTTGCCGCGCGCTTGCGCGAGCTGATTGGCAATGCGCAATCGCCAATCGGCAATCCGCAATTCTCCGAGCTCGCCCTCGAACTGTTCGCCCTCCAGTTGAAATACAATCCTGCTTACCGGAAGGTCTGTGCGAGCCGGAAACCGATGCCGGGCGCCCTCGAACATTGGACGGAAATCCCTCCGATGCCGACGGCGGTGTTCAAGGAACTGGAACTTACCAGCATTCCACCGGCAGAACGCACCGCGGTCTTTCATTCCAGCGGTACGACGGAACAAAAACCCAGCCGGCACTTCCATTGTCCCGCCTCATTGGAACTTTACGAAGCTTCGCTGTGGTCCTCGTTTCTTGGAAACGTCCAGTCGGATTTACGATTTACGATTTACGATTTACGATTGGTTTGCCTAACGCCGCCGCCGGCACAAGCTCCGCATTCGTCGCTCGTCCATATGTTTGAAACCGTCCGGCAAAAATTTGGTGGGGAGAGCGTCCCCGCGAGCCCGGTATTCCTCGGCGGCGTTGCGGCGGATGGTTCATGGACTTTGAATTTCGACGCAACGCTCGCCGCGCTGAATGAGTCGCTCGTCACCCGTCACCCGTCACTTCTTCTAGGCACCGCCTTTTCGTTTGTGCATCTGCTGGATTATCTGGCGGAAAACAATTTGCGGCTCCAACTGCCGGCGGGTTCCCGGGTAATGGAAACCGGCGGTTACAAAAACCGATCCCGCTCGATGCCTAAATCCGAACTGCACCAGCTCGTCACCGAAAGACTCGGGGTCCCGCCGTCGCACATCATCTGCGAATACGGCATGAGCGAGTTGAGTTCGCAGGCCTACGAAGGTGTGACGGGTGACGCGTGGCGGGTGACTGGTAATGGCAACCTACCCTGTCACTCGTCACTCGACACTCGTCACTTTCGTTTCCCCCAGTGGGCCCGGGTCCAGATTATTTCCCCCGAAACCGGACGCGAGGTGGCTGAGGGCGAGACCGGTTTGATCCGGGTTTTTGATCTGGCGAACGTTTTTTCCGTGCTGGGGATCCAGACCGAAGACCTGGGAGTCCGCCGCGCTGAACATTTTGAATTGATTGGCCGGGCACAGTTCGCCGAACCGCGTGGCTGCTCGCTCATGATGGCTGAAACGCGTCAATCGTAAATCCCATGACTCTGCCCAACTATTTTCTCGCCGATCTGCCGCCGGAGGCAACGCTGTCGCCGACGATGATCACGGAGGCGTGCCTGACGCTGAAGCGCAATCGGGCGCAATACCTGGCGCAGCGTTCGACGCACGGCCTGGTCGAGCTGCTGTGCGCCGTGGGGGAAGCCTGGCTGAAACCGGACAATGCCTTCCGCCGGCTGGCGCTCGAACCGGGCCCGGGGAAAACCGGTTTTTCCAGGGGGACGCTGCAAAAGGGCCTCGACAATTTTTTCCGGCAATTCACGCCCGGCAATTTTCAGGCGTTGCTGGCGCAGGACCTGGGCAATGCCGATGGGGTGACAGGTGACATGTGTCAGGTGACACAGAAAAGCGCGGCTTCTGGTCACGTGTGGCGCGGTCCGGAATTGCTGGTCCATATCGCGGCCGGCAACATCCCGAACCCGACATTCATGAGCATCGTGCTGGGTGTGCTCACGCGGTCGGCCCAGTTTGTGAAATGCGCGAGCGGTTCGGCCTTTCTACCCCGGCTGTTTGCCCATTCATTGTACGAGGCCAACGCGAAGCTCGGCGCGTGCCTGGAAATTGCCGAATGGCGCGGCGGAAATGCGGACCTGGAAACCGCGTTGTTTGCCGGGGCCGATGCGGTGACGGCCACGGGCAGCGATGAGTCCCTGGCGGCCATTCGCGCGCGGTTGCCGGTCAAAACCCGTTTTCTCGGTTACGGCCACCGGCTGAGTTTTGGCTTTGTCGCCCATGAAGTTTTGACGGGCTTCCACGCCCAGAAGATCATTGCCGGCGCGGCTGACGACGTGGTGGCGTGGAACCAGCTCGGCTGCCTTTCGCCCCACGTGATTTACGTGCAGAACGGCGGGGAGGTGTCACCGGAACAATTCGCGGAGCGGCTGGCGGACGAGCTGGAGCAGCGCGAACAAACCGAGCCGCGCGGTGAATTGCCGGCGGAACACGCGGCGGCCATTGCGTCGCGTCGGGGAATTTACGAGGTGCGCGCGGCGCATTCGCCGGAGACGACCCGGCATTGGCGCAGCAAAGATTCGACGGCGTGGACGGTGGTTTATGAGGCCGATGCCCGGTTCCAATTGTCGTGCCTGAACCGGTTCATTTATGTGAAGCCGGTGCGGGACCTGGCCGAGGCGCTGCAATACTCCGAAACCGTGCGCGGCGAAGTTTCGGCCGTCGGCCTCGCCGTACCCGAACACAAGCTGGAGGAACTCTCGGTCCAATTGGCGCAATGGGGCGCAACGCGGGTCTGTCCGCTCGGCCGGATGCAAAACCCGCCCTTGACGTGGCGGCACGACGGCCGGCCGGCGCTGGGTGATTTGGTGACGTGGACGGACTTGGAAATGTAATCGTTGACGCGTTGAATAGTTGAACCGTTAAACCGGCATACGATTTAACGATTTAACGTTTCAACGATTTAACGATT
>CAYPSF010000211.1:0-7261 GCA_964413165.1 uncultured Bifidobacteriaceae bacterium
GTTTTTTGGCCAGGGCGACCGCCTGGCGACCCTCCTGGGCTTCGCCCACCACTTCGAAGTCTTTTTCGAGTTCGAGCATTTTGCGAAAGCCTTCGCGCACAATCGTATGGTCTTCTGCGAGTAGAACAGTGATTCGTTTCATAATAATTCAAGATTTGGGTTCAACGGACTGTGTCAGCGCCCCCCCCCCCCCCCGCAATCGAGGTGAGCGGAATTTGCGCCGAAATGGTGGTGCCTTTGCCCGGGACCGACTCGACATCAAAACGGCCACCCACCATCTCCAACCGCTCCCTCATCCCCAGCAATCCCAGACGATTGCCCCCCCGGGCCAAAAGAACGCGTTCCACTTGAAAAGATTTGCCGTCGTCCTTTATTTTCATGCCAATCCAGCCCGGCAGTTTCTGGATGTTGATTTCCACCCGGTTGGCATGGGCATGACGGGCCACGTTGGTGAGCCCTTCCTGGGCAACGCGAAAGAGTACCGTGCGCCGGATGGCGTCTAATTTTTCCACGCCCGCAAAGGCGGTCAAACGGGTGTGGACACCGGTTCGTGCCGCAAAGTGTTTCATGAACGTGTGCAGGGCCGGAATCAATCCCAGATCATCCAGCACCGCCGGGCGCAATTCGCGGGCAAACTGATGAATGGTTTCCACCGATTTTTCCACCAGCCGTTGCGTGCGGGTGATATTGCGTTCAAAGCCCTTGAGATTGTGCCCGGCTTCCAGCTTCAGGGTGGCCAGCCGGATGTTGATGCCCGTCAGGGTCTGGGCGATGACATCATGCAGCTCGCGGCTGATGCGCTTGCGCTCTTCCTCCTGGGCCCGCAGCACTTGACGCGACAAATGCCGCAAATGTTCCTGCATGTAGTGCGATTGCTTCAATGACCGGTTCAAGCGTCGTTCGCTTTGTTTGAGCGATTCCTCCACCGTCTGCCGCCGGGCAATCTCCTGTCGCAATTCCTCGTTGGAGACCGCCAGGGCCTCCATGCGGCGTTGGGCCTCCTCCGCCCGCTTGAGGGCGGTGATATCGGAGATCACCACCCGGCACCATTTCTGCGGACCACGGACGGAGATGGCGGAGGTGCCATGGAAATCGGCCCAGAACACGGTGCCGTTCTCCCGCTGCAGGGTCGCCTCGCAAACTTTCTTCCCGGCCCCGGTAAAGACTTGTTCGAGAAATTTCAGGAAGACTTTCCGGCTTACCGGGGCGATGTACGACGGCAGGCGCCGGTTGATGAGCGCGGCTCGTCCCGCACCCAACAAGTCCGCTGCGGTCAGGTTCGCCTCCAGGATCCGACCCGTTTCATCCAGCGACAAATAACCGACCGGGGCGAAATCATAGAGGTCGGTAAACTTCTCCAGCAACGTTTCCATCCGGTCGCGGGATTCCTGGAGCTCCGCGTTCTGCATCTCCAGCTCGACATGGTGAACCTGCAATTCGTGGAGCAGCCGTTGCGGATCGACCGCGGAATTCGGAATTCCAACCTTTGATCGCACCGACTTTTGCCGCAGCCGGGCTTCGGCGCGGTCGCGCAGTTTGACCGTCTTGACCGGGGGAATCGGCCTGATTTTCCTCGCGGAGCGTTTCATGGTTTGCGGGCTCGCCGGGCCTTCCTGCCGGCCTTCGGGCTTGGTTTGAGAACGGTCGCCGCTGCCGGCGCCCGCTGGTTGTCTTGGGCGCGTTTCGCCGATTGATCGGTGACGTGCTTTTCCAGAGTGGCGTGTTTCTCCCGCAACTGCGCTTCCAGCGTCTTGGCCACGGTGATGTCCGCAAAGGTGATCACCACGCCGTCGATGCGGTCGTCGTGCGTCCGGTAGGGCATGATGCGCACCGAGAACCAGCGTCCGTCGCGCGCGTTGACCGGTTTTTCCGCAAAGCCCAGTTTCTGCAACACCTCCCGGGCGTCATCCGACAATTCCGGGTAGAGCAGGTCGGAAGCCAGGTCGGTGATGGGGCGGCCCACGTCGCCGGGGATGAGCTTGATGATTTTCGTCGCCTGGGTGGTGAACCGGCGCACGTTGAGATCATTGTCCAGAAACAGCGTGGCGATGTCCGTGCTGTTCAGCAGGTTCTTCATGTCGTTGTTCGAACGGGACAACTCGTCCACCTTGACCTGCAATTCGGCGTTGACGGTCTGGAGCTCCTCGTTCAGCGATTGCATTTCCTCTTTGGAGGTGGTGAGTTCCTCGTTGGTGGACTGCAGTTCTTCATTTGTGGATTGCTGTTCCTCGTTGGTGGACCGGAGCTCCTCCTGCGAGGTCTGCATTTCATCGCGGATGGTTTGCGCCTCCAGGCGGGCCTGTTGATATCGCTTTTCCATCTCCTCCAGCCGGGCGTTGCGGACGGGGGTTTTCCCCGCCTTCCCCGGGCGGGCGGGCGCCTGGGTATCCGCTGGCGCCGCCGCTTCGGCAAACACGATCATCACCAGCCCCCGCAGCGGTTCCGGTTGCTCGAGTCGCTGGACCGTGATGTCCACATACGATTTCCCGCCATTGGTTTCGGTATTGAGCCCGCGGACCACCACGGCGTCCTTCTGGTCGAGGGCCTTGTGGAAGGCGTTGCCGAGCTCGTACCGCAGGCCTTCGCGGGCCATGGCAAAAACATTCCAGTTGGCCTTGCCCGCGGCTGGTTCCAGGTATTTGCCGGTCCGGCCGCTCACATAGAGGATGTTGCCCTTGTCATTGACCAGCACCGACGGCGGAGAATAACGTTCCAGGACCAGCTGATCCGCCAGGGACTGGAGGTTGGGCTGCGTTGGTTGCGCCGGCTGCGCCTCGGTCCCCGCAGGCAGGGGCGGCGCAAAGGAGGAGGGAAACTCGATGGGCTCCGACCGCAACGCGGACTCCTTCCGCTGAAAAATCCGCAATTTCCCATTGAGGGGTTTGAACAGGTCCGTGAAGGTTCCGATGCTCTCCGCGCTGCCGAGCAGCAGGATGCCACCGGGTGCCAGGCTGTAGTGAAACAGCGGAATGAGTTTCTTCTGCATCTCCGGAGTGAGGTAGATCAGCAGATTGCGACAGCTCAAAACATCCAGTTTGGTAAAGGGAGGATCCATGATGAGGCTCTGGGTGGCAAAGACCACCATCTCCCGGATCTCCGTGGTCACCCGGCAGCCGTTGGCCTCTTTTTTGAAGAACCGGCACATTTGCTTTTGCCCCACGTCCGCGGAAACATTTTCCGGATAGAGGCCCTGGCGGGCCTTGTCAATCGCATCCTTGTCGAGGTCGGTGGCAAAAACCTGCAACTTCATTTTCTTTCGGGGCTTGAGCGCCTCCATCGCCTCCTTGAACACCATGGCCAGGGAATAGGCCTCCTCCCCGGTGGAGCAGCCGGGCACCCAGGCCCGCAGGGTCTGGCCGGCCGGCCGGCCGGCCATGAGCGCCGGCAGAGTCTTTTTGCGCAATTCGTCCCAGGTCGCGGGATCGCGGAAGAAGCTCGTCACGCCGATCAACAGCTCCTTGAAGAGCAGGTCCAGCTCCTGGGTGTTTTCCTGCAGGTACCGGACATAGGCGGCAATTTTTCCAATCTGGTGGATGCCCATGCGCCGCTCGATCCGGCGGTAGAAGGTGTTTGTTTTGTAAAGCGAAAAGTCATGGCCGGTGTGGGTGCGCAGCAGGATGATCGTTTTTTCCAGGGCGCTCTGCGTCTTGTCTTCCAATATCATCTCGCGAGCGTGGCCCAGCGGCGTGCGCTTGAGATAGGCGAAGATCCTCCCGGGCAGCTCGTCCACCGGGACCACAATGTCCGCCAGCCCCGAGTCAATCGCGCTGCGCGGCATACCGTCGAATTTGGCCGTTGCGGGATCCTGCACCAGCACCAGGCCCCCCTTCTCCTTGATGGCCCGCAGCCCCAGCGTGCCGTCGGAACCCATGCCTGAGAGAATGACACCGACACTTTTTTCCTGCTGGTCTTGCGCCAGGGAACGAAGGAAGAAATCAATCGGCAGGCGCAGCCCGCGTGGGGATGCCGGTTCGAGCAGGTGCAACGCCCCGTGCAAGATGGACATGTCCTTGTTCGGCGGGATCACATAGACGCAGTTCGGCTGGATCAGGGTGCGATCCCGAACCTGGATCACCTTCATGCCCGTGATGCGCTGGAGCAGTTCGGGCATGATGCCTTTGCGCGTCGGGTCCAGATGCTGGACGATGACAAACGCCATGCCACTGTTCCTGGGCACGTGGCTTAGAAAACGTTCCAGGGCTTCGAGTCCGCCAGCGGAAGCGCCGATGCCGATGATGGGAAAGGCCGAGCCGGCCGCTGAGGCGGGAGGTTTCTGGCCCGTGGTTTTGCCCGGGCCTGGCTGCCGACGTTTCGGTTTGAATTTCCGCTTGACGATCATGTTAGCAACGCCCGCGAGTGCGGGAAATTTGGCGCCACCTTGCCGCCGGATGTTCTCGTGACGCACCCATGGCTTCAGTCAGGCTGATACAGGTCGAGTTCACGCGCGAATTTCCGCACTGACCGGGCCGACTTTAACACCAGCCGTTGCGTGCTGGCGATTTCATTCTTGAGGCCTTTCGCATTGCTCCGGCCGTGCTGTTTCAACGAGAGCAGCCGGACATTGATGCCCAACAGCGTCTGGGCAATTTCATCCTGCAGTTCACAACTGATCTTCTTGCGCTCATCCTCCTGTGCGAACAGCGCCCGGTGCGTCAGCTGGCGCAAACGGGTCTGCAATTGCAGCGATTCTTTCAGACATTTGTCATGTTGCTTCCCGTTTTTCCCGGCGGCCTCCTCCACAACCCTGCGCCGGAGGATGCCTCGTTGCAACCGACGGTTCGCGGCGGCCAAATCCACCGTGCGCCGATCCAGTGTTTCGTTCAACCGATTCAGTTCAATTTTCCTATGCCGCGCGGCACGATGCGTCTCCACGATCGGGGTGAGGGTCTCGGCAAAAAAAATCTCCGCCCGCTTCATCATCCCATTTTTAGTCCTGGCGATTTCAAGCGTGGCGAGGGCGCGCTCGTGCATCCGGGCCAGCTCCAGCGTCTCCAGCCCGAAGGCGGCCGCCTCGCGTCCCAGTCGCAACGCCGGCTGCAGTTTTGCGCGGACTCCCTGCTTCAGGTGGTTTCGCAACGCCGTCAAATATCGTTGGGACAACCTGGCTATCTTTCGTTTCATGTTGTCATGCTCGCTTCGGCCGGACTCTCCCGGCTGATTGATCGCTCAACGGCACACCGGAAATCCAAACCAAATATCTGATGACTATCCGGTTCTGTATATGGGGTGAACTCCCCATGTTACCCGCCCGATTTTTCCACCGGGCGTTAGAGGAGGACGGATTTTTTGAGCTCCGGGTCGGGTTTCACCCCATGGAGAAGCGCCGGAGCATCGGATAGCATCATGCGAATGCTCGCATGAAGAACAACAAATTGCTTGTTGGCGGAATCCTCCTCGCCCTGGCTGCCACGTCAGCCCGGGGAGCGGAAACCGCAAGCCATGACCCGGGGCTGCAGGATGACATCGGAAACTATTACCGCCCCAACGAATTGTCCTTCGATGGGTTCGGGAGCGGTTCGCTCGATACCTTCACCGGCGATCAGGCTGCCAGTTCCCGGCAAAATATCCGGATCGGCGCCGGGGCGGGGATCAATTATTTCATCACCCGGAATTTCGGCCTGGGCGCCGATGCTTATTCCGAAGACACGAGCGGGGCCTTTGTCGACAGCGCTTCGATCAGTTTGATCCTGCGCCAGCCATTGGGCCAGAGCCGCTTCGCCCCCTACGTTTTCGGCGGCGGCGGCCGGCATTTAGACACGGTGAAAATGTGGTTCGGCCAGGCGGGGACCGGCCTGGAATATCGATTGGCCCGGCATGTGGGAATATTCCTGGACGTCCGCGCGGTGTGGCCGAGCGAAACAAAATTTTACGGCGTGGCCCGGCTCGGCATGCGTTTCGCCTTTTAAGCAGCCACCCCGGACACGAGGTAGGGTTATACCCCATGGACAAGCCACGACCCGCCGCGCAATGTCCTGCGTGACGACAAACGTCAAAACACAACAACCAAAAGGATTCCGTATGGCAAAGAAAAGCAAAGGTGGCAGAATGAAGGCAGCAAAAAAAAGCGCGGCGAAGGGACGGGGCGGAAAAGGGAAGGTCAAGAAACGTACCGCCCGTCGAAAGTCGTGAGCACCTGAGAACACGGTGTCGTGAGATTTGTTTCCGCAGGCCGTTTCACGACGGCCTTTTTTGTTTCGTTCCTCCCGCGCGACTGCCTTCGTCTGCAGGGAAATTGCGCCGCCGTCAGATTGGCATGGCCGGCGATCAGCCATAATTCTACAGCCGAGATGATTCTACACCGCCGCTCAGGGCTCAGTTGAACATCGATTGCTCTGCAGACAGCGATTCCACTCCTTCAAAGTGAAACGCGAAAAATAGGGCACAATGGACCTACTCTCTACTCAGTGCCCTGCAACCACTGAACGACCATATTAGCAAAATAGGCATAAAATTAGCTGTCTTTAGGGGGTGAGCTCAGCTCAAGAAAAAAAGGATGGCGCACACAATGGCGGGAATACAACAGGTAAGCCGTCGATTCGAGAGGTGTCCCAAAAATGGGCACAGCAATACTGCGCAGGTAAAAATTTGTGGGTAGTCGGTTTTGCTTTTGCCATCTTGAGCCTGATAGTGTTCGTCGCTATTTCGTATCGGGCCGGGAAGCAGTTCCAGGAGGCCACGCGGGCGGTGACGCACACCCGCGAAGTCCTGGAAAAACTGGGTGACATCACGGCCGGATTAAGTGAAGTGGAAAGCGCCGCACGCAGCTTCGCCATCTCCGGCAAACAATCGCATCTAAGTCCCTTTTACACTGCCGCCGAAGCCGTACCTCCTGAAGTGGATGAACTCAAGCTCCTCCTCCGAGACGACCCCGGCCAGCTTCAATCGGTTACCGCGATTGAACCCGTGATTGTCAGGCACCTCAAGGTCATGAAAGACATGGTGGAGCTGGGTGACAAGAACTTGTTTCGGGGTTACGGCCAACGCAGTCTGACCGCCGAAGGGAATGATCTGATGGAGCAGATCCGGGCTGCTTTCAGCACGATGGGCAAGGTGCAACACTCACGGCTGGACCAGGAACAAACGGCTGTGGCGGCAAAAGCGGCCCGCGTCACCCTGATCAGCCGGGCCGGAAGTGCGCTGGCCGGCGTGCTGGTTCTGGCGTGCGGCGCGTTGGCATTGCTCGCCCTGCACCGCCGCGGAAAGGCAGAGGAAAAACTGGACCGGTTGCTGGGTTCCATGCCGGATGCCCTGATCATCGTCA
>CAYPSF010000212.1:0-7259 GCA_964413165.1 uncultured Bifidobacteriaceae bacterium
TCTCACACATCATCCACCCACCTGCCCTTCTGAACGTTGGCTGGAGGCCGGACGTCGTATTCGGTCCAGCCGGTGGTGAGCCCGCCATCCAGAGCGATATTTTGTCCGGTGAGGTAGGCCGCTTCATCGGAAGCGAGAAAATGACAGAGCGCGGCGACTTCCTCCGGATGGCCGAGCCGGCCCAGAGGTGTGCGTTGCTCAATGAACGGGATTTCTGGGTTGTTCGCAATCCCGGTGACCGCCGGCGTGAAGATGGTGCCCGGACTGATCGCGTTTACCGTGATGCGCCGCGCCGCCAGTTCAATGGCTCCAAGTTTGGTGAGATGCGCCACCGCCGCTTTCGACGCCGCATAAGCTGTTCCGCCCGGCACCCCGATCAGGCTGACAAACGACGCGAGGTTGATCACGCGACCGTTATCCGCCAGCTGCCGGCCCGCGTATTTCAGGCCGAACACAACACCGTTGACGTTGACGGCAAATGTTTTCTCCAGCAATGGCCCGGTAATGTCGTTAAAACCTACGCCCAACGGCTGGATTCCGGCGTTGTTGACCAGAATATCCACCTGCCCAAATAATTTTTTTGCCGCATCAAACGCCGCCGCAACCTCGGCTTCGACGGACACGTCAGCGAGCTGGAATTCGGCGTCGATCTCCTCCGCCACATGTCTGCCGTCACGTTGACGATCAGCGATGAGCACTGGCGCGCCCTGTTCCCGGAACCTTCGGGCGATGGCCAGCCCGATGCCGGAACAGCCGCCGGTGACAATCGCCGCCTTGCCGGCCAGCGAAAACGGGATGGGCATTGTCGGATTCAAGGGCGCTGGCTGGGGGCGGATTCATGGTTGTCGGTCGGCCAGGCGTCGCGGATGCGCGCGGCGAGGTAACGGTGGAAAAGCCAGAGGGTCATTTCGAGATGGCTCAGGCGGCCCGGCTGCCAGCCGCGCGCGTAAAAACCGCGCTGCACCGCCGTGCAGACCTCCATGTCTTCGAGATGAAAATCCACGAGCTGTTTCATGGTGTTTTGCCGCAGCGTTTCAAAATTGCCGCGTTTCAGAACTTCCGGCGTCACCAGCGTGGTTGTCAGCAGTTTGAGCCGGTCCGGTCCCAGCGGCTGGAGCCGGTACCAGATGACCCGGTCCGGCGCAGTGGCCAGCAGAAACGTCGGGTGCATAAGGAACAATCCCCACTCCGATTGTTGCGCCGCGCTCAGTCCCGGCAACGGCGGCAGCGCGGCGGAGAAATCGCCTTTCGCCGCAAAGGCCAGATAGGCCTCGCGGACGGAATCCTTGTACGGCAGATGCGAGCGGACATAGTGACGCCGTTCCTGCTCGGCCCAGGTGTCGCGGGCCGGCATCATTGGCTGGAGCGTCTGGTGATGAATCCCGAGATGGTGGTAGCTCTCCATGAAATTTTCCACCAGCACTTTCCAGTTGAAGGGACAATCCCACTCGCGCGCGATAACGAGTTTCATTTCGTCCAGGCGGAACGCGGCCAGATCGGCAGCCATTTCCCCCAACCCGTCGGCTAACGGCGGCGCCTGGCCGTCCAGATTGACAAAAACAAACCCCTGCCAGATTTCGCTGCGGAACGGCTTCAGGAAAAATTGGTCGCGGCAAAAGTCCTCGGCTTCCTGCATCTCCGGGCAGGCTTTGAGCTGGCCGTCCAGCTCGAAGGTCCAGGCATGATAGGGACAGAGGAACAGCCGCGTGCGACCGCACTCCGGTTTGCCATCGTGCGCCGCGACGGGAGTGTGGCCATCGTAACCAAAACCCTCGGGCATGATGTCCATCGACCGGTGCGGACAGACCCGCGACAGCACGCGAATGGCGTCGTCCTTGCCGCGCACCACGATGAGCGGTTCGCCCAGCAGGTCCAGGTTCAGAAAATCGCCGGGGGCCGGGATCTGGGAAACGTGCGCCACGCATTGCCAGCCGGCCCGCAGCACGTGATCCAGTTCCCAGGCAAAGAACTCCTCGCTGGTATAAGCCTGGGCGGGCAACGTGGTGGCGCGGTTGAGCGGGCGGGCCGCAGCCTCGACCACGCCGCGCTGGATTTCCGCCAGCGACAGGGGCGGTTGCGCGGTGCGGGTACTGAGTTGCCGGGCGAAGGCCAGCGGCTCAAACATCGGCTTCCATTCAAAGGCGGTGGAACTCATGATGGGATGGGGGTTGTGGTTTCATCGACGTCGAAATCAATTTCCCGGCGTGCCGCGGGATGTGTCCGAACATAGTGGGCAATCTCGTGTCCCCGGGCGAACCAGACGCCGCTCTTTTCCCTCATGGCCCCCACCAGGTCTTCGAGCAATTGCACCCGGGACGGCCGCCCGCTGAGCCAGGGATGCAACGTCAGCACGAAGCAACAGCCGAAATCGTACATCGCCTCGAATTCGCGCCACCAAAGGTCAAACACCTTGCCGCAATTTTCCGGGACGAAGCCCCAGGCCGGATCGGCGTTGAAGGCAAATTGTTCCCAGTCTTCCAGCAGCCACTGGCCCGGGATTTCCACCAGGCCGTTGGCATGAAAATACGGCACGTCATCGCCCATCTCGCTCGCGCAGTACGCGAGGTTGTGCCGCGCCAGCAGCTCCGGTGTCCACGGGTTGATCTCGAACCAAGGCGCGCGAAATCCAAAGGGCCGGGTGCCGGCGATCCGCGTCAAAATCTCAATGCTCCGTACCAGGATGGCTTCCTCCTCCGCCTGGTTCAGATGCGCGAGCTTCTCGTGCAAATAACCGTGCAGGCCGATTTCATGACCGGCGTGGACGATGGCCTCGACCATGCGCGGATGCTGTTCCGCAATATAAGCGGGAACGAAAAACGTCGCCGGAACTTCAAGGTGCTTCAACAACCCGAGCAGGCGCGGCACGCCGATGCGCGGGCCGTATTCGCATTGCGACATCAAGGTGCGACGCCGTGCCAGCGCGGGGTCCTCGGACAACGCCGTCGTTTCACCGTCCACATCAAAGCACAGCATGGCGGCGCAACGCTGCCCCTCCGGCCATTGAAATCGCGGCGGCGGGAGGAAGCGGGCGGCGGCGTTTTCATGTTTATTCGACTTCATCGCCAGCCTCGGTCAGTTTGATCATGGGCAGTTTTTCCACCGCTTCTTCAACGGGCGGATGGATGTGTTCCTCCAGGCGCTGCTTGAGCGCGAGAAATTCCGGGGTGATGAACTGGGCGGAACTGCGCGGGCGCGGCACCGGATTTTCAATGAACTCGACGACGCGGCCGGGGTTCGAGCCCATGACCAGGATGCGGTCGGCCAGGTAGGCCGCCTCGTCCAGGTCGTGGGTGATGAACAGAATAGTCGCATCCACCTTTTTCCAAATCTGGAGCAGGTAGGCCTGCATCTGGCAGCGCGTCTGGGCGTCAAGCGCGGCGAACGGTTCGTCCATGATGAGGATGCGCGGGTTGTTGGCCAGGGCGCGGGCGATGGCGACGCGTTGTTTCATGCCGCCGGAGAGCTCATGGGGATACAAGGTTTCAAATTTGGCGAGGCCGACCATGTCCAGCCATTGGCGGGCCTCGGCTTCCGCGGTGTTCGGATCCATGCCTTGCATCTGGAGGCCGAACATCACGTTGCATTTCACCGTGAGCCAGGGAAACAGCGTGTAACCCTGGAAAACCATGCCGCGATCGGAACCGGGACCGGCCACGGCTTTGCCATCGAGCAGGATTTCACCAGCGGTCGCCTCGTCCAGGCCGGCGACGATGCGGATGAGCGTGGATTTGCCGCAGCCGGAAGGGCCGACCACGCAAATGAATTCGCGCCGGTGGATTTCGAGGGAAACATGCTCAAACACCACCTGCCTGGCGCCGTTCGAGCCGAACGATTTCTTCAAATCCCGCACGCTCAGGATGACCGGCCGCTCCTGGATGCGCTGGAAACGAGCGGCGACTGCGGGCAACTGGTCCCGGTAATCGGGAAGTTTCAGTTCAACGGGTGACATGCAATTCTCCTTCCCGGTCGGGAGACGGCTCCGGTTCCGGCAGAAACGAGGATCTCAGGACCGGCCTCGGTTTTTTTGACTCGAGCAGCGGGAACCACGAGCGCTTGATCAGCGAGCCGGAACCTGACCGCCGCCTCCACGGAAACAGGATCGTGCCGAGCCAGGCGAGAACCATGTCGGTGGAGAGGCCGATGATGCCGATCATCGCGATGGCGGCGTAGACGTTGTCGAAATTCCGGTAACGTGCCTGCTGATTGATGAAGAGCGTGATGCCGGACATCGTGCCCACGACTTCGGCAACGATCAGGTAGGTCCACGCCCAGCCGAGCAGAATCCGCATGTCCGTGTAGATGTCGGTGATGGACGCCGGGATGACGACCCGGCTGACCAGCTTCCATTTGGACGCGCCCAGGGTCTGGGCCGCCTCCAGCAACGCCGGGTCCACCTTGCGCACGCTGTTCGCAATCACCAGCACCTGCTGGAAAAAGGTGCCGATGACGATGATCGCGATTTTCGGTGCGTCCTCAATGCCGAGGATTGCCACGCACAGCGCGCCAAATGCCGGGGCCGGCAGGTAACGAAAAAATTCGATGAACGGTTCCTGCAGCCGGGCGAAGAAACGAAAGGCGCCGGACAGGATGCCCAGCGGCACGCCGAGCAGGGAGGAAAAGAGGAAGCCGAGGAAAATCGTGCGGATGCTGTGTCCCAGGCTTTGATGCAACCAGGGTTCGTCCTGCAGCCGCGGCGGGGTTTTGAAAGCGGTGTAAAATGCGGCGGCCACCTTGTGCGGCGCGGGCAGATAGACGGGGTTGACTCGATACCCTTGCGGCACCGGTTGTGCCGCCGCCGCGGCCTTGGCCGCTTCCCGGTAAAAATCCGCACGCGGTATGTCCAGCCCTTCGCTGAAATAATCCACGCTGCCCGGATCGGTGACATGAATCAACGGGTGCCAGATCCACGGCACGTAACTCAAAATGCACCACGCCACCAGCGGCAGCACAAACGACAACGTCGCAAGCAGGAGCCGCCGCCGTCGCGGCAGCTCCTGCTTCAATCCCAGCCAGTCGTGATGCGCCATGCGCGGGGTGGTCGGCGGTTTTACTTCAATCCCATGATGATGCCCGGCACCAGATAGTCCGACGGCTTCTGCGACACCTTGTACACCGCGTTGTCGAGGTTGAACTTGTCGCTGAGTTCCATCGAACCGTAAATGGACATCATATCATGGCTTTTCTTCAACGCCGTTTTTGCCTCGGCCACGGTCAGGAAATGCGTGCCCGGGACGTTCTTGGCGTATTCGACCGGGTCGGCGCCGACTTTGGCTGACATGATCTTGATGGCGTCATCGCGCGTTTTGGGATCCATCAAGTAATCCACGCACTTGTAATAGATGGCGGTGATTTTGGCCCAATCATCCTTGTGTGCGGCATAACTGGTCGGGCTGACGGCAATCACGTCAAAGATCAGCCCCTTGGCATCGGCGCTGGTGAAAAGTTTTTTCGAACCGGGCACCTGCTTGAGTGCCTGGCCGGAGATCGGATACCAGGCGCCAATGGCGGAAACCTGTCCCGATGCGAGCGTCTGCGGCGTTTTGTCCGTGGCCGTGCCCACCAGCGTCACGTCGGACTGGCTCAGGCCGTTGACCTTGAGCGCCTGCAGCAGAAGCTCGTGTTCCACCAGCGTGAGTTCGACCCCGACCTTTTTCCCTTTCAAGTCCTTGATCGAATCAACGCCCGGCGCGCCGACAATCATGTCGCTGCCTTCGCTGTAATCCACGAGGCATACGATTTTGCTTTTCGCCCCGCTCGCGCCGGTGACCATGTCGTCGCCGGCCACAATCATGTCGGCGTCGATTTTACCGGCGGAAAAGGCGTCGATGGACGGTGAATACTCGAACCAGACCATTTCCACGTCCAGGCCGGCATCCTTGAACCAGCCTTTTTGTTTGGCGACCTCCATGACCGTGTAACCCGGCCAGTCGCTGTATCCGATTTTGATGGGTGCCGCCATGACTCCGGCCAGTCCGGCCAGACCGAGCATTGTGGTAACGAGCAGTGTCTTCAGTTTCATTTTTTCTCCTTTGGTTTTGATTGTTGGATTTTGATCAGGGACCGCTGCAAAAATTTCAGGTTCAGAACCGGCGCGCGTACCGGTCGATTTCCCACTGGCTCACGCTCTGGTGATATTCCTCCCACTCGGCGCGTTTGTATTTGATGAATTCGCTCCGCAATCCCGTTCCCAGCACCGCTTCCACAAACGGGTCGGCGGCAAACGCCTCCACCGCCTCGCCCAGGGTGCGGGGCAGCTCCTGCACACCCGCCCGGGCCAGTTCTTCCGGCGAAAGTTCGTAAAGATTTTCGTGGTGCGGATCACCCGGGTCGAGTTCCTCGCGCACGCCCTCCAGCCCGGCCGCCAGCACCAGCGCCGCCGCGAGATAGGGGTTGCAGGAGGAATCCGCATTGCGGCTTTCGCAGCGTCCGCCACCCATGGGAACGCGGATGGAGTTGGTGCGGTTGTTCGTGCCGAAGGAATTGAAGACCGGCGCCCAGGAGTAATAACTCATGGCGCCTCTCCGGATGAGTCGCTTGTAACTGTTCACCGTCGGCGCCAGCACCGCGCACAACGCCCGCCCGTGCCGGAGGATGCCGGCGATGAACGAGTAACCCAGCGGCGACAAACCCAGGCCGCGCGGGTCCTTTTCCGGCGGAACCGCAAAGAGATTTTTGCCGGAGCGCGCGTCGGCCAGGGACATGTTGAAATGCGCTCCGTTGCCGGTTTTGTCCGCAAACGGCTTGGGCATGAACGTGGCGAGCAGGCCGTGCTTCTCGGCAATCGCCTTCGCCATGTGCCGGAAGAAAATGTAGCGGTCACCCATCCTGAGCGCGTCGGCGTATTTGAAGTCGAACTCGAACTGCGAATTGCCGTCCTCGTGATCGAAGGAATAGACGTCCCAGCCAAGCCCGTTCATGGTCCCGGCCATTTCGTCCAGCCACGGGAAAACGTCCATGAATCGCTTCACGTCATAACAGCTTTTTTCCAGATTGTCGTCGGAGTTCGGCACGATTAACCGGCCCTGCTCGTCCTGCTTGAGCACATAGATTTCGCATTCGATGCCCAGGTTGAAGGTGAAACCCATCCGGCTCGCTTCGCCGAGGATGTTCTTCAACAACACGCGCGAATTGAGCGGATAGGGTTGGCCGTGGAAATGGTTGTCCGCCGGCATCCACGCCACTTCCTTCCGCCAGGGGAGCTGGATGATGTGCCCGAGGTCCGGCACGGAGGAGATTTCGTCGTCATTGGGCGCCTGGCC
>CAYPSF010000213.1:0-7191 GCA_964413165.1 uncultured Bifidobacteriaceae bacterium
CCGCAAGCGACCCAATGGGTTGTCAACTATGCAGCCGACTCACAGCCCGCCCTCCCGTTACAACCTTTGGCGGCCTTGACTCCGCCACCACGAACGCCGTTGTCGGCGGCAGCCTGGGCAATGATTGCCTGGAGCGCCGTCAGCGCCGGCTTGTCGGTTTGGTTGCTGCTGCGCTGGCGACAGATGGCCGACGACGTGAAACAAGCCCTGCCGGTGCCGGCGTGGCTAAGAGAATTGTTTGACGCGGCAAAAGATTCGACCGGCCTGCGCCGCACCGTGCGATTGCAGTTGACGAATCAAGACATGTCCCCGGCGGTTTGCGGATTGTTCCGGCCGGTGATTCTGCTGCCGCAATCACTGGCGCAACAGCTTCCGCCGCCCCAGGCGCGGGCGGTATTGCTGCATGAATTGACCCACCTTCGTCGGGGGGACGTCTGGATGAATTGCGCCCAGGCGTTGGGGCAGATTGTCTATTGGTGGCATCCCCTGCTCTGGCTCGCCAACGCCCGCATCCGCCGCGTCCGCGAAGAGGCGGTGGACGATGCGGTCATGCTGGCATTGCCGGACGCCGCCGAGACTTACGCCCCCACGTTGCTGGAAGTGGCCAAGTTGGCTTTCCACCGGCCGCTAGCGAGTCTGGGTCTGGTAGGCATTCTCGAATCCCGCAGTGCGTTGCGACAACGGATCGAGCGGCTGGTGGATTTTCATCCGCCGCGCCGGGCTGGGCTTACCCTTGCCTCCTTGCTGGGAATCGTTGCCTTTACCGCCCTGGCGGTCCCGATGGGCGAAGCGCCGGAAGGAGCAAACGTACCGTCCGGTTCCAACGAGTCAAAAACCCTCACCGTGAAGGTCGATCCGGATGTCTTTATCAGCAATGTGCAGGCACAGGCGGCCGCAAACCTGCATGCCACCAATGATGATTACACCGATATTCTCCTGGATATTTTGCGGGGCGAAGGTGTTGATTGCGCTCCTCCCCATGGCATCGCGTTCAACACCCAAACCGGAGAGATCACCACGCAGAACACCCCGGAAGCTCTGGATATTTTTCGCCAGGTCATCGAGCAATTAAACCGTCCAGACGGGAAAAGCGCGCTCCCCCTGGGGTTTTCACCGTTTCATCGAAAAGACGTTCTCATCACAGCTCAATTCTACCAGCTGGCAACCGCGGATTTCAAAAATCTGGTTCAAGGGTTGGACGCCTATAACGACCAGCACGGGGGCGCCAGCTGGTGGTCGGTGGCGCCGGATCATTTCAAAGAATTTAACGAAAATATCAAGTCACGCGGCTTGCGGCCCTTCAATTCACCGCGTATCCAAACCGGACATGGCATAACGGCTTCGCTTTACATCGGCAACCGCACCAACAGCGTTACCCTGGACTGCCGGCCTTTCATCGGTGACGGGGCGGTTGACCTGACGGTACGAGCGAGCACGACGGGCCGGTTCTCTGACAATCCCGCGGGTGACTGGCCCACGACGGAGGGCATGACCAATTGCGCCTTCAACGCCTCCGTCTCGGCGGAAGACCAGGGCGGCATCGTGCTGCGCGCAGAAAACCCGGAGGGCCCGGCAGCCAACAACCTGGTGGTGATCCTCGGCGTCCAAATAGTCACGAACTATCCGCCTCCGGCAAAAACCGGCGAAAGATTGGAGGGAATCATTGCCCGGACACAAAAACCGTCCGGAACAGTTATGGGAATAACCGGAGTCGTGCCAGTTGCAAGCGAGCAGGCGTCGCTGCCGGCTCCCGATGTAAGCACCGATGCGGCGGCAACAAGCCCTCACGTTTCGCCCAACCTTTACACCCGCGCTTTCATGATTACCTCCAGCCCGGGCCTGGTCAACTTGCGTAAAAAGGCAGGCCTCACCAGGTCCAGCACCCCGGATGAATATCTGCGCGGCTTTTCGAAACTGCTTTCCGCTTCCGGAACCACCCTGCCGCCGACCAGCATCTGGTCCAAACAAAACGGGCCGTTGCTGGTTCGGGGCACACCGCAACAACTGGACGCGGTTGAGCAAATGGTCCTGGAATTGAACGGCCTTCCGCCCCGGAAGACCGGGGAGGCTGCCAGCGCTGGAACCATCATGGATAACGCCAGCCCAACCGCTGCCGAAGCTGGCAACCCGACCAGTCTCTCCACCCGCACCTTCAAGATTGATCCTGACACCTTGTTTCAAGGCTTGAAAAGCGTGACGCCACCGAGTTTCGGTTCAACCGATATCAATCTGGCCGCCAAACAACTTTTTACAGCCTTGGGTTTGAATTTAAATCCGCCCAAGAGCGTTTTCTTCAATGACAAGCTGGGAACTTTGTTCGTGCGGGCGACCGAGCAGGATTTGGATGTGGTGGAAAAAACGGTGCAGGTGCTCAACTCTGTTCCGTCGCAAATCCACATCAAGGTCAGGTTCATCGAGACGCCGAAAGAAATGACCGCCAGCTTGGGAGCAGATTTAATTCCGACAAGCATTACCAATCTTGTCGGCATTTTGAGCGGCCCCAATCTCCAGCGGATACTCCCCACCTTGGAGCAACGCAAAGGGTTCGAAGAACTGGCCGAACCAGAAGTGACGACCACCAGCGGCCGGCAAACCCAGATGCGGGCGACCGTCATTTTAACCATCATAACCAATATCGTCTTCCAGGAAACGTCAACCAATGCAGCCATCACACCCGTTCAGCAACAGGTGGAAGTCGGCCCCACTCTGGACGTGATACCGGTTGTTATGTCCGACGGGTATACCCTCGATTTGAAGCTCATCGCATCACTAACAGAATTCTTGGGCTATGACAAACCAGCAACCAACTCAACTCCGGTTGTTACCTCGAAAGGAGAAATCGTTAATGTGCCAAATATTCTCCCCAAGTTTGGGGTTCGCCAAGCCGAGATACACGTGAAATTGTGGGACGGGCAGACCGTTGTCCTTGGTGGAATGGTTAACTCGCAGATTCAACAGGTGAAGACCAAGGTTCCGCTATCGGGTGATTTGTCATTGGCCGGGCAAATGTTTCGAAGCGCATCCAGGACCGAGATAGGAAAAAACCTGCTGGTCTTTGTGACGGTCAATATTGTGGATCCGGCGGGCAACCGGGTACACAACGACGATGAAATGCCTTTTGCCGGAAACAGTATTCCGCCGCAGGATTACCCTTAGATCAACGGTTACCCATCACCGTGAGCACGATGCCCACGAGGATGCCGATCACGGCGGGAATCTTTTTCCATCCGTTCAGTTCGCCGAACAACAATAGCCCGCCCGCGAAAGCCACCAGCGTGCTGCCGCGACGCAGGCTCATCACCACCGACACCAGCGAATCAGGATCGCGCAGGGCGGTAAAATAAATGTAATCGGCCACCAGCAGCGAAAAGGCGATGAACGGGATGCTCCAGCGCCAGTGAAATACTTTCCGCGACCACCAGCGTCGCTTCCAGCCGATGGCGAACGGCGTGAAAAACAACACCAGGTAAACCGAGAACCACGCCTGCACCGTCGGCACCGAGAAATGCGCCCGACCCAGCAGGTATTTGTCATACAGCGAACTCACCGCGCCCAGCAGCGTCCCGGCCACCAGGAACCAGACCCATTTGTTGCGATGGAAATGCACCCCTTCCAATCGCCCGGCAAACGAAAGTCCCACGAACGACGCCAGCGTCGTCAGCACCCCGATGGTTTCCAGCGCCGTCGGCCGCTCACCCAGAATCAGAATGGCGCCAAACAATGTCCATAACGGGCTGGTCGCGCGGATGGGCGAGCCCAGCGACAGCGGGAGATGTTTGAGCGCAAAATAGGTAAAAATCCATGAGGCGGCGACGATGACTGATTTGAGCACCAGTTGCAGATGCTGCACCCAGGTGAGCGGGTCCGGAACCAACGCTGCCGGCAAGGTGCCCGGATGAACCGCCTGCCCCACCAGCAACACCAGCCACACCGCCGCGCCGCTCAAGCTGCTGAAAAACAGGACCGGCAAGACGGCGTTGTCCCGCACGGCGTGCTTGGTGCAAAGCTCATAAACGCCGAGGAACAAGGCCGACAACAAACTGGCAGCAATCCAGTGCATGAAATCAGGTAAAAATACGACGGGCGAACCAACTGTGGCCCGCCCGTCGAGCTGACTCTTAATTTGAGTCGTCAGAGCTTACCTGCTGGCACTGCGGTTGTCACCACACTGCGAACAGTTGATCTCCGTCCCGCCCTGCGGTTTGTACTTGTTATTTCGGATTGATAAGGTTAAAAACTCCTAATTATTAGCGATTGCACGTCGCTCAGAAGCGTCAGTCGCCGCCAGGGTCAGAAGGGAGGCATCACGAAGCGTAAACCGATCTAAACTGCCAATGCCATGAAAGTAATTATGAATTCACTGTCAAACCGCCTGCGCTCCTTCGGTCTGCTTCTGCTCCTCATCTGCCTTTTTACCACGCCGTCTGCTCGCGCCGGGCTGACCGTGGACGTGCATCTGTATCAGGACCAGTATGGCTACTATTTTTATCCCTGGTTGAACACGAACACGACGCCCCCGGCCTTCCCCGTCGGGGATTATGAGGTTGCTTCGTGGGAGATTCCGACCAACGGTTCCCATCTGTTCTTCCACGCCACCGCCACCAGTTTCGATTACACCACCGGGGGCGGCAATTATTACCACGATTTTAATGCCTTCCTGTACGGCATCACCAACCAGCCGTGGTCCATCTGGGTCACCAATGCCACGGCGACCAATCACTTCAAATTCAAGATTTCGGTCACTGGCCTCACGAGCAATGTCTTTGGCGCGTACGCAGCGGTCAGGTATCCAGCCAATAACCAGCAATACATCAGCGACCTGCCCCAGTTCACCTGGACCGGCCCCACCAATTGGGCCGCGGCGGTTCAAGTTTCGGATTATTGGATTGATACGAACGGGTATTATAATTACGTCGATTCCACCACGCTTGTTCCTGGCGCCACCAATTGGACTCCGTCGGTCCTGCTGCCGAACGGGACCAATAACTTTACGGTGGACTATGATAGCAATCTCACCGCGACCGTAGTCGCTGCCATCCCGACAAACATAATCGGAGGTGCAGCGATTTCCGGCTGGATTTCCACCGCCCAGATGGAAACCAGCCAGGGCATCCAATTCATCGTCGGCCAGCCGGTCACTCCCCTGGATGCTTACCTGGTGGCCCGCTACGACTTTGAAGCCACGAATTCACCCGGCTCGGACAGTTCAGGTAATGGCAACGATCCGGACTGCACCACCGTTATCGGACTCACGAATGACGTGCCCAGCACCGATGCCGCGGTCGGGACTTACGCCCGGCAATACTTTGGCAACACCTCCTTCTGTTTTACCCAGTACGATCCCGCCTATCTCAACCTGTCGAATGCGTTGTCCGGAAATTTCTCCGTGACCGCCTGGGTCAAAACTACCAATTCCGTCGATGCCGACTACGCCAACGCTTATTTCGGCGCTCCCGTTTTCTTTGCCGCCGCCGACTACAACAACCATTGCACCGTCCCCCTGTCCATCACCGGCGACAAGGCAGCTTTTACCATCGTGGCCTCCGATGGACCAGGAACGGTCACCCTGCACTCGACGACCTCGGTCAACGATGGCAAATACCATTTTCTCGCCGCGACGCGCGAGCAATCCACCGGTTTGATGCGTCTTTATGTGGATGGAAACCTGGAAGCGACGGGTACCGGCATCACAGACCCGGTCATCACGGAGGGATACATCTCCGTCGCCGGGGGTTATTATCAATACATCGGGCTCGTGGATGACGTGCGGGTTTATTCGACCAACCTGTCGTCCGCGGATGTGGCCGGCCTGGCTTCCAGCGGCAACCTTCCCACTCTGGCCTCGGCCATCGGCGCCACCAATCTGATTGTGACCACCAGCGGGGACGCGAACTGGTTCATTGAAACCACCAACACCTACAATGGCTCGCCGTCCGCCGCACAAAGCGGCGTCATCAGCGGCTACCAGGTGAGCACCCTTTCCGCCACGGTCACCGGCCCGGGAACGCTCACCTTTTATTGGTCAACGGTGGATAATGATCCGAACCAGAGCCTCGACTACGAATTTTCCATTGATGATCCTTTCACCAATGACATCGCTGATCTCTATGGTGGTGGCAACGACTGGCAATCCATTGAAGCGTTCACCGGCGGCAACCCGATCATCATTCCACCGGGACAGCATACATTGCAGTGGACGGTTTTTGCCAATTACGACGCCGACCCGTTTCAGGCCGGTTTTCTGGACCGGGTCGTGTTCAGTCCGCCGGATGCCGGCCCGGTGTCGGCGGATATCACCTTGAACATTTACCGGGAACAGGACCCGGACTCGGGCGATATCTACATTCTTTTCCCCGGGTTCAATTCCGTCATCCCGGCCGGCGCCGGCACCGTTACCAACCGCGTGCAATCGCCCAACAACTTTTTCAGCAGCCAGGCTGACCAGGGCGGCGGCGGTTCAAGCTCGTATATCCTGAATTCCCTGGACACGGTGCTCAACGAATGTACGAATGGCCTTTGGAGCCTGTACATTAACTATGGCCAGCCGGGCCAACGCCAGTTCCAGTTCAGCGTCGGCATCAACGGGTTGACCACCAACCTGCTTCCCGTTGTCCACATCATCACGCCCACCAACGGGGCCAACGGCATCTCGTCGGGCGCCACCGTCCAATGGCTCGGACCGACGAATTATTCCTCGTTGAATGTTTCCCGGTACAATACTACCAACTTCGGCGACTATACGTACGCCTTTCTGCCGATCAACGCGACCGGTTGGTCGCCCGGCTTTGACGCCGGGACGAACCGGTTGGATGTAAACTATGTCTCCAACAATTTCCCGAATGTGTCATTCAGTATTCCAGTGGACTCCGCGGATTCGCAAACGGTTGCCGGTTGGGCCGCAAACGCAAATCTGTATTCAACCGCCGGATCCGTCTTCGTGGTCACCACCGCCCCCCCACACGTCACCCTGCTCAATTCGCACATCAACGGCACAAACTTCCTGTTCTCCTTCCAGTCACAGACTGGATTTACCAACACCGTCCAATACCGAACGAACCTGATTTTGGGCAACTGGCAGACTTATTCGAATGTCGCCGGTGATGGCACCTTGAAGACCATGATCATCCCGTTCTCCGCCTTCAATCCGTCCCGGCAAGGCTTCATTCGTGTCTCGACCCACTAGAGCATTTT
>CAYPSF010000214.1:0-7177 GCA_964413165.1 uncultured Bifidobacteriaceae bacterium
GTTTCTTCAGCGGGGTTCCCCACCCCCACCTCCTTGGCGTCTGCTGCCCGGATTTCTTTTTCCGCGAAGCTCCTTGACGCTTTCCCGTGCATCTTCTAGCTTCGCAAGCCCCATTGCGGGGGCGTAGCTCAATTGGTTAGAGCGCTGCCCTGTCACGGCAGAGGTTACGGGTTCGAGCCCCGCCGCTCCCGCCATTCTTTTCCTTGGGAAAATGAGCGTTTTGTTCCAAAGCGCGCCCATTGAAACAGATTGAAACAGTTTCAGCCCGTGCAGGCCGAAAAAGCCATGTTCTCGATTGTGCATGTCCGAAGGCCAGTGCTGGGCATCTTGACCGCCCAGCTTTACCAACCGTTTTAGAAATTGTGAGACCTTGTTTGTGCTGATTTCACGCGCCGATATAATGAGGTAACTGGTCGTGCCAGTCTCAGTCTCGCGCCAACGTGAAGACGACTGCCAAAACGCGACTCTGGTTATCCGGTCCTAAAACAACCCACCACTCTTCGCCAATGCTGTGTTTTAGATCAGGATCAATCCTCGAGACTCCGTCCCGAAAAATCGCCGCAGCTTCTCTGAAGCTGACGCCGTGTGTTTGAATATTCGCCGTCTCCTTCTCAATCTCCCGGTTTTGCGACGCGTCCCATAAAAAGAATGGAGCCGGTCGTCGAGTCGCGGATCAGGAAAAGGAACGGGTGATCAGCCCGGAACTCCCGGGACGGGTCCACCGGGGGGCGGGCAGCGCCAAGTTTCACTATGACGCCGGTCGCGGCGGCGGCTTCCGTTCCTTTCTCGTTCACGTTAACGTACGCCTTGTGCAACACGGCGCTGATGTACAGCCAGTGCGATCCATCCATGCCTGAAAAATCCGCCATTTCATCAAATGCGTCCTTCATACCCAAAGCTATGAGTGTCTGTGCGAGATCGAAACCGCTGGACATTTTGAACTTCGGCAGCGCCACGTTAACTTGCTCATCCCGCATCCCCGATGTCCAGGCTGACAGGCTGGCTGCGGTCAGGCTGTTTTCCAGTTGCCCGATTCCGTCTCGGCTGCGCGGCAGCAGGATGAGCATTTCAAGCTTCCGCCCGGCATACGGCAGGGCGATCATTTGCAGCTGGTCGTTTACGCCGTAGCTGAACCGGCCGCGCTTGTGCATGAATGGCACGGTAGCGGTGGTGTCTGGTTTGGCGTAGAACTGGTCGGATTGCGTCGCATATTCGGGAAACGGTGTCGCCCACGTGCCCTGGAAATAAATCGCGTTGACCAGCACCATGCGCGTCGATTCGTCGAGCATCCTCGGCCCGATGATCTCAGCAATTTTGTGCTGCGTTTTATCGTCCACCCACTGATTGATCGTCACCCGCGCCTGTTCGGCGTCCCCTGCATAATTCAGCGGTGTGACGGTCGCGCCGTAATTCTTCCTAAGCAAGCCCAGGAATTCCTGCCGGAACGGGTACTTTTTCTGCGGCCAGAGCGAATTGGCGATGTTGAGTTCGTTGCTGCCTTGCGCCGCCTTCAAAGCTTTGTCGAGCCGACCGAAGAGGGGGTGCCGGTCGGTCTGGCTGAGATCGAAGTGGAGTGTCTGCTGCATCTGTTGGGCGGTTTGGCCGCGGGCTCCGGCGTCGGTCATTGCCAACGCGGACGAGATGCTGTAGGGCGAAAGCATGAGATTGCCCTCATTTGCCCGCAACTTGCCAAAAAGCTGGAGCGCAAACGCGGTGTTGCCTTCGACGAGTTTTCCCATTTCTGTCCATTCGGCGGAACGCGCCTGCAACGTAACTGCTGCGATCACCGCTATAAAAGTCCGGGCAAAGTTAGGTGGCACATTCATATTCCGTTAGATGGGAATTCCCGGACGGTGCTCCCGAAAGCGTCCGCTGACAAGACGCATTTGAACGCGACGAGTCCATGCTGTCCGATGCTGGTATGGGCGAATCGAGCGCACCCGGCGTCACCCACCGTTGAAACATTTGAAATGCCCGCAGGCACTTCGCCCCTCCATCGTGAAGGCGATGTTTGACGCGGATTAAATTATCCTGTTGCGTGCCGTTGGCCTGCATGGCTTTTTCCGGCAAAGCCGCTGAGTTTTTTCTACGTCGATAACATTGCTTGCGCGGTGAAGGTCCGGCTACGAAATGGCCAGGCGGGCGATCGCGGCAATATGCTCCCACGAAGTCGCCATGAAGATGCTGGCCTGGCCCGCTTCCTTGGACGGACTGTCACTGACAATGCCAATTACCTCATCGGGGCGGGATTCCTGCACGACGGGTGATCCGCTGTAACCGCCGACCACCGGCCCGGAAATTTGAATGTTCTTGCGGCCCGGATTCGGTCGCTTTTGCGTGCCCACCACTCCCACCGCGTACGTCGGATCCTGGGAAACATCGAGCAACTGATGTCCCAGCGGAAATCCGGCATAACCGACCCGAGATCCCGTCTCCGGATAGCTGTTGGCCAGAACCAGCCCGGTCGCCGCTTCAGGTTCGACAATGTCGGAATCCGCCACGAGCCTGAGGACTGCCAGGTCGTGCGTATAATCCAGCGCATCGACGGTGGCCCGCACATAACTGCCCTGGTGGCCGACCACGAGCAGGCCGGCCAACACCAGCGGCGTATCCACCAGACCCCGAATGACGTGGGCGCAGGTGATCAAAACTTTTTCGCTCTTCAGCCAGAAGGCCGTGCCCAGGATATCCAGCGTATCCGCAAATATTTTCCCGTCCACCGGCTGGTCCTGGAAGATGGGTTTGAGTACACCGACAGATCGGACCGCTGAATAGATAGGAGGATTCATTTTAGTTCACTGGTTGTTTTGGTTTTTTTCTGGCCGACCTCCGTTCGAGCGAAGGTTGGATGATTGGCATGTTCCAAGCACGGCCAGTACCAGTGACAGTCTTTCGACTGTTTGTGGGGTTATTATTGGGATATTGGAAGATTTCTGTGCGAGCCACCGGGCTGTTAAATGCGCCAGATGGGCCAGGCCGTCTCACGCGATTGTGCTAATTTGGCGCAAACGACCGTTTCACTCGCTGGTCCAGGCTGACACCTCAACCGAGGCAAAAAGTTTCGTCACGTCAAGTCATCCAATTTGACGTCATTGCCGAAATTACCAGCTTGGCTCAAGATGGACGCTTAACGTGAAAGCTCTTTTCTCATGCCTGGCGCTTGCCACGCTGATGCTGGCCGGCAGCCCGATGCCCGCGCCGGCCGACACCGCGTCGCCGGGCAAGCCCGGTGGCGTCCCCGTTCCCATTCCGTTGCTGCCCGAAAAACTCTCTGATGGCATGGTCGTTCCACTGAACGACGGCACCATGCTCCGGATCCAGGTTTACGCCGACAACGTCGTCCGCGTTGCCGTGGCCAAGGACCGCGCGTTTTTCACCCGCAGCACGCCCGCCACCGAGGTGCGTCGCCAGGAGAAAACTCATTGGCAACTCGATACCCAGAAAAATGTGGCAACGCTCTCGACTGCCAAACTCCAGGTGCACGTGAACCTGGTCACCGGTGCGGTTTCATTTTTCGATACCGCCGGCAAACCCGTCCTCGCCGAAAAGTCCGGCAGCCGCGCGCTGACGTCCGCCGAGGTGCAGGGTGAATCAACTTTTCACGTGTGCCAGCAATGGGAGCCGAACGCCGACGAATCGCTTTACGGTCTCGGCCAGCGGCAGATCGGCATTCTCGACATAAAGGGCTGGGACCTCGACCTCTGGCAGCATAATACACACGTCGTCGTGCCGTTTCTCGTGTCGAGTCGCGGCTATGGCGTGTTGTGGGATAATCTCTCGTTCACCCGCTTCGGCGACCTGCGCCAATTCATGCCCATCCCCGCCGATTGCCTCGTGGACATTTCCAACCAACCCGGCGGCCTTACCACCGGCACATTCACCGACGCCAATGCTGATGAACTGCAAAATCCGCATTCCACCAATGTCGTTGCTTTCGAGGGTGGCCGGCGCGTTCCGCGTCTGCGTGCGTGGCATCGCTGGGAAGGTGAACTCGTGGCGCCGGCGACCGGCGATTATCAGTTCAAGACGTATTCGAACGGCCGCATCCGGATGTGGTTGGACGGCAAACTGGTCGTCGACCATTGGCGGCAGAACTGGCTGACGGACAGCGACCAGATCAAGGTCCGGCTCGAGGCCGGGCATCATTACGCCCTCAAGCTCGAACACGGCGGTGACGAGGCGAGCACGATGCAGTTGACCTGGAAAACGCCCAACCACGATGACAGCACGTCGCTGTGGTCCGAGGTGGCTGACGGCGAGGATTATTATTTCGTTTATGGCCCGGCGCTCGACACGGTTATCGCCGGTTTCCGCCAGTTGACCGGGCGAGCTTCGTTGATGCCCGAATGGGCGTTCGGTTTGTGGCAATCGCGCCAGCGTTACGAAACGGCGCAGCAGAGCCTCGACGTGGTGGACGAGTTCCGCCGCCGGGCCATCCCCTTCGACAACATCGTGCAGGACTGGCAATACTGGCACAGCAACGACTGGGGCTCGCACCGGTTCGACCCGGTTCGGTTTCCGGACCCGGACGGGTGGCTCAAGGCCTTGCACGACCGGCACGCGCACGTCATGATTTCGGTCTGGGGCAAATTTTACACCGGCACGACCAACTTCGACGCGCTGCAAAAGGCCGGGTTTCTCTACCAGCCGAATTTGCAGGAGGGACTAATCGACTGGATTGGTTTTCCGTACACGTTTTACGACGCGTTCAATCCCGGTGCGCGCAAACTGTTCTGGTCGCAGATCAATACGGGGCTGTTCCGCAAGGGCATCGACGCGTGGTGGATGGACGCCACCGAACCGGACCTGACGCCGTCGCCGCCCACGCTCGAAGGCCAGCGCAGCCACCTGATGCCCACGGCGGCGGGCACCGCTTCGCGTGAGCTCAACGGCTACGCGCTGTTGAACAGCAAAGGCGTTTACGAGGGCCAGCGCAGCGTTGCACCCGATCAGCGCGTCTTCATTCTCACGCGTTCGGGTTTCGCCGGCATCCAGCGTTACGCCACCGCCACGTGGTCCGGCGACACCACCGCGACGTGGACCGGGCTGGCCAAGCAAATTCCCGCCGGGCTGGGTTTCTGCGTCTCGGGCATGCCGTATTGGACGATGGACATCGGGGGATACACGATGGACACAAGGTTTTCCGCGACCAACCAGACGCCCAAGGCGACCGAGGAATGGCGCGAGCTCAACACCCGCTGGTTCCAGTTTGGCACGTTCTGCCCGTTGACGCGCCTGCACGGCGAATTGAAACCGCGCGAACCGTGGACATTCGGCGGCGACGACCATCCGGCTTATCAGACCATCGTCAAGTTCGACCGCCTGCGTTATCGCCTGCTGCCATACCTCTACTCGCTCGCCGGTGCGATGACACAGGACGCCGGAACAATGATGCGGCCATTGGTTATGGATTTTTCGAGTGACACCAAGGCCCGAGAAATTGTCGATGAATACATGTTCGGGCCGACGTTGCTGGTCGCGCCGGTCACCACCTACCAGGCGCGCAGCCGCAACGTTTATCTGCCGTCCACCGCTGGTGATTGGTACGACTTCTGGACGGGCACGAGCACGCCGGGCGGCCAGACCATCGACGCCCCGGCGCCGTACGATTCCCTGCCATTGTACGTCCGGGCCGGATCCATCATTCCGTTTGGGCCCGACCTGCAATACACCGGCGAGAAACCCGCCGACCCGATCACGCTTTACGTTTACGCGGGCGCGGATGGTGCTTTCACGCTCTACGAAGACGACGGCCTCACCTACGGCTACGAAAAAGGTGCCTTTGCTCGCATCCCCATCCGCTGGGACGAAAAGAGCCAGACCCTCACCCTCGGCAAACGCGAAGGCTCATTCAAAGGCATGCTCCAGCAACGCACGTTCAACGTCGTGCTCGTTACGCCGGACAAGCCGGTGGATTTCTCGTTCGCGCCATCGCCGGATCGCACGATGACCTACAACGGCGAGGCGGTGTCGGTGGCGTTCGAAACCGTTGCCAAAGAACGCCCGCTTTATCTCGACGCGGGCCAGCCGGTTGAGAAACGCGTCGAGGACCTGCTCCGGTGCATGACATTGGAGGAAAAAATTTCACAGGTGCATGCCGATTCAAAGTTCTCTACCGCGGCCGTGCCACGGCTCGGCATCCCGCGCCGCTGGTTCGCCGACGGCCCGCATGGCGTACGCGAAGATGTCGGGCCCTACTCATGGAATGCCGCCGGGCGCACCGACGATTACGCCACCTGGCTGCCGGCGCTGAGCGCGTTGGGGTCAACGTGGAACGAGGACCTGGCCGCCGCCTTCGGCAACGTGCTCGGACAGGAATCGCGGGCGCGCAACAAGGACGTCCTCCTCGCACCAATTGTGGATATCGCGCGCACGCCGATTTGCGGGCGGATTTACGAATACCTGGGCGAAGATCCATACCTGAACGCGCGCCTGGGGGTGAAGTACATCGAAGGCGTGCAATCCAACGGCGTCGCCGCCTGCGTGAAACATTTTGTCGGTAACAACCAGGAGGACGGGCGCGGCAGCATCAACATGGACATGGATGACCGCGCCCTGCGCGAGATTTACCTGCCGCCGTTCGAGGCGGCCGTCAAGGAGGCCCACGTTTGGGCGGTCATGGGCGCCTATCCAAAATTCCGCGGCGAGTACTGCGCCTACAGCGATTATCTCATCAACAAACTTCTTAAGGGCGAATGGGGGTTCCCGGGGCTGGTGATGTCCGACTGGAGCGGCACCCACAGTATGCGTGAGGCGGCTTTGGGCGGATTGGACGTGGAAATGGGCACGCTCGTCGGATCGGAGGACAAGTCGGCCTACGCCAATTTTTTCCTGGCCAACCGGTTCCGGGATGCCCTTCGCACCAACGGCATTCCGATGTCCGTGCTCGACGACAAGGTGCGCCGCAGCTTGCGCGTGATGTTTGCCACCGGCGTTTTCGACCCGCGCCCGCCTGGCTCGCTCAACACCCCGGAACATCGGGCCACCGCCCAACGCATCGCCGAGGAATCCATGGTCCTGCTGAAGAATGAAACCAACGCCCTGCCGCTGAATGTGGCCAACCTCACGTCGGTGGCGGTGATCGGTGAAAATGCCGTGCGCCACAATGCAGCGGGCTTTTTCGGCGCCGGCGTCAAGACCATGTACGAGGTCACTCCGCTCGACGGCATCGAACAGT
>CAYPSF010000215.1:0-7153 GCA_964413165.1 uncultured Bifidobacteriaceae bacterium
TGTTTTTCCGCGTTTATTCCGGCACGCTCAAAAAGGGCGACACGATTTACAATCCTCGCACCCGCAAACGCGAGCGCGTCAGCCGCCTGATGATCATCCAGGGCAGCGAACGCAAGGATATCACCCAGGTTTACGCCGGCGACATCGCCGCGCTGGTTGGCCTGCGCAACATCACCACCGGCGACACGTTGTGCGACGAGGACTACGACGTCACGCTCGAACCGCCGACGTTCCCAGAGCCGGTCATCAGCATGGCGGTCGAGCCGAAAACGCGGGCGGATCGCGACAAGATGTCCGAAGGGCTGCAGCGGCTGGCGGAAGAAGACCCGACCTTCCGTTGCTTCACCAACGAGGAGACCGGCCAGCTCATCATCGCGGGCATGGGTGAGTTGCACCTGGAAATCATTTGCGACCGGCTCAAGCGCGAATTCAAGGTGGATTGCAACACCGGCGCGCCGCAAATTGCCTATCGCGAGACCATCACCAAGGCCGCCGAAGGCGAAGGCAAATTCATCCGTCAATCCGGCGGTCGCGGTCAATACGGCCACGCCTGCGTCGAGGTCCAGCCCAATGAAAAGGGCAAGGGCGTCGAGGTGGAAAATAAAATCGTCGGCGGTGCGATTCCCAGGGAATACATCCCGGCGGTCATTGACGGCATCGAAGAAGCCATCAAGGGCGGCGTCTATGCCGGCTACCAGGTCATCGACATCAAGGTGCAGGTGACGGACGGCACGTTCCACGAAGTGGACTCGAACGAACTGGCGTTCAAGATGGCGGGTATTTTTGCGCTCAAGGACGCCTTCAAAAAGGCCGCGCCGATCCTGCTCGAACCCATCATGAAAGTTGAGCTGACCACGCCCGACGAATACCAGGGCGATTTGATCGGTGACGTCAGCCGGCGTCGCGGAACGATCGTCAGCATTGAGGCCAAGCAGGGCCAGACGATCGTGAATGCGCACGTGCCGCTGGCTGAAATGTTCGGTTACGCCACGGCCATCCGGTCGCTGTCGAAAGGCCGCGCGTCGTATTCGATGGAACCGCTGACCTTCGAGCAGGTGCCGAAGAACGTGCTCGACACGATCCTGGACCAGGCGGCCAAGAAGCCCGCGGCCCGGACGTAGAGTTTGACCATCAAGTTTATCGGCGGCTTCCGGAAACGGAAGCCGCCGTTTTTTTATCCGACATGTTTCAGAGATCCCGGGATTGTTTGTTAGCCCGATAATCAGCTATCGCTTAAGGTTGGCAGAGTTCTCCCTCTCCGCCGCGAAGCAGGGGAGAGGGCCGGGGAGGTGGTGCTGATTCTTCCCCATCCAAAAATCGATGTCTCTGCCAAGTCATAAACAACCCCCTCTCCCGTCGCTTCGCGCCACCCTCTCCCCGCGTTGCCACACGGGGAGAGGGAACCGATCCAATGATTCGTCAAAAATATCGTTCCATACCCGAATCATATTTTTTCATGTCTAACATCAAAAACTGTTGTATATTTCCACGGCCTGCGCTAAGCACTGGCAAGCGGAGTTTTGGGAAGGAGTCGGGATGAAGGTGCACCGACCCGTCCAAACCAGTAAGGGGTTGGACCGGTTTCCGGCCGGACGGCGGGAACCGACAGGCGCTGATGAAAGCTTCAATGCAAACGGGTGATGAACAGTACCGTGAGGTGGTCGAACTGAAGGCCGCGCTCGACGAGCATGCCATCGTGGCCATCACCGATCCTCAGGGAAAGATCACCTATGTCAACGACAAGTTTTGCTCCATCTCCAAATATTCGCGCGAGGAGTTGCTGGGGCAGGACCATCGCCTCATCAATTCCGGCCATCATGACAAGGAGTTCATGCGGAACCTGTGGACCACGATTTCACGCGGGCAGGTCTGGAAGGGGGAAATCCAGAACCGGGCCAAGGACGGCACATTGTACTGGGTGGAAACGACCATCGTGCCGTTCCTCAACGAGCAAGGTAAACCCCGCCAATATATCGCCATCCGCGCCGACATCACCGCCCGGAAGCAGGCGGAAGAGTCCCTCCGCCGGATGGCGGCCATCATTGAGTCGTCGGACGACGCCATCATCGGCAAATCGCTGACCGGTGTCATCACGACCTGGAACCGGGGCGCGGAGAAACTTTTTGGTTATTCAACGCAGGAGGCGGTGGGGCAGCCGATGTTAAT
The DNA here is from genome assembly GCA_964413165.1 of uncultured Bifidobacteriaceae bacterium. Lineage (GTDB taxonomy): Bacteria > Verrucomicrobiota > Verrucomicrobiia > Limisphaerales > UBA11358 > UBA11358. The sequence goes on from CAYPSF010000215.1 coordinate 2,167, forward strand.
GATCTTCCCGCCGGAGCGGGTGAAAGAGGAGGCGGACATCCTGGCCCGGATTGCGCGGGGCGAAAGCGTGGACCATTACGAGACCGTGCGCATGCGCAAGGACGGGAAGCGCGTTGAAATTTCGGTGACCATCTCGCCTATCCGGGACAGCCAGGGCAAAATTGTGGGCGCCTCCAAGATCGCCCGCGACATTTCCGAGCGCCGGCAGCTGGAACTGGCCGTCGCGGCGGCGGCCGAGCAGGAACGGGCGCGGATTGCGCGGGAATTGCACGACGGCCTGGGACAACAGCTGGGCGGTCTGCGCTTTCTGATGGATGGCTTGCGCCGCGATTTGCAGGCGGCGAATGCGCCTCAGGCGGAAACCGCCGGGCAACTGGCCCGGGAAATCGCCACCGCGCTGACGCAGGTGCGCACTCTGGCCCATGAATTATATGCCGTCCCGCCTTCCCCGGACGGGTTGCTGCAGGCGCTGGAGAACCTGGCCGAGCGCATCGGCGGTGAACGCGGGATCACCTGCGCTTTCACCGGCGAGGCCACCGTCCTGATGCACAACCAGACCGTGGCCAGCCATCTTTACCGGATTGCGCAGGAGGCGGTGCACAACGCCCTCAAACACAGCCGGGCCACGCGGATTGAGCTGGAACTGGTTCCCCAACCCGACAGTGTGGAGCTGCGGGTGCGGGACAACGGCATCGGATTCCCGGCGGTAACCCGTGCCCGGGGTCTCGGCCTGCACACAATGGAACAGCGCGCCCGGTTGATCGGCGGGAGATTGGTGGTGCTGAGCCAGCCCAAAGGCGGCGTGTCGGTGATTTGCTCGGTGCCCAAAGCCGCCCTGGAATCGCTGAATATTGCGGAAAAAGCCGGGTGAACCGGCTGCTACCAATCATGCCCGGCAAGAAATCATCCCCGTCCCGTCCCAAGCAAATAAAAATTTTGCTGGTGGACGATCATCCCCTGATGCGGCGGGGGCAGGCCGACCTGCTCGAACGCGAGGCGGACCTGAAGGTGTGCGGCGAGGCGGGCACGGCGCGCGAGGCGATGGCGGCCATTGCGAAATTGCAGCCGGATCTGGTGCTGGTGGACATGGCGTTGCCGGACAAGGACGGCCTGGAGCTTATCAAGGACATCCAGGTCCTTCACCCCGGTCTCCCCGTGCTGGCAATGTCCATGCAGGACGAATCGCTTTATGCTTCACGGGTTCTGCGGGCGGGTGGACGGGGTTACGTGATGAAAGGTGACGCGCCGGAACAGCTCGCCACCGCCATCCGCACGGTACTGGGCGGCCAGGTGGCGCTGAGCCCGCGCATGTCGGCGAAGATGCTGGAATCCATGGTCGGTCCGGCCGGACAGACGGGCGGCGGGCCGGAGGCGAAATTATCGGATCGCGAACTGGAAGTATTGCGGCTCTTTGGCGGGGGCTGGAGTACCGAGGAAATCGCCAATCGCCTGCATCTCAGTCCCAAGACGGTGGATGTGCACCGGGCGCACATCAAGGAGAAGCTCGGTCTCAAGACTACGCCGGAATTCCAGCGATTTGCTATCCGGTGGGTCACCGCCCAGGGCGGGCCGGACATGTAGCTGTGTCGAGAGCCTGCCACTGGAACGCTGTATTCATGCGGCAATGCACGGATGTCTCGGGGCCTTCTGCCGGATAAATCCGACGTTCCTTTCAAAGCGATGGGGCGACTTGCCGGGGTGGGGTGATAAGCATTTTCCTTATCCGTTGTGGCTTTCCAGCCCTACCTACGCGTGTCTTTCGCCCCAATAGCCCGGAATTCCTTCCAGCTTTAATCTGTTCACATGAATGCAACGAATGTTCGGACCGAGGTCAACGCGCCAGTCACCCGGATGCAGACTCCCCTGCGGCCGCCTGCGCCCGTCGCCAATCATCAGCGGGAAGTGACGCCCTTGAATTTTGGCGGCCCACCCGGCAACCCGCCCGCTGCCAACCTTCCCAACAACCGGTTGGTCGAGGCCCTGGCCGCTTCCACCATCTTCCGCGAATATCAACGGGCTTTCGGCGACGCCACCGGATTGCCGCTGACTTTGCGGGCGGTCGAAGGCTGGCAGTTGGCCCACCAGGGTGACCGGCGCCAGAACGGTTTTTGCCTGCTGATGTCGCAGGAGAACCATTCGTGCGCGGCTTGTCTGCGGATGCAGGAGAAAATCTGTAACGGTGTCAATGGCGTGCCCTGCACTTTGCGCTGCGCCCTTGGCCTCAACGAGTCGGCCGTGGGCGTGAAAATTGGCAAGGAAATCATCGCCTACCTCCAGACCGGCCAGGTTTTTTTCACCCCGCCTAAACCGCAGCAGACCAATCGCGCCCTCGACCTGATCAAGACCTGGGGCCTCAAGGTGGATCGGCAGGAAGCAGCCCGAAGCTATAACGAAACGCCGGTCGTCCAGCCGGGCGAATACCAGGCGACGATCCGGTTGCTCCAATTTTTCGCCGACCAGCTCGGCGTGCTGGCCAGCCAAATCCTGCTGCAACAAAAAGACACCGAGCCCCCGCAGATCACGCGCGCCCGGCAATTCATAGAGCTCAATTGCCAGGAAGAGCTGTCACTCGCCGGCGTGGCCCGGCAGGCCGGGATGAGCGAGTTTTACTTCTGCAAAATGTTCAAGAAAGTCACCGGGGTGAATTTCGCCCGGTATGTTTCCCTGGTCCGGGTGGAGAAGGCGAAGAACCTGTTGCTGAATATCAATTACCGGGTCAGCGAAATTGCCTTTGAAGTCGGATTTCAGTCGCTCACGCATTTCAATCGCATCTTCAAAAGCATCGCCGGCCAGTCCCCCACGGAATATCGCCGGCAGCTGTCGGCCAACCTGATGAAGGTGAAAAAATGAAAGCGGATCCCCAAGCGCCCGGGTCGGGTGGCCCGTGCTGCCGGAAGAAAAGGGTTTTTGTGGTTGAAGACCATCCCCTGATGCGGCGAAGCCTCGTCGAAGCCATCGAACGCGAGCCGGACCTGATCGTCTGCGGCCAGGCGGACGATGTGCCGGAGTTGCCGGCTATCCTGTCGCTGCAACCCGATGTGGTGTTGACCGACATCCAGCTCAAGTCCTCCAGCGGACTGGACTTGATCAAGGCTCTCCGCGCCCGGTTGCCGGTGCTGCCCATAGTGGCAGCCACGATGTTCAATGTGCGTCGCAACGAGCGCCTGGCCCGCGCCGCCGGCGCCTCGGGCTTTGTCTCCAAGGAAGAAGGCCCCGACCGGTTGATAGCCATGATCTACGAGGTGCTGAAGCAAGACGCGGAACGCGATGAAAACTTCTGAAATCCCGCCTCCGTCCTTGTGTGGTTCGCCACTCATCGAACGGCCCCGTTCAACCGCCAAAACCGTGCCGGTCCCCCTGAATTTCAAATCGCGCAGCTTGGTGCTGTCGGTAACGATGGAATGTGCCCCGCGGATCCGGTGGCGGAAGCCGGCGGGCCGGGGGACGGGCTTTGAATTTCAAACCGATCAATAACGGACCGGGATTTAAAGTTCCGGCCGTCAGCCAACGGCCGGCCAAATAAAAAAGTTGTCATCGCGTCCCGAACCGGCGTATTGAAAAGGCATGACCAAGAGGGCAGACTGTGTGCTTTCCCTGGCCGGGCCAACGCCAGGTCGGGTCGGAAGCATTCAGGCGTTCACCTTCACCCGATAAGACACCATGGTTAAAGCGGAACAAAAGACAATCCAGAAGGATGGACGCGAACTCCAGGGCATCGACCTGACCATCGCCGTACAGCCGGACGATGACATCGAGTCGCAGTTTGGCCTGATGGTGGACCGCCTCTACCAGTGGTACGGCAAGCATGGCAACGCTTGCGGGGAATGCAGCATCGGCTTTGTTGCCACCGACAAGCATCACGAGGCGCTCATGGCCTGCCTGATGGGCCTCATCCAGCAGGAGGAGCCGTTGCGTCCACTGTTTGCGCAGCTGGGGGAGGTGGACGTCACTTGTTTCTCGCCTGACGGAAAAGTCACCAAGGAATCCGCACTAAAGATCGGATAGTCTGATTTTTTTTGCCCGGATCATACAAGAACGCGGCGGCGGCGGTGTCTATCCGGTGTGAGGCAACTCCATAACCGGTCAAGACTATGAAAAAAACCATTTAATTCGTGGCTGCTTGACGGAGATTGCGGGTGGCAAGGTGGAGATCAACGGCAGCTTTACGGAATCGGAAGCAACAGATTTGGATCAAAAAACTGCCGAAAAATTGAAGCCGGGATCCGATTAAATTCTTGCACCGTTCGGTTCCGGTCCCGGTTTAGTTTGCTGGAGAGGAATCAGGGTGTCACGGCCGGCCGCCAACCGCCAGGAAATCAAAGTTCCCCATGGTTTAGAGAACACCCGGGAATCGGGCCAAAATTCCTCAAAAAAACTTGTTGCGCCGGACGACTTCGTTGCTATACTCCGCGTCCGCTTTCAAGAGTTGAAGCGGTAGTTTAATTGAAACCATTAACAGACAATTGTTCTTTGTATGGCTGCCCAACGCATCAGAATTCGACTTAAGGCCTACGACCATCGGGTCATAGACCAGTCGGCGCGCGAAATTGCCGACACCGTCAAACGTACCGGCGCACGCGTCGCCGGGCCCATTCCGCTGCCGACCCGCATCGAGCGCTTCACCGTCCAGCGGTCGCCGCATGCGGACAAGAAGTCGCAGGAAACCTTCGAGCAGCGCACGCACAAGCGGCTGATTGACATTCTCGACCCGACCGCCAAGACCGTGGATGAATTGAAAAAGCTCAATCTCCCGGCCGGCGTGGACATCACCATCAAGATTTAAGGAGAACCCACATGCCTCTCGGACTTTTAGGAAAGAAACTCGGCAGCACGCGTGTTTACAACGCCAGCGGGGTGTTGATTCCCGTGACCGTTGTGCTCGCCGGCCCCAACCGCGTCCTGCAGGTCAAAACCCAGGCCGGCAAGGACGGGTACAACGCCGTCCAGCTCGGGTTCGACGATCAAAAGGAACACCGCGTCACCAAGC
>CAYPSF010000216.1:0-7136 GCA_964413165.1 uncultured Bifidobacteriaceae bacterium
TTGTAGGCTTCGATCCTTGATTCAGCGGCGTCCGCCGGCACCTGTCTGAAACTGGTATGATGGCAACTGTTCCCCAAATTAAACTGGGCCCCGGCTTCTCCCTGCTGCGCGGCCTTGGCATACCACATCCGCGATTGGACGGCATCCCGGGCGACTCCCCGTCCATCGGCATACATCATTCCGAGATTGAATTGTGCCAGGGAATGATTTTGTTCCGCCGCCTTCCGATACCATTCCGCCGCCTGCGCATAATCCGGCGCCCTTCCGTCGCTGCCGGCAAACTTCAGCCCCAGGTGAAATTGCATGTCCGCATCAACGCAAACGGTGTCGGGCGGGGCGGTTGTCGCAACGGGTTTTTGCGGGAGGGAAATTGTTTTGAGATAAGAGGATTTGTCCATAGATACCATTAGCACTGTTTGGGGACAGACACCACCAACATCTCACTATACTTTTGCGGTGGATACCCGGTGCGGGAAACGACCCAATTTTAGTACAAATGGCACCCATCCCTCCTCCCGCAGCCGGGAACCAGCCACTCCTTCCCGCTCATCAACGCTGATGGCTGTAAATCCCGTGGGGCGAAGTTTGGCTTCCAAAGCCCGCCACCAGTTTGTAGCCCAAAGCGGAAAGTTCACTTTGCGAATTTTGGTCACGACGCCCGAACTTCAACGGCAAACCGGATGCCCGGCCCAAACTTTAGCCTTTGGCCTTAAATCCATTTCAGCTAATTGATTATTGACTTTTTTTCAGATGTTCTTACCCTGTCCTCAGGCAGCAGGGATCCACCCGATGTAGCGGTGCGGGAAAAGTCTGCACCAGAACCGAAACTTCGAAGCCAACCAACCCACCAACAATGCGCTTCCAGATCAGCATCGGGTTTTGTCTGCTGGGATCTTTCGCCCTTATGGCCCAAACGCCGGGCAGCTTGGACACCAATTTTATTCCCGCGACGGCTTACACCGATGTCTTTTGGACCTTGGCCGCTCAGGCCGACGGCAAAATTCTCGTCGGTGGCCGGAGCGGGTCAACGCTGGGCGTGATTTACCGGCTGAATACCAATGGCTCGGTTGATCCAGCTTTTTCGTCCGGGACCCGGGCCACCTGCCTGGACGCAACGATTCCGATCATCAACGCTCTGTCGCTTCAGACCAATGGCAATATCGTCCTGGGCGGGGCTTTTACTTATTTTGATACCGTCTCTCTCCGGTCGCGGCTGGCCCAACTGAATCCTTCCGGCCTGCTGGATTTGACCTTCTCTCCCTCAGCCGGCAACTCCGTGTTGGCGACCGCCATCCAGCCGGATGGCAAGATCATTATTGGCGGCAATTTCACCAACTTCAAAGGCAGCGGCAAAAACTATCTGGCCCGGATGAATCCGGATGGTTCCCTGGACACCACATTCAATCCCCAAGGCGCCGGCCCCCAGGCCAGAGTCGGCGCCGTGACGCTGGGGCCGGATGGCACGATCCTCATCGGGGGCGATTTTACCTCGGTCAACGGCATCACCCGTCTGTACTGCGCCCGCTTGTTGTCGGATGGCACGGTGGACACCAACTTCGATCTCAGCCTCTCGGGACCGGACGGTACGGTCTCGGCGATCGCCGTTCAGCCCGACCGCAAAGTCATCCTCGGCGGCGCATTTCTGAATGTGGCCGGCGCCCCCCGCGGCGCCATTGCACGGCTCAATGACAACGGAACCCTGGACGCCACCTTCGCCCCCGGTTCGGGCTGCGACAGTTACGTATGGGCGGTGGCGGTTCAAAGCCATGGCCGGATCCTGGCCGGCGGCCGGTTCAATAACGTCAATGGCGAACCCCGATCGAAAATCGCCTGCTTCAACCCCGACGGAACCCTTGATCCCACCTTCGACGCGACTGCGGGGGCCGGCGCCGGAGCCAGCGACGAGATCCGCGCCCTTCAACTCCAGTCCGACGGCCGGATCATAGTCGCCGGCAAGTTCACGACCTTCAGCAATAATTCCCGGAGCGGAATGGCCCGTCTGCTGGGTGATCCGGTTGTCCAGCGTCTCGAGTTGCACCTGGCAGCCACCAACATCGTTTTGAACTGGACCGGCTCGTTCACGTTGCAGAGTGCCGCCAACCCGGCCGGTCCTTATCTCGACGTAACCAATGCCGGCGCGCCGCCCTGCACATATCCCGTTCACGCTGGCTCGGAATTCTTCCGTCTGCGCAACTGAACCGGCCAATTGGTTTCCCGCCACGGATGCCAGGGCGCGAAAGCCCCTGGCGCCCCGACCTCGGATCCGAACTCCGGAACGCGAGACTGGAATTTGGACCATGGATGAACACCCATGGACACGGATTTTCGTGAAGCGAACCGTCCGCCGTGAGCCGCTCCCGTCACCTGTCACACGTCCCCCGGCGCGCCGAAAAGAATGCAGGTGGAGGACGCAAAGAATCGGGCCCACTGAAAACCGGGCTCTTGATACTATAAACTCCGCCTTCTGACTCTCTGGCCGGGTCGAAACTTCAGCCTGTCCTCCGTAGTTTCTTAGCGAAGGATGGAAGCGAAGACCGGTGACTTCTGTCTTCAGGGCTTCAACACCGCTTCCAGGACCGGATCGCGTCCGGCCAGAAAATCCTTCATGGTCAGCGGCACCAGGATGTCCGAGTCCAGCGAAGCCGGATCGCCATCGGGAATCTGCCGGAAATATTTCACCGAATAGAAAACCTCGAGGTGCGAATTCGGCAGCGTCAGTTTCTCTATTTCGCCGTAACCATTGGGTTTGCCGCCGGTGGGTTCGCCGACCAGGATCGCGTGCAGGCGGTCGCGGAAGAAAATCGCATCCATCATCCCCGAAGAGAAAGTCCGCGGGCCGATCAAAACATACAAATGTCCCCGGCCGGACAGGGAGGGATTCTCTTGCAATCCCTTCAGCAGCGGCATGACCACATCCGAATTGCCTCCCGAATTGGCCCGCAAATCCACGACAAACCGCGCCGCGGAATTGCTCGCCGCAAAGGCGATGGTATCGGCGGCAACCTTCGAAAACGGCTGACCCGGATCCTCGGCGCACCGGTTGTATTGGAAGTAAAGCGTCCGTGATTCCGGCAACCACTGGCGCCAGTAATCTTTTTTGGGATTTTGCAGATAAAGCGGCCGGGGAATATTGAGCGCATCCATCACGTTTATCCGATTCCCGGCACCGCCGTCTTCTGCGCTGAGCCGGAGAACCCGGGTTTTCCCATCAGCGGATGCCAATTCATATTCGATGACACCATCAGGACCGATGGCCTTGACCTCCTGCAATAACTGCACATTCCCCAGCCACGCAGGCTCCTCTTCGCGCAGCCACGCCTGATTCTCGTGCGGGATGTAATCCGCCACTTTGCCTTCCAATTGCCCGGTCGTGAGCGCGCCGATACGCATCACGCGCCACCCGGACGCGTCCCGATACTTTTCCGGGGCGCCGACAACCATCAGGCCGTCGGAAAACCATCGCAATTTCAAAGGACTGAAGGAGAAACCATGCCCGAAGGCGCCCCAATTAATTGAGGTATGGGCCACACCCATGCCGGCGATCAGCCGCGTCAAACCCAAAACCATCCGCTCATCCGACAAATTGGTGACATTCAGCTTCAAGGCCGCCACTTCAGCGTGAAATCGCGCGGGCGGAATGAGTTTCCCGAAATCCTTGTGCCGCTGCGGAAATTCTTTGTCCAGAAAGTCCAGGTCTTCCGACCATCGAGCCGCGCGGCCGGGCGCCGGCGGGTCGTCCCGGGTATGAAACGTCAGCAGATAAGGCGTGGCCGGATGTTGTTTGGTGTCCTTGAACCCGGGAAACTCAGCCAAACCAATCCAGCAGGCATACGTGCACCCTGGCTCCAGTTGCACCGGCAGCACGCAGGTGCGCTTGTCGGCTTCATAATGTGGTTGTCCGAGCGTTTTCGGGAAGAGATGCTCCTCGGCACGACACCAGGCCCAGGTGCCATCCTGCATGTCTTTGCTGAAAGTCACCTTGATCTCAAACGCTCCCGGCGCCACATCGTTGCTCCCGTTTTCGGGAACGGTTTTGACGACGACCGGTGCGGCCGCATCCGTTTCCTGCGCCCGGCAGTCCGGTGACACCGGCAACACGGAGAGGCAGACCAACAACGCGGCGGATTGGCAGTGCATTTTCATTCGCTTTGACCCTTACTGAGGAAAAACCGGCCAAAGGTTACCAGAAAAATCCGTTTTGTTAAGCATCAATGGCGCCGATTTCCGGCGGGTGGCGAAGGAAAATAAATTGGCACCTTTTCGCGGCGGCGTAAATGTATGGTTAAAGTGATGACTGACGACATGACGTTGCTACGGGAATATGCCCGGCGCAATTCCGAGGAAGCGTTTGCCACGCTGGTGTCCCGGCACGTCAATCTGGTCTATTCCGTCGCGCTCCGGGATGTCCATGACCCGCATCTGGCGGAAGAAATCACCCAGGTGGTATTCATCATCCTGGCGCGCAAAGCGGAATCGCTGAGCTCGAAGACTATCTTAAGCGGCTGGCTTTGCCGCACGGCCCGTTATGCCAGCGCCAATGCCCTGACCATTCAACGCCGGCGGCAACAACGCGAGCAGGAGGCTTATATGCAATCCATCTTGAATCAATCCGAGCCTGAGGCCTGGACCCGGATCGCTCCGTTGTTGGGCGGGGCGATGGAGAAACTCGGACAAAAGGATCATGACGCCGTTGTGCTCCGGTTCTTTGAAGGAAAAAGCTTTCAAGAAATCGGCGCCGCCTTTGGCGCGAGCGAAAATGCCGCCAAGAAACGGGTCGCCTATGCGCTGGAAAAACTGCGGAAATATTTTTCCAGACGCGGCGTTATTCTTCCGGTGGCGGTCATTACCGTTGCCATTTCCGCCCATTCCGTCCAAGCCGCCCCGGCCGTGCTGGCTAAAACCGCGACCGCGGTTGCGATTGTCAAAGGCGCAACGGCCGCCGGTTCGACCTTAACTCTCATCAAAGGAGCATTAAAACTTATGGCCTGGACAAAAGCAAAGGTGGCAGTCGTTACGGGCGCGGCCGTGTTACTGGCCGTCGGTAGCGGAACGGCCATCTATGAGACGCAGCAGAATCCCGCGCGAGGCGGGCCGGCGGGATTAAAGGTCAAATGGATGGTCGGGAAAAAATATGAATTGCACGGGGAATCGAATCATAGCGAGACAACGAAATCCCCCGGCCAGTCACAGCCGGCGCAGACCGGATATAAATGGACGCAGGATTTCAATATCTCGGCGCTCAAAGAACTCCCGGCCGGCGGCTGGCAGTTGGAATTGGAATTTGCGAATGAAGCGATGGATGCGTCGCAGGGTGGACACAATGTATTGAGTTTTGATTCTGCACAAAGCCAGGCCGTGAATAAACAAAATCCCTTGACGATATTGGGTGCATTGATCGGGACGCGCCTTGAGTATTTTATCGACGCTGATGGAAAAGTGCAAACGATTGAAGGCATGAACCAATTGACGAATCACATTGCCGCAGTAGGAACACCGGAACAACGGCAGGACTTCAACGAACTGTTCGGCGGAGATGGGTTGAAAGGCTATCTTTCCTGCGGAGACTGGCTGCCGAATCGAATGATGAACGTCGGCGAAAGCTGGTCGGTAAAATACGATGTGGCCGACGTCTCCGGGGTTGTGACCATCAGCATGAAATATACCTTCAAAGATTGGGAACAACATGACAATCACCAATGCGCCCACGTTTTGGGAACGGGCGACCTGTCATCCAAAAGTGTTTCGGCGGCTTCGGGCAAGATGGTCCAGATCCAGAAAGGGAAAATTTCGGAAGAATTCTGGTTTGATCCGGAGCTCGGAATGATTGCGGGCGGCAATGAGAATCAGGATGTGATATGCAAAATTACCACCCGGACGCAGACGGTGACGGATGCAGTGCACAATAAATTGCAATGGACGCTGGCGATTGCGCAATAAATTTTCAGACAACACAATTTGCGGCCCAAAAACATGAAACGGTGCGGATTCACTTTGATTGAACTGTTGGTGGTCATCGCCATCATCGCCATTCTGGCCGCGTTGTTGTTTCCGGTGCTGTCGCGGACAAAAGAAGATGCCAGTCGCACCAGTTGTTTGAACAATCAGAAGCAACTGGATCTGGCGTGGCAAATGTATGCGGATGAATCGGGCGGCGTTCTGGCATTGAACGGCGTGCATTTTAACGCGGCGGGCGCGGTCGAAAGCACGTCGAATTCATGGGTCACCGGCAACGCCGGCCTGGACACGAACACAACGACCATCACCGATGGCTCGATTTATCCTTACGTGAAAAACATCCAATGCTACCGATGCCCATTGGATTCCAGCCTGGTTTTGGGAACGGCCATTCCGATTTTACGAACGTATTCTTTAAGTTGTTTCATGAGCGGACCGCGGGGGGACTCGGCTAAATTTGGCGTCAAACCATTGCGCAAAATCAGTCAAATCCTCAGCCCGTCCAGATCACTTACGTTTGTTGATGAAGATGATGCGACGATTGACGATGGCCATTTTCTTTACACGGCCACGGGCAATGAATGGTTCAATATTCCGGCGTGGCGACATCAGAACGGCGACACCCTGGCATTCGCCGATGGGCATGTGGAATTCTGGAAATGGGCGGGCACCCTGCCCACACCCTATTCCACTGCGGACAATCCGGCGGCACTGCAAGACCTCACGCGATTGCAACAGACCGCGCCGGATGACAATTGAAGCCAGCCGGCCAGATTCCGGGTAGTGTCCTGATTTCCTGTAGCGTTGAGCCGGAGGCTCGACCCTGCAACCGCCAAATTCGGACAGTGCCAAGTAATGGCAAATCCAGTTACGGCGATGCTCCCAATCGATTCTTACTTTGACACCTCCAACGGCACATAAATGTCCGTGAGCCCAAACGCCGACCGCAAGCCCTCCGGACCATTCACCGCCACCAAAAACGACGGGGCCTTCCGCGCTTTGCGGCCGCTCTTAGGCAGCCATGAGTAGAACAATTTCTGATAGCCCCTGGCGATCGCCCAACTCGGACAATTCCTCGCCACCACATAATCGCCGCCCGCTATCGTCCGCACCCGCACCGGCTTCCTGGGCACGTATTTGTCATCCACCGTCACGCAGGTGTCAGAACGCAATTTCTCCGG
>CAYPSF010000217.1:0-7063 GCA_964413165.1 uncultured Bifidobacteriaceae bacterium
CCGCATCGTTGGCGATCGTGGATTTAAAAAATGAGCCATGTCCGCAATCGTGAAAGATGATGAATACGCGCACGACAAATCCGCCGGCCAAAACCGCCAACGGAACGACCAGCCACCAGGACACCGGCAGACAAAGGTACATCAGATACCAGAGCAATCCATACGGGATGACGGTGTCAATGATCTGCCACAAAGCCCGCCAGGTCGAAGGCTTCTGGTAACGGAGCACAATTTCCTTCCAGGCTGCTGCGTCAGCCTTGAATTCGCTGTGGATTGAACTTCCATCGTTCGTCATAACTCACCTGTTGCTTTCCTGGTCTAAATCTGTGTCTTCGCCTTTAGTTTAAAGCCAGGTCACCCCGGTTGTCACATGGGGTGTTCACCCCATGGACGGAAGCTCGACGTGATAGAGAGGATGGCTCCAATCGCTGTAAACGGTGTAGTCCACCCACGGCCCGCATCTGAATTCCGTGGCCGCTCCGCGGCTATAAACCGTCCTCGAGGCAAGGCCTCTTCACCAGTTTACATAACTATTTGTTCGGTTTTGGCTTTCGGCGGGGCTTTACTAAGTGAACAGACGATGACGGATAGCCAAAGATTGCTGGCGGAATACGCAAAGAACGGCTCGGAATCAGCCTTCCGGGAACTGGTGGCACGCTACATCAACTTTGTCTACTCGACGGCGCTGCGCCTGGTCGCCGGGGATACCCATCTGGCCGAGGACGTGGCCCAAACGGTCTTTATCGGCCTGGCGAGGAAAGGCCCCACGCTTTCAACCGGGGTGATGTTGGGCGGATGGCTGCACCAGCACACTTTTCACGTGGCCACCAGGGCCATGCGCACCGAGCGTCGCCGTCAATCCCGCGAACGCGAGGCCATGGAAATGAACACGCTAAACGATGATTCCCGAGCCAATTTGCGACTGATTGCGCCGATGCTTGATGAAGCCATCACCCGGCTCGGCAGCGAGGACCGCAGCGCGATTCTGCTGCGCTTTTTCGAGCAACGTGATTTCCGCGCGGTGGGCGAAGCGTTGGGAAGCAATGAAGATGCCGCGCGCATGCGCGTGAACCGGGCGCTGGAGAAATTGCATTCCCTGCTGAAACAGCGTGGCGTCTCTTTGTCTGCGGCAGCGTTGGGAGCCGTGCTGACCGCCGACGTCGTCACGGCGGCGCCCGCGGGACTGGCAGTCACTATTTCCAGCGTTGCCCTGACCGGGGCGGCGACAGGAACCGGGACCACCCTCACCTTTCTAAAACTTATGACCGCGACAAAACTCACACTCGGCATTAGTGCGCTGGTGATTGCCGGCGCGACCACCGCTTTGGTGGTTCAACACCAGGCCCAAATCGAACTGCGCAAGGAGAATCAATCCTTGCGGCAGCAAATGGCCAGACTGCAGACAGAGAACGAGCGATTCTCAAAGCACCCGCCCACCCCACGCCTGCCCGCGCCACCAATGCACGTCACCGCTTCAACCAACACCCTCGCCGGGGATTCACAATCAACCAATTTATATACCCGATTCAAAGATGACGCCCCCAAGCTGACCGCCGCGCAAGTCGAGGCTTTCCTCATGGCCAATGGCCGTAAAGCCTCAAGTCTCCTCGCCGCCTATCGCACCAGCGGCGACCCGGCGCTGTTAAAGGAAGCCATGGAGAAATATCCCAACGACCCGCAGGTGGCGTTCGAGGCGGTTTTAGCCAGGGACTCCTCTCCGGAACAACAGCGTCAATGGTTGGATACATTCGAGAAATCCGCTCCCGACAATGCGCTGGCCAATTATCTTTCGGCGTTCAATTGCTTCAATTCCGGCCAGATCGACCGGGGCATTCAAGAACTCACCGCCGCCTCTGGCAAAGGCTTCGACGATTATACGTTAGCCCGCGCTCAGGATGACGAAGAAGCCTATCTCTCAGCCGGTTATTCGGCGGCGGAAGCTGAAAGAATTTCCGACAGTTGGCTGATGGTGTCGCAGCTTCCTCAAGTGAAACAATTAGGCGTGGACCTGGTCGATCTGGCGAAGGCTTACAATCAATCCGGCGACCCGGTTTCCGCGCAAGCCGCCTTGCAGATGGCCATGGACCTGGGCCATCGCTACGCGGATCCAGCCACCGACCCGATGTTGATCAATCAACTCGTCGGTATGGCCATCGAAAAAATTGCCCTCGGCGCGATGGATCCCAACAGTCCCTATGGCAACAACGGCCAGACGGTTCGGGATCAAGTCAACCAAATCACCCGGGACCGGGCAGCCATCACCGAATTGGTACAACAGGCCCAATCGTTTCTGCCAACGATGTCAGATCAGGACATACTCAATTACGAGAATCGGCGGCGGGCCTTCGGCGAAATAGCCGCATTGCAGTGGATCGTGAGCAAGTATGGGCAGAAATGATTGGCCGAATGCAGTCCTCCAACGCTTGAAGAGTTTAATCCGTCCCCCGGCTTTCGTCCTGATCGCGACTCTACGCCGACCTCAATGGCTGCCTATCCAATGTTATGCACATCGCAACGGGCCTGAGGCAGGAAATGAATTGAACACCCAATCGCTGGTTAGACCGCCTCGAGCGCGACGGGGTTGCTGCAACCGCTGTAATCGGTTCTGTCCCCGACTCTGTTCGTGCATGTAGTTTATTTCGCGGTCAGTCACTGCCCGGGGCGAATGTCTTTTGGCTTGTGCCGGCCGCGAGATGTGGTTTGTTGGCTTCCGGCTGGTTTATGAAAAAAATGATCTTCCTGCTCCTGGCGGCAGTGGCCCTCGCCACCCCGGGCCCGTCAGCCGTTGCCGCCGACGCCACGGGTGAACTCAAGACCCTGGTTGAAAAAGTCAGGGACGACATGGCCGCCGGCAAAACGAATGCGCCGGACCTGGCCGATGACCTGCGGCTATTCGATGCCCTGCTCGCCAAACATCGGGGCGAAATAACGGATGCCGTCGCCAGCATCGTCTACATGAAAGCTATGTTCTATGACCAGGGCCTTCACGACCCGGCCCGGGCCGCCGAACTCATCAAACAACTCAAGGTTGATTTCCAAGGCACGGATTTCGTCGTCGAACTGGAACAACGGGAGGCGGCGGAACGGGCGGCTCAAAAGGTCCAGGCCGCGCTGGTGATCGGAGCCCCATTCCCCGATTTCAACGAAACGGACATGGCCGGCCAGCCGCTGTCCATCACCCGCTGCCGCGGCAAGGTGGTGCTGGTGGATTTCTGGGCGACATCGAGCGAGTCCTGCCGCGCCGAACTGCCCCAGGTCATGGCCGCCTATGGAAAATATCACGACCAGGGGTTTGAGATCATCGGCATCAGCCTGGACCGGGACCGGGCGAAATTCGCCGAATTCACCCAGGCGATGAACCTGGCCTGGCCGCAATATTGTGACGGGCAGGGCTGGCAGAACAAACTGGCGGTGAAATATGGCATTGAGAAACTCCCCGCCACCTACCTGCTCAACCGGGAAGGAAAAATCATCGGCAAAAACCTGTCCGGCGAAGCCTTGCCGGCCGCCGTGGCCCGGGCCCTGGGGAATAAATGAGGCCGGGCTGTTCTGTCCAGTCATCAAAATTGTTCCTTCACAGGGTCGCCCGGCACCATTAGGCTCCGGCGAATATGGAACCCCGCTTCGCTTTTCGCTTCGGCCTGCTCGCGTTGGCCCTGGGAATTTTCCCTGCCCAGGCCGACGTCACCCCCAATCCCTTGTTCGCCGACGATGCCGTGCTGCAGCAGGGCATGAAGGTGCCGGTCTGGGGCAGGGCCGACCCGGGAGAGCACGTCACGGTGGAATTTTCAGGACAGCGCGTTTCCACGGCGGCGGACGCGGACGGCAAATGGCTGGTCCGCCTGGCGCCGATGAAAGCCGGAAACAAACCTCAAACTCTGACGATTTCCGGCAAGAATAAAATTGTGCTGACGAACATCCTGGTTGGCGAAGTCTGGATTTGCAGCGGGCAATCGAACATGGAACGGGAGCTGGGATTGCGGGCGGGCCAGAAACCCATCACCGACTGGCAGCAGGAGGTCCACGACGCGAGCTATCCGGAGATTCGCCAATTTTATGTTCCGCAAACCAAAGCCTTCGCTCCCACCCAAACGGTGAACGGCCATTGGACCGTCTGCTCGCCGAAAACGGTCCGGAACTTCACCGCCGTCGGTTATTTCTTCGGGCGTGATCTCCATCAGGCGCGCCGGGTGCCCATCGGGTTGATCCACAGTTCCTGGGGCGGGACGGTGGCCGAGGCCTGGACCAGCGAAACCGCCCTGAGCCGGTGGCCGGATTTTGCCGGGGCGTTGGCGGACTTAAAACGTCTGGTCGCCGATCCGGACGCCGCCCGGCAGGAAACCCGGGACCGGCAGGCAGCCTGGTATGCCCGGGTGGATACCGGCATGAAGGCCAGCCCCGCCTGGAGCGCCGCCGACCTGGATACGAATTCATGGAAACCGATGACGTTGCCGGCTTATTGGGAACAGGCCGGGTATCCTGATTTCGACGGCGTATTCTGGTTTCGGCGGACGTTTGATCTGCCGGAAAATTGGGATGGTACCGGCGTGGAACTGCACCTGGGCGCGGTGGACGACAACGACACGACCTGGGTGAATGGCCTTGAGGTGGGCGCGACGATCGGCTGGAACCTGCCGCGCGTTTACCGCGTCCCCGGCAGCGGGTTGAAACCTGCCAATAATATCATCGCCGTGCGCGTGCTCGACACGGGCGGGAATGGCGGCCTTTGGGGCGGAGACGATCCGATGCGGATGATGGTCAATGCCGGTGGTCAGACAAATCCGCTTCCGCTCACGGGCGAGTGGCTGTGCCGGCAAAGTGTTTCGCTGGCCGACGTGGGCTGGCCGCCCGTGGACAACAGCCAAAGTCCCAACGCACCCACGGTTCTTTACAACGGCATGATTGCGCCGCTCCTCCCTTACGCCCTGCGCGGCGTCATCTGGTATCAAGGCGAATCCAACGTGGGCCGCGAGCGGCAATATCGCACCTTGTTTCCCGCGCTGATCGCCGACTGGCGCCAGGCGTGGGGCGAGGGCAACTTCCCGTTCCTGTTCGTCCAACTCGCACCGTTCAATGGCAATACGCCGGAACTCCGCGAGGCGCAGTTGCTGACCGCACAACACACACCCAACGCGGCGATGGCGGTGACAATCGATTGCGGCGACGCCGATGATATTCATCCGGCGCACAAACAGCCGGTGGGCGCGCGGCTGGCCCTGGCGGCGCGGGCGCTGGCGTATGGCGAAAAAATCGAATACTCCGGGCCCGTGTTCGAATCCATGAAGCTCAAGGGTCCGGATGCCGTTTTGTACTTCACTCACGTCGGCGGCGCGTTGGCGGCCAAGGACGGCCCGCTCGAGGGTTTCACCGTTGCCGGGGCCGACAAGGTTTTTCATCCTGCTCAGGCTGAAATCCAAGGCCAAACCGTCGTCGTCCATTCCGACGCGGTGCCGCAACCGGTGGCGGTCCGATACGGCTGGGCCAACGTGCCGGAGGGAAACCTGTTCAATCGGGCCGGGCTGCCCGCGTCGCCTTTTCGCAGCGACCTGGACTAACCTCCGTCCAGAAAGCGCGTCATTGACGCTATTTCGACGCTGGCGACCGGCCGGGGGCTTGGCCCGGGTTGTGCTGATTCATTCCCTGAGAAAGCACGATGACTACTGAAAAAAAAGACCCGGACGGCGACTTTGGGGATTTGCGCCCCGGCTCCGAATCCTTTCCCCTGCTGCGGGGCGGGCCGGTCATTGCCATCCAGGCGGAAACCGGAAGCATCGCCTCCCCGGTCCGCATGCAAAACCAGATCGACATGGTCCGCGACATTTCCACGAACCTCGACGCGGCAAAGATCGATTACATGCTGACGGGCTCGATGGCGCTGAACGGCTATGACCTGCCGTGCGTGCCCCACAACCTGGATTTCGTCATCGCCTTGCGCCCGACCGACGCCGAGGTCGTGTTCCGTTTGTTCAGCCCCAACTACGAGCTTTCACGGGAGGCGGTGGACAGTGCCATCGCCGAACAGTCGTTCTTCAACCTCGTGCACCGGAAAAGCCGCATCCGGGTGAACGGCATCATCTGCCAGCAAACCAAATATCGCCTCACCGAATTCGGCCGCCGCCAGCGCGCCAAATTCGAAAACTTCAACACCTGGATCGTCAGCAAGGAAGACCTCATCATCTCCAAGCTCCATTGGATCCGGAAATCGCGTTCCGAACGGCACCTGCGCGACGTGAAGAACCTCGCGGCCACCGGCTGTGACACCGCTTACATCGAACGCTGGACCCGGGCGCTCGGGGTGTTCAAGCTGTGGGAGGAATGTTTGCAGGGCTGACCCGGCCAATCGGACGCCAACCTTCCAACGTCCCGACACGAACGAATTTCATCTGCGCGCAGTAACGCATCATCGCCTTCCCAACGCCGTCCGGCCCGCGCGCTCCAAACTTTTGCACCGGGCGCCAAACGGCATTCCGCCCGGACAATTTTCCAGAGGTTTAGGACAATAGAGGGTTGGGGCCGGCTCCGAATTGTATGTAATTATAGTACTTATCAAAATATTGAATATGACAACCATGGAAACCAAGGGAGCGGGCGGCAAGGACCCGGCCTTGCCGCCGACAGGCGAACATGTCGTGGTCCACTGCCTGGAATTCAGCTGCCTGGGTTATCGCGATGAAAAGGGAATCTGGAAAAACGTCTTTTCCGACAAGCCCCTCGCCAACGTCATCAATTTCAGCCCGATCAGCTGATATTTTTTCCCGGCCTGCTCCGCGGCGCTATTTCTTGTAATGGCAGAGATAGGCCACGTCGGCGGCGGCTTCAACATCAAAGGACGCCGTTGCCGGAACCACGAAGAACTGGCCCGGCGAAAACGTCTGCCAGGCGGCCCCCGGCAGTTTCGCCTTCAACGTGCCGGCCACCACGTGCATGCGTTCCTCGGCGTCAGTCTTGAAGGTGTATTTCCCCGGCTCAATCACGCCGGCCGTGGCGTAGCCTTCCGGCGTATTCAATCCCAGGCTCTGGACTTTCCCGTCAAAATAAGAACTGTGTTTCATGGCCGGACATC